>CAIWJG010000449.1 GCA_903912925.1 uncultured Verrucomicrobia subdivision 3 bacterium | reverse complement strand
GACCCCGTGTGGCGGTCAAGGGAGATTTGCGATGACGATGAGAAAGCTGCTGCTGGTCGCCGGTCTGGGTTGTGGCACTTTGCTCGCCACGTTGGGCTGTGGGGCCGGCAACTCGGTTGAGATCCCGAAGAAGCCTGTCCCCATGCCGAAGGATGGCCCCGTTTCCGCCAGCACGGGAATGCCCGCGCAACCATCGCATTTTGCCAGACCTTGGCGGAGGCAGGAAAAAGGGGCCGGACTGGCGTGTTCAGTTTGTCCCTGTCAAGGCCAATTGATTTGATCCCGTTTCTATTCCGCGTTTGGGGCTGGGGAAGGCTTGCTTACGTTGGGACTGGATGGTCGATCCAAGATTGATTTTCTCCCACTTGCTCAACGCCACTCCTTGGATCGTTTGTAGCGCCGTGCGGATGCCGCCGACCGTGAGACGACCGACGAATGCACCGATGGCTAGCAACATGCTCGTCGCACCAAACTGACCCTGCTCACCTTGCATTGTCTTGTATTTTCCGATGATTGATTCTAACACTTCGCTGCTACCCGGCAACCGCTCGGTCTGGGACACTCGCAAAGCTTGTTCCTTCATGAATTCCAGCAACTTCCGCTGCAGACGATCCGCCAACGAACCCGCTTCCACGGGTGGCAACCGCTCGCGAAGTTCCGCTTCACTTTCCGCATGATGGCCTTCCCGGCGAACCAGCGTCTCGGCCGTTTCGATCACCTGCATCGCTTGCACCCAATGTCGGAGCGGTTCGCGGTAGTCACGCAGCCAACCCAGTTTTTCGGCGATCCGATCCGCGTCCAGTTCTCGCCCCGTGGGCCGTGGCTCGTCCAGCCACTTGAGGACCTTCACACCCCAGGCGACCAACGTGTCCACGCTCATATAGCGCGCCTTGCCACGCTGTTGAGGCGGATTGCTGAATGCCAGCTCTGTCTGGTACACCTGCCGCTTCATCTGGTTGGCTCGCTGCGCGAACGCCGTCCACACCGGATCGCCTTCCAACTCGCGCTTCAGCAGACTGGCCGTTTTGTGCTTGATGTCATAAATCCAAACGACCTCGCCGTGCCGTTCTTGGAACAGCGCCAAGCCGCGATGCAGGTCGCGGCCATCGTCGCTGATGATCAGCCTTGGAAGTCCCGTGCGAGCGATGGCGGATTCGAGTTGCCCGTCGACGACCTCCCCCGTCGAGGTACGCACCGGCCACAGACCAATCAACTCGACATCCGCATACGTCAGCGTGCGGTCTTCTCGTTGCTGCCAGACACCGAGTCGAAATCCGACGATGATCATGCACTTGAGTTCGCCGATCTGGACGGTGTGATCCACGATCCATACCCAGTCGCCGGCCTTCTCCAGTGGCCGTTGAAGTTGGTACAAGCCGATGCGCAGCAGCCAACTGCGGACGCTGGTCGGGCTGGGTACTTCTTGTTCTCCGCCGAGCAGCCGGTTGATCAATCCCGTCGCCAAGGCGGTGCCACGCAACGAGCCGCGACAGTCAAGCTTCAACGACAGGGCCCCGGCGATCTGTCCCAGAGAATAGTGATGGTTCGCAACCGGCGTGTCCCAGTCTCCCGGTGCGATGCATTCGACAAGCGGCAGTCCGGTGGGTGTGGTCTCGTTGACCACTTGTGGTGCTGGCAAAGCTAGCTGAAGATGCCCCCCTTTTTTAACAGGGCTTCGACCTGAGCTTGAAGTTGCTGATGCTGGGCTTCGAGATGTTCGCCTCGGGCCTGAAGTCGCTCGCGTTGGGCCTCGGCTTGTTGATAGCTTTGCTGCCACTGGTCGCGACAGATCTGTAGATTCTCGAATCTGCGTTTGAGGAGCTTGATTTCATATTTGGCTTGTTGGCATTTCTCTTTCCACTTGTCACGGCTCTCTTTAAAGAATGCAGCCAGTTTCCGCAGGGGACTTCGAAACTCAAACTGAGCCATGCTTCCATTACCTCCGTGATTTCGTGACCGCTCCGCGAGACAAATCAGAATGGAACAGAATCAGGCATCCGAAAAAATACCAATTCACGGCAAAATCAAACAAACTGAACACGCCAGGTTCGACCACACCTGGCAGGACACGCTGTACACACTCGGCGGCGAGTTGTTGCCGGCGGGGGTCTTGCAGGAGTTGCGCGGCGCTCGAACCGTCGTCGTGGTGCCCCACCACATCCTGCACTACTTCCCCTTCGCCGCCCTGGTCACGGTACCGGATCGCCAGCCGCGGGGAAAGGACGCCATGGTGCAACCCCGCTTTCTCGTGGACGAGCCCTTTGCCCTCTGCCATGCACCCTCGCTGATGAGTTGGTTCCTCCTGCGGCAGCGGCGCAATCGTGAAATTGCGGACGCTGCCGGAATGGGCATTGTCGACTTCCCGGGGGCTACTCTGCTCCAGGGCGTGACACGCGATCTGGACAACCTCAGGTCGGTATTCGGCGATCGGACGCCGGTCTACGACGGATTGGAAGCCCGACTCGGCAATGCCAAGGCGATGCTGGGCCGGTCCGGCCTGTTGCTGTTCGCCACCCATGGCCTGAATGTGGCGGATCGACCTTTGGAGAGCCACTTATTGCTCTATTCGGACGCCGGTGCGCCGGCCCAGTTGACCGCGGCCGACTTGTATCAGACCCAGGTGGCCGCCGATTTGGTGATCCTGAAT
>CAIWJG010000448.1 GCA_903912925.1 uncultured Verrucomicrobia subdivision 3 bacterium | reverse complement strand
TCTCTGATCTCTTGGCCTGCTGCCCAAACCTGCGCTTGCTCGGAACGGGCTGATTAGAGCCGACTGACGTCGGCTGCTACAGTTTTAGATTGTAGGAGACGACGTCAGGAGTCTCTGATCTCTTGGCCTGCTGCCCAAACCTGCGCTTGCTCGGAACGGGCTGATTAGAGCCGACTGACGTCGGCTGCTACAGTTTTAGATTGTAGGAGAAGACGTCAGGAGTCTCTGACCTCTCGGCCTGCTGCCCAAACCTGCGCTTGCTCGGAACACGCTGATTAGAGCCGACTGACGTCGGCTGCTACAGTTTTAGGTGGGAGCAGCCGGCGGAATTGCGGGCTCGGGTTGCCCTGAGGCCTGGACCTTCTCCCGGAAGAGGCTGAAGCGGAGGCAGAGCTGGCGGCCAGCACCGGTCAGCAGCCATGTCGACAGCAGCAACAGAACTGTGTTCTCGACCAGCTTGTGGCAGATGAAGACTTCTCCCATCCCGCAGCCGCAGTCAAACTTCACGGCACAGAAACCTTTGTGTTCGGGATCGGCGGCGGCGATCTCCAGCGCCCGCCGGAACACGATGGCCGTGAAGGGAACGAGCATGGCGATGAGCATCAGAGCGGACCCGCGGACCGCGACGCCAAACAGCAGCAGCAGGCCGCAGTAGGCCTCGAACCAGGGGAGAGCAGCGCCGATCGAGTTCAAAAGCCAGGGGGTATCCACCATGTGGTACGCGCGCACGAGGTTAAGGAAATACTCCGGGTTCGGCAGGGCCTTGTTCAAACCCATGAAGATGAAGACGCAGCCCAGCCACCACCTTGCGAGCAGACCTGCCACTTCCCGGGCAATGCCGCTCAGCAAGAGCAGGCCATAGAGCACCTCCAGCCAGGGCGCGGTGTTGACTATCAGGCTCGCCAGGGTTGGGTCGGTCACCCGCAGTTGCTCCTGGAGGAACGTCAGATACTCAGCCGGATGGCGAACCTTGGTTAACCCCAGGTAGATGAACAGGAGACCCAGGGCCCAGCGGAGCAGGGGAAATCCGAAGTCCGAAATCCGAAAGCCGAAGGGGCGGCCAGGCTGGTTGGGAGTTGAGGCCTTCATGGCTTGGGGCCGGCAGCGGTCTGGACCAGGTTTGTGAGCTGGCCGCTATTGCGGGCGCCCAACTCGACCGGTAGGCCGGCGGTGGCCCACTCGGTGATGCCGCCACCGTACACGAAGAGCTTCTCTTTCGGGATGGGAACGCTGTCGCGTAGCATGACCGCCGCTTGCAGGCTGTCGTCACACTCGCCGCCGTTGCAGTAGAACACGATTTGCTCCGCGGTCAGGCAGACCTGGAGCACGTTGGTCAGGTAATTCTCCGGTCGGAAATGATCAAACTGGTAAGCGCCAGGAATGTGGCCCGCCCGATAATGATCGTCGTTGCGGGCGTCTATGAAGATGACGGCATCCTGCTCCCGGCGGGGATCGCCAAAAAACTGCATCACCCGGTTGCTGTCGGCCAGTTGGAGCCCGTTGGCCAGCAACAGGGCGGAGAGCAATTCCTGGGGCGAGTTGGTCCTTACGCCGGCGGCGGCGGTCGCATTGCTGCTGGGCGAAGGACTTGGCGCCGGGAGGCTGGTCGCGGGGTAGTAGTTCTTGCTGAGGTGCAGGCCGCGGGGCGAAAGGGCGTTGGCGGCAAAGGCCAAGGCAGCGCCGATTAACGCTATCAGGACGACTTCCTGCAAGACGCTCTTCACCTAGAGCCCCGGGGGCAGAGGCGGTCGCGGAGGGGCAGGGGAGTCCGTGGCAGAAGATGCCTTGCCTGCCGGTGCGGTGGGCGTCGCGGGCGGCACGAGGGGGAAGTTTGGGGCCGCCGCCGGTGCCACGGTTGGAGCGGGTGGTGCGGGTAATGGCGTAGCAATACGCGGCATTTGCCTCACTGGCACCTTAACCTCCGGGAACCTCGGGTTACCCGTCTTGACGCTGAACTCGACTTGCTGCCCTGCGGGGATCTCAAATCCCTGCGGAAACGCCAGCATGGCGCTGAAAGACTTGCCCGGCTGATGCTCCCGGATCTCGACCCCCACGCCTTCGGCATTGACCTTCGGTTCGGATAACGTCAGGAGATTTGTGGCGGTGTTGTTCTGGATCGAGACGGAATTCGTCAGCGCCCGGGGCAGCGGTCCGGGCGGCAGGGTGATGGTGGGAGGATTGACCATGACCGCCGGCTGGATGTTGGCCACCAGTGTCACCGGGATGTTTGGGGTGTTAGCCCAGGAGGTCTTGAGGGTCAGGTGGCCCTGAGCGCTTCCCTGGGCGGGCAGGGGCGGCACAATAGTGAGCTTCACCTGGTAGCCCTTGCCCAGCACATTGGTGATCAGTTGTGCGGCGAATATGGGATTGTTGACCTCGGGCGCAGATAACAGCAGCGGTTCTTCCATATTATTGGTGATGGTCAGCACCATGGAGGCGGTATCCGCGTCGGGCGCGAGGTTAAACACCGCGATCTGGGGATTCACATCATACGGCTTAAAAACCGTGCCTTTGAGCTGCAGGATCACCATGGACTGAGTCGTGACGTTGCAGGTGACTGTGATCTGCTTGAAGACCCCGCCGTTGTAGGCCGCCGTGTTAAACTGGATGGGGATATTGCCGGTCTTGCCGGGTTCCACCTGTTTCGTCCACTCGCCCGCCGCGGTGCAGCCACATTGCGGCTGCACGTTGTTGAGGACCAGCAAAGCGTCACCGGTGTTCGTGAACACATACGTGAACTTGGCCGGTTCCCCGGACCGCACGCGGCCAAAGTCGTACAGTTGCGAGGCGAACTGGATCTTTGGCCCGATGGCGTTCGTAGTCGCCGCCGCGGTGGCCGGAGGAGCAGAGGTCTGCTGCGCTTCGGCAACCAGAGTGCTGAAGCCCATGATCAAGACCAACCCGAGCGAATCTCTCATAACTCTATTCATACATCGTAACTAAATATACATTATCTCAGAGAATAGCATCTTTGTGAAGCCCCATTGCTCAGAAGTCAAGCCCCAACTGGCCCGCCAAGGGAGCCAGATCTTCGTGTGACGCCGGCAGGCAGGACAGGAGCCTGCCGCGCCGTTCCCGCACCCACGGGCCGGTATCGCTTCTGGGCTTCAGCCCGCCGCTCAAACCCAGCAGGCGCCGCCATTCGGCCTGCCACTCCAGGTCGCAGGCCTCCAACCGGCTCAACGGGGCCTTCTCGCGCAGAATCCGGCGCAAAGCCCCGGCGAGGGTTGCAGCTTCCGACATGCCGACATTCATGCTCTGGACCCCCACGGGGCCAGCTTGATGTGCGGCATCGCCTGCCAGCCAGCAGCGGTCCCGGCCATATTGCTTGGCGACCCGCTGATCGAAGACTACCTCGGTGCACCACGCGATCTCTTTGACCCCCGCCGTAAACCACGGGGCACGCCGTTTCGCCACCTTTTCCACATACTGGCGGATGCTCTCATCCACCGCCGTCTGGGCCACCCGCCCCGCCCGCCGTTCCTTCTCGGGAAACTCAGTGGCCATTTCAGACTTCAGCAACTGGAAGGTCCAGCGGCACCTGTTCCCCAGCAGCGGCCAGAGGACATTGGTCGAGGCCTGGTCCAGAACCACGCGCACTTCGTCTTCCACCGCCTCTGCCGGCTCGAACTCATACGCAGCGAAGAACTCCGGCCCCGACACCCGGGTCTGCTCGATCCCCAGCCGCTGCCGCACCAGGGAGCCGTGACCGTCCGCCCCGACGAGGAACTGCGCCCGCAAAGGAAAGCTCCGTTTCACGACGGTTTCCCAATGCGGCACGATATAGCCGGTGGCGGTCGCCCCCAACTCCTCGACCGTGGCCGTCGCCGCGTCGGCGTCGCACTGCACGTCGTTGAATCGGTGTTTCCAGTTGACCGCGACCCCCGCCTTGCGCAGCCGTTGTTCCAACGCGTCCTCAAAGACATTCTGCGGCAGGATCACCATGAAGGGGAATGCTCCGCCAAGCTGGGAAAGCTTCACCTCGGCCTGACGCGTGGCGCCATCGTAGAACGCGATCTTCTCGACGCGCCGCCCGCGCTCGATCATAGGGGCCGCCAGCCCCATTTGGTCCAGGAGCCTGAGGGTCCGCGGGTGCAGGGCGCAGGCATAACTGCGCACCGTCGTGCGTTCCTCGCGGTCGATGATTCTTACCTCGATGCCCGCCTCAGCCAGCAGGATAGCGGTCAACAAACCCACTGGCCCCGCCCCAACCACCAGGACTTCCGTTCGCTCTTCTCGCATACCTTGCCTTTTTGTGTATGTGCCTTTCTGTGATGTGGCTTGGACCATACGCCGCTTCCGGCGAAAAGTCATGTCCAATCTGCTCCCGCGCGATCTTATTGCCAAAACCTTGCCCGCCCTCTTAAATCAGCGGGTGCAGCTCGAATGGCTCTTCGGCCCCAGGCCGCCCGCCCCGTCGGACGAACACTGGCTCAGCGTCGGCACGCGACGCGTGCGGCTAAGCTTCGTTCGCAACCGGCGTGCCCGGCGCTACATCCTGCGCCTGCGCCCGGACGGCGCCGCCCGCGTCACCGTTCCTCGCGGCGGATCGGTTGCGGAAGCCAAGCGGTTTGCCGAAAAGAACGTGCCGTGGCTGGAGCAACAACTCCTGCGGCAAGCCCTGCGACCGCAGCGGCCCGCGGTCTGGTCGCCGGGAACGGAAATCTACTTCCGTGGCGAACGCGTGCGGCTGGCGCCCGGCGAAACCGGGGAGGCCGGATCAGTCTGTTTCGCCGGCGAAGCCGTGCGGGTCGTGGATGCGTCCGGCGACCTCCGTCCGGCGATCGAACGGCATCTGCGGAAGCTGGCGGCGCAGGAATTGCCGGCGCGGGTATTTGAGCTGGCCGCGCTGCACCAACTGCCCGTGCGGCGGGTCACGGTGCGCAACCAACGTTCCCGCTGGGGCTCCTGCTCCCGGCGCGGCACCATCTCCCTGAACTGGCGCCTGGTGCAGACCCCGATCTCCGTGCGCGACTACTTGGTGCTGCATGAACTCGCGCACTTGAAGGAAATGAACCACTCCGGGCGGTTCTGGAGCGAGGTGGAGCGCCTGTGCCCGGCTTTCCGGGAGGCGGAGCGCTGGCTCAAGCAGCACTCCGGCTTGCTGGCTTAAGCAGGTTCGTCGTCGTCCTCGTCATCGTCCTCGCAATCGAAAGGGCGCGAAAGGAGCGATTACGTTTACGAGAGCGCGGACAAGCAGGCAACGTCCACTCCGTGGTGCTATTCCGCCCTCAAAAACGGGACCTTGCCGCGTAAGCCAAGCCAGCCAGCCTCGCGGGTGGCTTTGTGGGAGCCTTGTGGGAGCTTTAGGGTCGCATTGTAGGCGCTTTGTGGGAGCCTTGTACACGCATGAGGGTCGCATTGGGGTGGCCTTAGGGTCGCAGGCGGTTGGCTAGCAACAGGCTTTGAGGTCGCATTGATGTGGCTTTGAGGTCGCATTGGGTGGCTTTCCACTTTCCCCTTTCCACTTCGCCCATTTCGACCCATCCTTGCGTGATTTTACGTCATGGGCGGCACAATTGCACAGTCACCAGTCGGTCGCCAGGTGTCCTTTCCAGGTCACCGCCCCGCCCCTACCCAATTCACCTAAATGGACCAGGCCATCCACAACAAAATCGTCTCCTTCATCTGGGGCATCGCCGACGCCATCCGCTCCGGCTCCTATCTGCTCTACGACGGCGCCCTGGGCATCGGCGGCATGTTGACCGTCGGCGAGGAAACCCTCCTCCAGCTCGCCACCGCGCGCGGCCAGCAAATCACCACCCATCTTTACGGCCAGGAAATCAATCCCGAGACCTACGCCATCTGCAAGGCCGACATGCTCCTCAAGGGCGAGGGTGAGAACGCCGACCATATCGTCGGCGGGGCGGAATGGTCCACCCTCTCGCACGACGCCTTCCCCGCCATGTCGTTCGATTTCATGATGTCGAACCCGCCCTACGGCAAGAGCTGGAAGAAAGACATGGAAACCATGGGTGGCAAGGACGCCATGCGCGACCCGCGCTTCAAGGTCATGCACCAGGGCGAGGAACTCTCCCTCGTCACCCGCTCCAGCGACGGCCAGATGCTTTTCCTCGCCAACATGGCGTCGAAGATGAACCACGACACCCCCCTGGGCAGCCGCATCGCCGAGGTCCACAACGGCTCGTCCCTCTTCACCGGCGACGCTGGTCAGGGCGAGAGCAACATCCGCCGCTGGCTCATCGAGAACGACTGGCTCGAAGCCATCGTCGCCCTGCCGCTGAACCTCTTCTACAACACCGGCATCGCCACCTACATCTGGGTGCTCACCAACCGCAAGCCCGAGCATCGCCGGGGCCAGGTGCAGCTCATTGACGCCACGCAATGGTTCAAGCCGCTCCGCAAGAACCTCGGCAAGAAGAACTGCGAACTCGCGCCCGACGACATCCAGCGCATCTGCGACACCTACCTCGCGTTCCAGGAAACGCCGCAGTCGAAGATCTTCCCCAACGCCGCCTTCGGCTACTGGAAGGTCACCGTCGAGCGCCCGCTGCGCCTGCACAGCCAGCTTTCGGTGAAGGCCATTGAGGGGCTGCGCTTCGCCTCCGGCGACGAGGAACTGCGCGGGCCGCTCTATGCGGAGCTGGGGGAGGCGCTGGTTGAGGATTGGGCGCGCGTGCGGACTGCTTTGGAGAAGCGCCTGGCGGAATGGGCGGACGAGTCCGACGAGTCTGGGGAATCTGACGAGCCTGCGAAGAAAGGCCTGCCTGAAAAGACGAAGCGCCGACTCCTGGACCCGGCCACCTGGGAGCGCGATGCCCGCCTGGTCGAGACCGCCACCGCCCTGCGCCAGGAACTCGGCGGCGACCTCTTTGCCGATTACAATATCTTCTGCGAGCGTGTGGACGCCGCCGTCAAGAAGCTCGCGCTCAAACTCTCGGCCACCGACCTCAAGCTCATCCTCCGCGCCGTGAGCTGGCGGGAGGAGAGCGCCCCACCCGTCATCGCCAAGACCCACAAGCCCGGCAAAGCGAAGGCCGACCCGTTGCACGGCCTCTTCTCCCTCGCCCCATTGGATGGGGAGAGGGCCGGGGTGAGGGGCAAACAGGCAGTCATCGTGGAATACGAGCCCGACCCCGACCTGCGCGACACCGAGCAAGTCCCGCTACTTGAGACAGGCGGCATCGAAGCCTTCATCCGCCGCGAAGTGCTGCCCTACACGCCCGATGCGTGGATCAAGGCGGACGCCTCCAAGATCGGCTACGAAATCAGCTTCACCCGCCACTTCTACCAGCCGCAGCCGCTGCGCACGCTGGACGCCATCCGCGCCGACATCCTCGCCGTGGAAAAGGAAGCCGAGGGCCTCCTCGATGAACTGCTCCAGGGAGGCGCGAAATGATGGGGACTGCCATCTGTGAGGAAAAAGGCAGCGGTGTGGATAAGGTGATCCAGGCCATCGAACTGCACCAGCTCCCCGCGCCTGAGTTTCGCGCCGGCTTCAAACGATTCTCCGTCGTCTTGCTCGCCCCGCGCAGCTTCGAGGCCATGGAGCGGAACGACCGCATTCGCGCCTGCTACCAGCACTGCTGTCTGCGCTACGTCCTCCACGAAAAAATGACCAACCAAAGCCTGCGCGAGCGGTTCAAGCTGCCGGAAGCCCGTGCGGACACCGCGTCGCAGATCATCTCCGCCACCCTTGCCGCCGGGTTGATTCGGCTGGACAACGCATCGGTCGGCTCCCGGCGTTACGCCCGTTACCAGCCCTTCTGGGGATGATTCTTGTTTTATCGCAAACCCATCTCGCATAACCCGGAAAGCGTATCCTGTTCATTCTCAATGAGTTGCTTATTTTATAGCAAACCTGTAAACGTCGTGATGATGGAACTTCGACTGCGCCCCGACTTCGTTTGGACGCAAAGCCTTGAACTTGGGTGGGCGAACATTCAAGGGGTTGATAATAAGGCACTTGCCCATTTAGACGCAAATCGGTCGCGCTGGCTGCGGAACAGCAAAGGAGCGGCGAAATGATCGCCAGTCTCCAGCCTTACCCGGAATACAAGGAGTCGGGCTCGCGCTGGCTGGCGGCAGTGCCTTCGCACTGGGAAGTGCGTAACCTTCGCACGCTCATCCGGCCAAGGGGGGAGCGCAACCGAACCGACCTTCCCCTGCTTTCCGTCGCTCGTGAGAAAGGCGTATTCGTTCGCTCGCTCACGGATGCCGACGAAAACCACAACGTCATCCCGGAGGACTTGAGCAACTACAAAGTCGCCCGCGCCGGAAATCTTGTCATCAACAAGATGAAAGCATGGCAGGGTTCAATGGGCATCGCTCCGTGCGATGGCATCGTCAGCCCTGCATACTTCGTGTTCCACTTCAGCATTGCAAACCGCGCCTTTGGCCAGATTCTTTTGCGCAGCAAGCCGTATGTCGCGCACTTCGGTCAGGCATCTGATGGTGTGCGTGTCGGTCAGTGGGATTTGACGATTCCCGCAATATGGCAAATTCCCGTGCTTGTACCCCCGCCCGAGGAGCAGTCGGCGATGGTGCGGTTTCTGGACTACGCGAACGGGCGGCTGGAGCGGGCGATCCGGGCGAAGCGGAAGGTGATCGCGCTGCTCCACGAGCAGAAGCAGGCCATCATCCACCGCGCCGTCACCTGCGGCCTCGACCCCACCGTCCCCCTCAAACCCTCTGGCATCCCCTGGCTCGGCGACATCCCAAAGCATTGGGAACTGTGGCGTATCAGTCGCTTTGCTCGCATCGGCAATGGTTCGACCCCATCTCGCGGTAAACCGACTTATTGGAGTGGTGGCACATATCCATGGCTTAATAGCTCGCAGGTGAACCGCGGCTTCATCAACAGCGCCGACCAGTTCGTCACCCAGACTGCACTCCGCGAATGCCATCTGCCCAAAGTTCCGACTGGCAGTGTGCTCGTGGCGATTACTGGCCAAGGGAAGACTCGCGGAATGTCTGCCGTGCTGGGCATGGAGGCAACCATCAACCAGCACATCGCGTTTATCACGCCGCGAGTGCCAGTCGCATCGGCTGAATTCATTCACCTCGCTCTCAGCGCCGCATACCTACAGCTCCGCGCTTCGAGTGAGGACTCCGGCAGCACGAAGGGAGCTATCACATGCGAAGACCTCAAGCGATTCAAGATCGCCATTCCCCCAACCCCGGAGCAGGAGGCATTGGTGAGCCACATCCAGACCGAGACGCACACGCTTAACATCGCCATCACGCGCCTTGACCGTGAAATCTCGCTGCTGCGGGAATACCGCACGCGCCTGGTGGCGGACGTGGTGACGGGCAAGCTGGACGTGCGCCCGGCGGCCGCCAGTTGCCGGAGGAGGGTGGGGAATTGTCCGACGGGGCAGACCAGTCGGAAGAGTCCGACGCGGCGGAAGGGGTTGACGAGCCCGATGGGGCGGACAGGGCTGACGAGTCTGGCTTGTGTGACGAAATGCTGCTGGAGTAACCTCACCCCATGAACTCACCTGACAGCCCCTTCCTGCCCCACGGCGGCTACCGGAAGCTGCGCAGCTACAAGGTGGCGGGGGCGGTGTATGACGCCACGGTGGTGTTCTGCCGGCGGTTCTTTGCGCACGACCGCCGCATGAGCGACCAGATGGTGCAGGCGGCGCGCAGCGGCGTGCGGAACATCAGCGAGGGCAGCGGCGCGGCGGCCACGTCGCGCAAGAGTGAGATGCTGTTAACGAACGTGGCCCGCGCGAGCCTGTCCGACGAGTTGCTCCGGGATTATGAGAGTTTCCTGACGCAGAACGGGCTGCGGGTGTGGCTCAAGGATTCGCGGGAGGCGCTGGCGATGCGGGCGCGTCTGGCCAAAGACGACGCGCCCGGCCTGCCGCCCGCGCCGGCCGGCGGGGTGCGGTTGCGGGGGCTGGGCGGGTTGTCAGAGTTTGTGGAGCACGCCGCGCCGGAGTTGGCCGCCAACGCGATGCTCTGTGCCGTGAACCAGGCCGCCTACCTTTTGAAGCGCCAGCTCGAAAGCCAAGGCCAGACATTTGTGGAGAACGGGGGATTTACCGAGAAGCTGTATGAGGTGCGGAGTCAACGGAGAAAGTCTGACAGGTCTGACAAGTCCGGCGAGTCCGCCCCGTCTGACAAACCACCCTGCCCGGTGTGCGGCCAGCCCATGATCCTCCGCACGGCGCGCAAAGGCCCAAAGACCGGCCAGCCATTTTGGGGCTGCTCGGGTTATCCCGATTGCAAGGGCACGCTCGCGGTGAGTTCGTCAGAAAAGTCCGCCCCGTCTGCCAAGTCTGACAAACCCCCGAAGAAGACTCCATGACCACCAACACCTCCGAAAAAGGCCTCGAAACGCTGATCATGCGCCACATGACCGGCACGGACGGCCTGCGCCCCGGTCGAGAGATCGAGTTGCTACGGGAATACCGCACCCGCCTGGTGGCGGACGTGGTGACAGGCAAGCTGGACGTGCGTCCCGCTGCCTGCCATCTCCCCGCCGAGCCTGTTGCTTCCGGACCCACGCCGGACACAGAGGAATCAATTGAACCCGAGGAACCCGAAGCCGCCGAAACCGAATGATGCGTTTACCGGCTGAAACCGCTATTCTCTTGCCATGAAATTGCTGCACTACGTCGAGATCGAGAATTTCAAGCGCTACGCGGAGCGCCAGCACATTGATCTGGACCATCCGGCGGTGCTGATTGGGCCGAACAATTGCGGCAAGACCAGTGTGTTGCAGGCCATTGGCCTGTGGTCCATCGGCCTGAAGACTTGGAAGGCGGAGGCGGAAAATTCCAAGGCGGAGAAGAAGCAGGGTAAGGCGCTGAACCGGCTGAACATCCTCTCCGTGCCGGTGCCCAAGACGCGGCATTTCTGGCACAACCTCCGCGTTACCAAGAAGGAC
>CAIWJG010000447.1 GCA_903912925.1 uncultured Verrucomicrobia subdivision 3 bacterium | reverse complement strand
GGCGAGGAATTTGAGCTGTGGCGGAATCCGTGAAGACCTCCCCTGGGGGGGTAGCTGGGACTTTTTTTGTCGCTAAACGCTAAGGCGAGGATTTGGGCATAACCAAAATACAACCGTCACGGCCAGTGACCGAGTTGGTGATAATGGCTCCAATCCGAAACTGTAGGAGACGACGTAAGGAGTCTCTAATCAGCGCGTTCCGAGAAAGCGCAGGTTTGGGCAGCAGGCTAAGAGATCAGAGACTCCTAACGTCTTCTCCTACAATGACTTAGGAAGACCTTGTCACTGGTCCTGATACTACCGTGAAGCCGCGGGAGCTTCGGTGCCCGGCGTGTCAGGCCGTCGCGCCAAGCTGGAGTCGCGGATCGGCATCCAGCATGGTCTTCAGGTTGGGCCACTCCACCTCGTTCATCTCATTGAAGGCATGCAGGTAAACTGCCACAGCCTCGGGCGGGTGTTTCGCGAGCAACCCAGCCACCGCGGCGCTGAGCTTGGCGTCCTCCATCGTAGGTGGCAACTGATCGACGACGCCTTCCTGGTTGGCAATGGCGAGGGCATCCAGAAAGTCCACCAGCATCTGTTTGTGCTTCTTTAGCAGCCAGACTCGGAGCAGGTTGCCGCTCACCATCTCCATCGCCGGCCGGGCCAGGGTGGCCACTATCAGCTCGTGCTGATGCGCCCGCGGCTGGCGTTTGAAGTAAGCGGGCCGCAACTTCCGCGCGTCGGCTACGGCGCTGAGCGTGGCCTGGTAGAGTGGCTTGTCAGCTTCGTGGGTATAGGTGAGGATTTCATTCGCCAGAGCGGGCGACATAAAACCGAACAATTCATGTGAAGTGAGCATTTGCTTGAGCTATCCAACCGTTGTTACGGAAATCCTATGTTCGTTGGCCAGACGTTCGCAAGTCTCTTGTTCCAGCAGCAGTGATCGGCCGGCTTCAAACGCAAGCACGGCAATCTGCGCGGCGGCGCAGGTTTCGAGCGTCTGCGGTCCAAGACAGGGGAGGTCGAAGCGGAGATCGTGCTTTTCTTTGGCCACCTTGACAGCCACAGCTCCGCCGGTGTTCCCGGCCAAGCCGCCCCCCCGGGCCAGGCATTTATCGGTGCCTTCAAAGGCCTCAACTGCCAGCACGACGCCGTTCTTTACCAGCACCGTTTGCCCGATTTCGAGGCGGGAAACCTCTTTGGCAATCCGGAAGCCAAACTCAATGTCCGTGCGTTGCGCCTCGGACAGCCGGGGGCCGAGCTGGAAACCCGTCGTCGGCATCAAGGGCTTCAGCCACGGCGTAGCCTCGATCAGCTCCACGCCGTCGCGCTTCAGTTCATCGGCAATAGCGCCGAAGATCGTATGCGCGTTCTTTTCCCGCAGGCGCAGCAGCAACGCCAGAGCGCGGAGGTCCGGGCGGAGGTCAAAGAGGTTCTTCGGTGCAATCTGACCAACCATGACGCACTGTTTGATGCCACGGCTGGTGAACGCCGCGATCATCTTGGAGAGCTGGCCGACCTTAAGCCACACGGTTTCATCCACCAGCGAGGCGAGCGCAGGGTCCGTCTCGCCCTCGACCGCAACGGCGACGAGCCGTTTCACCCCCTGCCGTCTCGCTTCTTTGGCAAAGGCCAGTGGCAGCGCGCGATTGCCGGCGATGATCCCAAGGCTGTCAAGGGGGCTGGTCATGGGAGCAGACGAAGGGCAGGGGACAGCAGCGACGGAGATGGCAGCACATGCGGACCGGCCACCGTGCGCCGCCAGCGGCGAGCGACACCGCTCCATCCGCCTACGGATGGCTGTGGCCATAGCCCGGTTGTGTTACACATTCCTTCTATTTAAGGGTACAACCGCCGTCTTGTAAATCCAGATAGCTGGAGCCGGTCATTGAAATTGAGGCAAAGTCTGGACGGTGCTTTGGTGGACTATTCCAGGGCTACGCGGCTGGCTGCCTTGCTGGCCGTGTAAGCCGCTAGGTTTTTGGGGGAGCTGTTGGCGGAGGCGGAGGCGAAAGGCGACTAATCTCGGCTTCGTATTGCTCGGCATCGGCTTGCTTGCCTAGTTGTTGCGCCAGCGGCAGCAGCTTACGGCAAATGGCGAGTTTATCCGGGTAGTCCGGGAACTCTTGCAGCAGCTTCTGGTAATCCTCGTAGGCTTCGTGCTGGCGGTCCAGCGCGGGCAGTTTTTCGGCAAGCGTCAGCAGCAGCCGTACTCGCTGTTGCGGCGAGGCATCCAACTGCAGCGCCTGACGATACTCATACACGGCGGATGAGGGTTTGCCTTGCGCAGCGTAGAGGTCGCCGAGCTTCTCGGTCAGCACGGCACTGTGCCGCGTGGTTTCAAGCCGGTCCAGAAGAGCGACCAGCTCCGCCATTGGTTTGCCAGCCGCGAGGTTGACATCAACCAGCCGCAGCCAGGACCATTCTGCCAGCTTGCTGCCGTGCGCCACCAGTTCCCGATGCAGGAGGTCAGGATTCCTCCCAAAGGGACGATACAGAGGGTCTCCCACCACGGTCGTCTGCCACGACAATACCGGCTGTGCCGCATAGGCGGCTTCCCCAAAGGTAAGCCCATGATATATCATGCGTACGGTGAAAACCCCGACGTCGGGCGTGCCGGACAGGTAAGGCTCGTCCACGCATCCCATCGTAATGGTCGCACCTTTGGCCAGCAGCGGGCCAACCCAGTTCTGGGTCGTGCTGCGCAACGTCGCGGCGCTGTAGGAGTGCAGATGATAAGCAAAAGCGCCGGGCACGAATTCGACCACGGGCCGCGTGAACGGCCCGGAGGCGTTGACGTCGTACCAGCCGATGTACCAGGCAATCTGGCTCATGGGAAAGGCGGCGGGGAAGGTGCCGGGATTATCGTCCACCACGGTTTCAAAGCCGAGGTGCCGGCAGACTTCCGCCGCGTTGCGAATCCAGTCGTCCCCCAGCTTGTAACTCGGGTCCTTGATGTTGCGCAGGTCGAAGTAGGCGCGGCCCCAAAGGCCATCCGCCTCGGCCTGAAGCGCCTTGTCCACCAAGCCGCGCGCGATGGCGGGCGTCGGACCATCCAGCCGCGTGACCAGCAGCAGGCCATTGGTCGGATGAAACATCGCCACGTTCGTGGCGGTATAGAGGGCATTGCGCAACGGGCCGGCCAGCGGCAGCTTCTCTTCGATTAGCGGCAGCAAGGCCAGTTCACTATCTACTGCCGCCTCGTCACGGCGCAATTCCGGCCTCAGATTATCCATGCCCGGCTCGCTGAGAGCCGGATCCTTGTCAACTCGCAGCGGCACGCCGTAGCAGAGCAGGGCGTAGCGGATCTTGGATTTGACCGGCTTCCACTCCACGCGGCCCGGGTGGTTGGTCGTAGCCGGGACGATGGTCTGGTCGATCTGCCAGAGCTTCTGCTTCTTCAGCATCTTCGCCAGCGGCTGCTGCAGTTCATCCCGGAACTCGGTCCGCGACATGTCTTCACTGGTGGAGAGCGGGAAGCCGAAGATCTGGCTCGCCGGTACGTGGCGCCGCTGCGCGTAGTAATCGGCCACGTCTTTGGATTCCGGCACGCGGGTGTTATAAACGATGACCACCTCATCGCCCGGATTGGCCGCCCGCGCGGGCAATACGCCGCTCCACGCCAGTGCTGCCAGGACGCAAACCAGGAAGAGGGGGACCAAATCCGAAG
Source organism: uncultured Verrucomicrobia subdivision 3 bacterium (assembly GCA_903912925.1). Lineage (GTDB taxonomy): Bacteria > Verrucomicrobiota > Verrucomicrobiia > Limisphaerales > UBA8199 > PALSA-1440. The sequence continues at coordinate 1,447 of CAIWJG010000447.1, read as the reverse complement.
GCCGAAATCCGAAGGCCGAAGGAAATCCGAAGCCCGAAATTCGAATTCTCTGGGCGCGTGGATTCCCGACAAGGTAAGAGTCCTTTTCGGCTTTCAGATTTCGGCCTTCCTTCGGACTTCGGATGTCGGGCTTCGGGTTTGGCATGGCTCAGGTGTCACTTAGTCCACACTCCACCCTCATACCATCATACGCCAGCTCCACTCCCGGCGGCAGCTCCGCCTGCGCCACGTCGTGGTCATAGTCGTGCGTCAGGTGTGTGAAGTAAGTCCGCGATGCCGCGATGCGTCGCGCCGCCGTTAATGCTTCATCCAGGCACATGTGCGTAGGATGCGGTTTGTATCGCAGGGCGTCGAGCACCGCTACTTCCACCCCACGAATCTGCTCCATCGCTTCCGGCGGGATTTCCTTGCAGTCGCTCATGTAGGCCAGGCGCTTTTTGCCCTGCTGGATGAACAGGTAGCCCGAAGTATCCGCCGCCCCATGCGGCAGGCGCAGGGGCACTATCTCCAAGTCGCCGAGTTGGAATGGGCCGGTGACGACGTGCTGCTCAGGGATAAAATAACCCTTCGGCCAGGGTCCATCGTGAAAGGCGTAGCGGAACACGCGCTTGAGGTCTTTCATGGTCGGTGCGTTGGCATAGATCGGCAGCGCTTTGCCGCCGCGCAGGTCGCAGAAACGGCGGCAGTCGTCCAGGCCCATGATATGATCGGCGTGGGAGTGCGTGAACAGCACGGCGTCGAGCCAGGTGATCTTCTCCCGCAATATCTGGAGGCGGAACTCCGGTGTGGTATCAATCACCAGCTTGGTTTGCTCGGTTGCCACATAGACCGATGGCCGCGTGCGGTGGTTCTTCGGGTTGGCCAGGAACTCGGGCGGATACTCCTTGCCAATAATCGGCACACCCTGGGAGGTGCCTGAGCCGAGAAAGATGAACGCGAATGACATTTGGAGAGCGAGTGACGGTTCAGGAGAGGTCTCTGAAAGATCGCCCATCACCTCGGCAAGGAGATTTTGACGTGCCGATCAGCCTGAGGAGGCGGGCAGCCTGTTCCCCCTCACCCCGACCCTCTCCCTTAGGGAGAGGGAGAACCCTCGCCAGCGCTTCTGTGGAACTGGCACGCCAGAAGATGTCGAAGGGCTGGCGTTCATTCCCCCTCTCCCCAAGGGAGAGGGCAGGGGTGAGGGGGAAGCGAACGTTCGCCGGCCTGCGACAAGTACGCGCATGGTCCCAGTCCGCCACTTCATTCCAAAGCGGCGAAGAGTGGGGAATCCAGATGGTTTCTGAAGACGCGCTTTTCATCCAGTGACTCTAGCAAACAAAGAGACTGGCAGCAAGCCAACCACGGCGACCCTGATCCTCGCCTAATTTCCTCATCCCCTCAAAGAAAGTGAAGTGGGATGCAATTATTTGCATGTTTGGGGTTGACTATTACCTATAGAAAAGCT
>CAIWJG010000446.1 GCA_903912925.1 uncultured Verrucomicrobia subdivision 3 bacterium | reverse complement strand
ACGCTCTACGCTCAAACGCTTCACGCTCTCAGGGTGCTCGCGGGCCATAATGTTAGGAGTACGCCTAAGGTCTGGAAATTGTTTTTGCACGAGCTCTAAGCACCTCATTCCGGCCTGGGTGCCGGTACTCCCAGCTTTGCCCGCCGGGCTTGGACCGTTTTGACGGTGCAGCCCAGGCGCCGGGCCAGGGTCCAGTCGGGGAACTTGCCCAGCAGCGCATCTTGCTCCGGCGCCCAACGGTGGTGACTCGAAGCAATGCCCAGGCGCAACCTCCTGGTCTTAACGCTGGTGATAGACCGGCCCAATCGGCGGGCCACCTGCGCATCGGGAGACTTGCCTAACATCGCAATTTCCTCCGCCGGCCAGGGCTTTGGTGGTGTGACCTTTCTTGGCTGCCCGGGCAGCGAAATGCGAAGTTGATTGCGCCGATGCCTTACGGCGCTCAGACCGATCCCGAGCAGCATCGCCACCTGCGCATCCGGGCGCAGCCCCAGCAACTTGTCGTCATCGGCGGTCCACCAGTGCTTCTTGGGAAAGAAGACCGGGATGCCTTTGTGCGCCCGCCGCGTTCGCACCGTCTCGACGCTCCGCTTTAGCCGCCGCGCCAGTCGCTCATCGGTCATGGTGCCCAGCAACTGCTCCTCGGCCGGCAGCCAAAGCCGGCGGTAGTCAGGATAATAGTGCGGAATCAACAGCAGGCGCCGGCGTTTCTTAACTACCTCCTCGGAACGGCCCAGCCGTTGGGCCAGCTCTCGATCCTTCATGGTGCCCAGCAACTTGTCTTCCGCGGTCGTCCAGGGCTGGTGGCCAGGCCGTGGCAGGCATATGTGCAAACTAAGCCGGCGCTGGATGACTCCGCTCAGCGGATGACCGGTGCGGGCGGCGACTTCCGCGTCCGGCAGGGTCCCCAGCAGTTGTTCCTCTTCGGGCGTCCACCGGTGGAAAGGCGTCTGATATGCCAGGATCCGCAGCTTCTGGCGCGTGCACCGAACCGCCTTCTCTGTGCGGTTGAGCGCTCGGGCCACTTCCCTGTCGGGCATGGTGCCCAGCAGCTTGCGCTCTTCCGGAAGCCACGGGGCGCCGGCTTGCTTGGGTGCGGCGGAGACTTCCGCTGGGTCCGTTATCTGGTCTGGTTCCATTTGCCTGCGTATCCATAGACAAGCTTTATGGCGTCGTCAATCCCGCCGAGGGCGAGCGCAGCAATTCTCATTATGGGCCTGTCGCCCCGCGCCGGGTGAGGACACCCGGCCTACATCCCCCGCAAAACCGCCATCTTGTAGGCCGGGTGCCCTCACCCGGCGTTCCCATCTCCTCCATATGAGAACTGCTGGGGCGAGCGGGACGGAGCGAAGCCAGTGATCGGTGATCGGTAATCGGTGATCGGTGATCGGTAACCATCAGGCAGGCGCAACTGCGGCGAGCCTCCCTTTTCGGCTGACGCCATCCGGCAGGCCGCTAGCTGTGGGTTATGCTCCAGATGAGCCGCCGATGCGCCTGGGCGGTCAGCAACAAACAACGACCATGAACAAGGACTCGAACTACCGTTTCGAGGTGGAATAGCCCGGTGCCACCCGCCTCTTCGGCATCTGGTTGCCTGTGCGTGCTTCGTTAGCCTGCGAGCAAGTTGGACCACTGCAGTACAGAGGCACCGCCCGGAGCTTTTGGAAAGCTCCGCCTCCCGACTTGCACCGGGCGGCTTTCCACCTCTGTTTGCCCGCGCTCAGACTTCCGCGCGGGACAGGATGGCCGCCGGGTCAGCCAATGCGCCCTCCGGCGCAACGGTTGAGCTGGGGCCAGAACAACCCGGAACCCAATATTGTTGTTCCTGTTGGACGGGTTGTTGTTGTTGCGGTTCGCTGACCGGCAATTCCTGCCGTTGTTGTTCCAACTGCCACCACGAATCACGCGGTTCGAGCCCGATGGCTGCCACCCCAAATCTCTCAATTACGTGCCGCCGAAAACCCCCGCTCGCCGCCGGCATCACGAAGGCCAGCAGCGCCGTTATCCGCCGCTGCAACTCGGCCTCACTCCACACCCCCTCGTCGAAAGCCCGCTCATACTGGCGGAACTTCCGGGCGAACCGGTTCTTGCTTCGCCGCGCCAACCGCACCACCCGCGGAAAGAGCCGATACCCGAGAAAGTCCATTCCCAGCGCCGTGCGGTTAAGGGGAGGCTCGGCCTTCAACTCCAGCTTCAACTCCACCGCCAGAAACTCCCGCACCCGGTCCCGCACCACCTTGAGTTCCTCCCGGTCCCCGCCCCAGACCACAAAATCGTCCATGTAGCGGACGTAGGCACCCCGGCCCAACTGCTCCTTGATAAACCGGTCCAGCGGCGCCAGATAATAGTTCGCAAAATGCTGCGATGTCAGGTTCCCAATCGGCAGCCCCCGCCCCGGCGCCGTCTCGTAGCTGCGGATGATCTTCCCGAACAAGGCCAGCACCGCCCGATCCTTGTACCTGCGCGCCAGCAACCCCTCCAGCACCCGATGGTCAATCGAGGCGAAATACTTCCGCACGTCCATCTTGAGGAACCAATCATGCCGCCGGGCATAACCGCTGGCCCGCTCGACCGCCGCCAGCCGCCCCTTGCCTTTCCGGCAGGCGTAACTGTCAAACACTGCCGCCCGCTCCAGCGCCGGCTCGCACACCGCCATCACCGCATGGTGCAGCACCCGCTGCCGGAAGCTCGCCGCGCAGATCGTCCGCTCCTTGGGATCGAGAATCTGGAATAGATGGTAATCCCCCACCCGCACGCTGCCAGCCAGCAGATCCTCCCGCAACAGCATCAGGTTCTCGCCCAGCCGCTCCTGAAAAGCGCGGCAGTCAGTCTTCCCGCGCTTGCCCCTGATCGCTTTGAGGAACGCCTCGCGCAGGTTCTCAGGGTCCGCAATCGCCCCCATCAGGTGCCCTTGGGGTTTCATGCTACCTGCCGGAGCGCGGACATTCTTGTCCGCAGCCTGTCCCGGAGGGCCATGCGACAATAGCCCAACGTTTCAACGTTGGGAACCCGCCTCCGCAGTCCGATAAGTCCCGGAGGGACGGCTGACGAACCGCACGGGGTTTCAGCCGTCCCTCCGGGACTTGTGCCCCTCTAAACTCGCGTACCCAACATTGAAATGTTGGGCTATTTTCGGCCATCCCTCCGGGATCTGGT
>CAIWJG010000445.1 GCA_903912925.1 uncultured Verrucomicrobia subdivision 3 bacterium | reverse complement strand
CGGGTGCCCTCACCCGGCGGGGGGCGGCACGTCCATAATGAGAATTGCTGTATTGCTGCCCGTTTCGGTGATTTTCCGTGCCTGCGGGCAAATGCGGGCAAGGCCCAAAATGGCTCAACCACGAGCCAGGCACACCTCTCCATAAGAAACTTCATAAAGCCGGCCTGCGGGGAATAATCCTTGCTACCAGACAGGGGAAACCACACTGGTTTTTCATGCTTGTATTGGCACTCATACAGAGTTAGCAGTTGACGCAGCACGCAATGGACAGACGCCCCAGAATCCTGCTGGTGGACGACAATCCGGACTTGCTGGACCTGTACCGGGAAACCCTGGCCCAGTTGCCCAGCCGGCCCGAGATTCATACCGTCGCGTCCGGCTCGCGAGCTATCGCGATGCTGGAAGCCGAGGCGTTTCAGTTGCTGATTTGCGACCTGAAGATGCCGAAAATGGATGGCTTGCAGGTCCTGGCGATTGTCCGCCGCAAGTATCCGCACCTGCGCACCGTAGCGCTGACGGCGGAGGTGGACGAACAGTTCCGCTCCCGCGCCTACGCGCTAGGCGTGGACCTCTTCTGGCATAAACCCGCCACGGAACACGAGAACACGCTGTTCCTGGAATGTATCGAATCATTGCTGGGGCGCGAAACCGAGGCCGGTTTTCGAGGCATGCAAAGCAAGAGCCTCATGGACATCATCCAGTTGGAATGCATCTCGCAGAGCTCTTCCGTGCTGCGCATCACCAACGGCCTGGTCAGCGGGAAGATCTGGATTCAAAGCGGGGAACTGGTGGATGCCGAAGCGACCGACCTATGCGGGGAAGCTGCCTTCCAAAAGATCCTGTCCTGGAGGGCCGGCAACTTTGAAACGCTGCCGGAAGAGCCGAGCCGGCCCCGCAGCATCTTTAAGTCGTACAACGCGCTGCTGCTCGAATCCGCCCAGGCGATGGACGAGTCCCGCAATGCGGCGCCGGTCGAAGGGGTCCCGCAAGCGCTCGTTTCCCCGCTGGCCCAGCTATCGAAGTTTGAAGGCGTCGAGTTTGTGCTGGCGATGAAGACTGGCCAGGGGGGATACCAGGTGGCACGCGGACTGGAAAACCCGGACCGCATGGCCAAGTGGGCGAGGCAGAACCTGGAACGATTCCGCCGGCTGGGCGACCAACTCAGCGCGGGCACCCTCGAACAGATCGAGGCTTTTGGCCCGCAGCGTCACGTCACACTGACCTGCCGGGACGAAACTGAGTTTTGCGTTGGCTGGCAACCTTCGCTGACCCCCGACCAAGTCCGGGAGATGATGAAGAAGCTCTTAGTGCTATGGGCCTCTTGAACCTCTTTGCCAGATCGGCGCCGACGCTGCTGCGCCTGCCTTCGGGCAGCTTCACCGTGGATCGCGATGGGCGGGTGCTGACGAGCACGTTGCCTTCGAGTTTTCCCGCTCACCTCGTCAAGAACATCGCGCGGGAAGTGCGGGCCGCCTTTAGCGAGGCGGCCGCGGCCCAGTTGCCGCTTGCCGAGTGCGTCATCAACTACCCGAGCCTGAAGATCTGCGCGCGGGAATTGCGGGGCGGCGCCATCGTGTACCTCGCTCCCAAAGCTCCCGCCTCACCCATGAGACAAAGCTAACTCTGCCAGACCATGAGCAACCCCAAGTTGGACCAACTTATTGACCAGGTAGAGAACTACATCGAGTGTTGGAAGCAGTACAACCACTTCATGAACCTGGTGCGCGCCAAGAAGTTCAGCCAGGAGGACGATAACCAGTTCCTGGAAATCAAGAGCGTCTTGATTCAGGAATTGGAGCTGATCCTGGCGTCCATCGAGGTCTCCTCCCCGACCAAGGAGGAAATCCACTCCTTGCTTAACGAGGCACCATCGCTTCGCTACATGAGTGAGATCAATGATGGGACGCTGCGCAGCCAGGAAAGCCAGTGGCACCGGATTTATATCGGCTGGCACTCCATTCTCGGCCAGTTGAAAGTCCGCCAGCGGAGCGAGGGAACCAAGTCGGGTATTGGCTCAGTGTTCGGGAAGAAGAGGAAGTAGCGGCTTGGGCGATCCACAGCCCCACGGCCGTTGAATTAGAGAAGTTACCGCGCGAGACGCGGCGGCTTCCCCCTCTCCTCCCGCCGAGGGAGGAGAGGGTCGGGGTGAGGATGGCCGTGCTAAAACCGTCGATTCCCCTCACCCCAGCCCTCTCCCCGTCCGACGGGGAGAGGGAGGAGGCACGCCGCGCTCCCTGTCATTCCTTGATTTAACGGCAGTGATCCACAGCCCGAGGCGATCGCCGCGGGGTGAGGAGTGATGAAGTATGGGCTCTGGGAAAGCACACCGCTCCCCTGCTCTTGAACTGCCCCGCGCCACGATTCCCTGCTCCGTTGCCCAAGAATTCCGTTCCGCGTTTGGCATTTAAGGCTTGTCTTTCGAAGGCTTTTGTCGTCTAACCACGCGATGCCAGACTGGATTGTCGTTATTCTGCTCGGAATTGTGGAAGGTATAACCGAGTTCCTGCCGGTTTCTTCCACGGGGCACCTGCTCATTGCGGAGCGTTGGCTCCATATCCGCCAGAGCGACCTCTTCAACGTCGTCATCCAATCGGGCGCCGTGCTGGCGGTCATTCCCCTGTTCCACCATCGCTTCCACCAGTTCCTGTTCCGCTGGCGCGAGCCGGCGACGCAGGACTACATCTTGAAGATCCTCCTCGCTTTCGTGCTCACGGGCGGGCTCGGGTTTATTCTGGAGAAGAAGGGATTCAAATTGCCCGAGCAACTTGCGCCCGTCGCGTGGGCCCTGCTGGTTGGTGGCGTTGGCTTTGTCCTTATTGAGGCCTGGCTGCGTGGGAAGACGCTCGATGACCGGGTAACCTGGGCGATGGCAGTCGCCGTGGGCCTCGGCCAGATTGTCGCCGCCGTCTTCCCCGGCGCCTCGCGTTCCGGCACCACCATCCTGCTCTGCCTGCTCCTGGGCCTGGCGCGGCCGGCGGCTACGGAGTTCTGCTTCATCGTCGGTATTCCCACGATGCTGGCGGCAAGCGGGCTGAAGATCTTCAAGGCCTTGCATCATCCGCCGCCCGGCACTGCGCCGGAACATTGGGGCATGGTGGGGCTCGGCTTCCTCGTCTCAGCGGTCATCTCCTTCATCGCCGTGAAATGGCTGCTGCGCTACGTGCAGACGCACACCTTCACCGCGTTCGGCTGGTACCGGATCGGCCTGGCCGTCCTGATTGGGATCGGCCTGCTCGCCCACTGGGGCTGAGCCGCTCAGGGCTGGGGCGCGGGGATAAAGATCTTCGTCCCCACTATCAGCCGCTCCGCTTTCAACCCCGGATTGGCGTTCAGGATTTGGGCGGCCGTGACCTTGATGTTCTTCTCTTTGTAAGCCTGCACGATGGCGCTGAGCGTGTCGCCGGATTGAATCACGTAGGGGAAAACCTTTTCATCCCGAGCCGGTTTATCTGAAGCGGGCTTGTCCTTCGGCACGGAAGAGGTCTTTGGTTTCGGCGGGGCCAACGGCACTTCCAGCGCCTTACGCAGCTTCAACAACTCACTGTGAATCTTCTCCGCGTCGTCTATCCGCTTGCGGTCCACTTCTTTGATCGATTCTGCCAGGCCCTTCAAGTCTTCCTGGCGGGCGTAGCTGGTATTGGGCTTGCCCGACTGTTCACGCACGCTTTCCAGTTCTTTGGACAGCCCGTTCATCTGCTTCCTGAGCGCATCCTGTGCGGCGGTCAGGTCCTCGATCCGGCCGGCCAGCTTGTCCAGCCGTTCTTGCGTCGCGGCATCCTGTGCGCGCAGAGCCGGAGCGGCGCATAGCCCCAAGGTTGCTAATAGAATAAAAATCCGTTTCATACCCGGACATTAGAAAGCCCCCGCGCTGAGTTCAAGGGGCAAAGTGAGGAGCGGAAGGCGGAAATCCGAAGCCCGAAACCCGAAGGCCGAAGGAAGGCCGAATTCCGAAACCCGAAACGAGTCAAGTTGATCAGCGCTTATGCCTCTGATTCCAGCGCGGCTTCGACCTTCGGCCTTCGGGTTTCTTTCGGGCTTCGGCCTTCGGGCTTCGGATTTCCCGTCACACGGGTTTCTCGTAAATCCGGTAAGTCTTATAGGGCCGGCCGCCGATGGCCTCCAGCAGACGGCACATCCGAATATTATCCTCTAGAATCCAGGACGCTTCCGACTCGCGGATGCCGGCCTCGAAGGCCACCTTCAGCCCCTCGATCAACATCGCGGATTCCAATCCCTTGGTGCGATATTTTTCCTTCACGCCGAGGATGATCGTGCGGGTCCGGGGCAGAACCTTCCAGCCGAGCAGGTAAGGGATGAACCCCAGCAGTTTGGGAGTCAGCAAGCGCCCCTGCAAGGGCTTGAGCGGTATGTTGTAATCTGGCAGCGCTATCAGGAACCCGACCGCCTCGGTGCCCACCTCGGCCACCCAGACCAGGCCTTCAAAGAGCAAAGGCTTGAGTCGCGCGGCCAGGAAATCCATCTCGGCGTCCGTCATCGGCACGAAGCCCCAGTTGTCTTCCCAGGCGGCATTATAGACTTCCTTGAGCTTGGCAATGTCCTGCAGCACCGTTTTACGCCGGACGGGACGCAAGACGACTTCTGGATTACGCTGTTTGACCTTGGCGGCAATGCGGCTCAGGCGATCTATGGGGATCTTGGCCAGGTCCAGATGGAACGCCAGCAAGTCCTTGGCTTTGCGAAAGCCGGCGGCTTCCACCAGCGGTATATAGTAGCGCGGGTTGTAAGTCATCATGAGGACCGGCGGGGAATCAAAGCCCTCGATCAGCAGGCCGCACTCGTCGTTGGTCGTGGGGTTCATCGGCCCAAGCATCCGTTTCAAGCCCGCCTGACGGGTCCAGGCGGCGACGGTGTCGAATAACCGGCGGCTGACCTCGGGGTCGTTGACCGACTCGAAGAAGCCAAAGAAGGCGGCCTGGTCTTTGGCCGCGCGGTTATGGTTGTGGTCAATGATGCCGGCGATGCGGCCTACGTCCCGCCCGTTCTGCCTGGCGACCCAGAGCTGCATCACGGCGTGCTCGAACATCGGGTTAGCATCCGTGAACACCTTCTTCAGGTCCATCAGCAGCGGCGCGACCCAATGGGGGTCATCCCGGTAGATACCGTAGCTGACCTTCAGGAAGCGCATCACATCCCGCGAACTGCGGGAGAGCGGGACTATTTGTATTTCGTTGCTCATCATGATACCAAGGCTGCCGAGTCGGGTGCGAGCCTTTGGAATACCCATAGGATGCAGAAACCACGCGTGCTGGTCAACCCGGCAAAGAGGGGGCGGCTGGAGACCGAGGCGCAGGGATGACTACTCGGATATGCTCCTGCCGAGCGGGACAGCCAGCCAACTAAAGGGCCCCCGCCGGCCACCCTATCAGGCGTTGTAGCGCCATAAAAGGCTTGTTGCAGGGGCGAGGGGTGTGCTAGCTCATGGCGCATGACGCCAACACGGCAAGGGTCCATTCACTTATTCCGCTTTGCGGGGGTTGATCTGTATTTGCATTGGTCATGGTTCCTGTTGGCGTTTTACGGCATCAGTAGCCGGAAGGGGGGATACTCTTCCCTCATTTGGCCGGTGCTGGAATACCTGGCGCTGTTTGGCATCGTGCTGCTGCACGAGTTCGGCCATGCGCTGGCCTGCCGGCAGGTGGGCGGGCAGGCGAACCAGATCGTGCTCTGGCCGCTGGGCGGGGTGGCTTATGTGTCACCGCCGCCGCGACCCGGGGCGATGCTCTGGAGCATCGCGGCGGGGCCGCTGGTGAACGTGGCGCTGGCGCCGGTCCTGACCATTCTATGGCTGCTCGGCCGTTCGGCGGGCTGGGGCGAGACCATGCCCAATGGCTACGCCTTCATCACCGCGCTGTTTTACATCAACTGGGCTTTGCTGATCTTCAACCTGCTGCCCATCTATCCTTTGGATGGTGGCCAGATCCTGCAATCGCTGCTCTGGTTCGTGGTGGGGCGCGCGCGCAGCCTGATGGTGACGGTCGTGATCGGGTTCATCGGCGCCGGGGCGCTGATCCTGCTCGCGCTGTGGGCGCGAGATGCTTGGTTCGGCATCCTGTGCGTATTTATTTTGCTGAGCTGCTGGCGGGGCTTGCTGCAGGCACGGGTATTGGCGCGGATAGCGAAGCTGCCGCGCCGGGGCGGATTTGTGTGTCCGTCGTGCCAGCAGGCGCCGATTATTGGCCCACTGTGGCGATGTGACAAATGCGGGCAAATGTTCGACACGTTTGGGACGCACGCCACGTGCCCGCATTGCGGGGCGCAGTTCCCGGTAACGGGCTGCCCGGAGTGCGGCCGGTCGCATTCATTGGCCGAGTGGGCGGAGGGGGCGAGGGGGGCGGTGCCGCCGCGGCTGTGAGCTGGGAAATCCGAGGCCCGAAAACCGAAATCCGAAGGAAATCCGAAGGCCGAAATCCGAAGGTGCCACGGTGATCGTGACGCCGAGAAAAGGGCCGTCCAGATCGGAAGAGCGTCGTGTAGGGAAAGAGTGT
>CAIWJG010000444.1 GCA_903912925.1 uncultured Verrucomicrobia subdivision 3 bacterium | reverse complement strand
TCGCGACGATGAAAAACGCCATCCTCCAGACCACCGCCTTGGCCCATCACAACCACGCGGCCGCCCTCGCCTCGTTGCTAACTTGGAATTTCCAACTGTTCCCCACAACGCAAGTAATACACTAACCCGCGTGTAGTATAGCAGCACAAACGATCTTTGATGCCTTGACATCAACGGCCCGTGTGCCATGATGCTCTCAATATGCGCACGACTTTGACCATTGATGATGATCTGGCCGGCATTCTCCGGCGCAAAGCACGCGAATTGGACCTGCCGTTCAAGGAACTGGTCAACACCGCGCTGCGCAAGGGACTGGCGGATAATTCCACGGAAATGCAACTCCAGGTCGTTGTCCGTCCCCACGATTTCGGAACGCCCAGAGCCGGTCTTGACTTCGACCGCCTGAATCAATTGGTTGATGAACTGGCGGTTGAAGACTACCTAAGAAAGGCGACCCAAGATGATTCTCCCGGACATTAACCTGCTCATTTACGCCCACAATCTCCGCTCTCCGCAGCATCAAAAAGCGCTTCACTGGTGGAATCGATGCCTCCAGGGACATGCCGGAGTGGCGCTGCCGTGGGTGGTGATTCTTGGGTTTGTCCGCATCGCCACGCATCCGAAAGTTTTTGACCGACCCATGTCCGTTGCCGATGCGGTCGGACGCGTGGAGGAGTGGCTGAGCCTGCCGCACGTCCACCTGGTTCATCCCGCCCAAACGCATTTTCAAACCTGGTCGGTTCTGTTGCAACACGCGGGAACCGCCGGCAACCTCACCACGGATGCCCATCTGGCCGCGCTGGCCATCGAACGGGGACTGATCCTGCAAACCACAGATGCCGACTTCGCCCGCTTTCCGGGATTGAAATGGCATAACCCAGTCAAGGGTTGAAAGCCCGAAAAGCTGAAAGTCAGAAATCAGAGGACAGTTAGCGGTGCGCATCTTAGATCTTCGCCCCCGAAGAATCCAGTCTTGCGCCTGGGCGTATTCGAGGTGCGTGTTGGAAGTTGCACCGGGCCGCCGGAATACGTAATACTAGTAGCATAACAGGCCCGGTGCCGGCTTGGCTCAACACCCGTCCAATGGCGGGCGGGGTGATCCACGGCCGCAGCAATCTGGCCTGGCAGTTACTATGAGCAAAATATCTTCGTCCCCACAGTCGGGCCGAGTAGGCCCCGTGGTTTACGTCAACAGCCGCTACGGCCAGCTCGTGCGTGAGTACGTCCCCCCGCGCAACCCGCAGACGCCGGACCAACAGCGCAATCGCAGCAATTTTGGCGCGGTTTCCAGCCGATGGCGCGCCCTGGCCCCCGAACAACGCAGCGCCTGGTGCATTTCTTCGGCCGATAGCTACACCGTCGGCGGCACCGGCCGCCCGGTCGCGCTTAACGGCTACAACTATTTCGTTCGCGTGAATGCCGCGCGCGCCCAACTCGGGCTCGGCCAATTGGACCTGCCGCCCGCCGTGCCCAGCTTCAGCCCGAACCCGGTGGGGGAGTTGGCCATCACCATTACCGACGGCATCATCACGATGAGGCTCCGCGTCCTCAGCCAACCGGCCCAATACACCCTGGTGCAGGGCGCCGCCCCCGTCAGCACCGGGGTCCGCTGTGTGCAGCACTTCCCCTTGCTGGGTTTGCTGCCCGCGCCGGTGGATGGCTGGAGCGACATCACCGCTCTTTACGTTGCCCGGTATGGCGTGCCGCCTGTCGGCACCGCGATCTTCATCCGCACCTGTCAGCACACCGACGGCTGGACGGATCTGCCGAAAATCACCTCGGCCGTCGTTCGCGCCGTCTAACCCGCCCCGGGTGCAGCCGTTGGCGGACCTTTCATCCTGACAACAGCGGGCTGAACGGGAACCATTCCCCAGGGCTGCTCTAAAGTCGGTCCGGGCCATTCCAAACCCGAGACCCGAAGACCGAAGGCCGAAAGAAACCCGAAGGCCGAGGTCCGAATTGATAGCCACCCCGGCGGAGCAGCCGCCAATCGAATTAGGCCATGCTCGGAATTTGGATTTCGGCCTTCTTTCGGGTTTCGGCCTTCGGTCTTCGGATTTCAGGGCTGCAGAACAGGATCTTCCCTCAACTGGCCGGACTTTAGTGCAGCCCTGACCATTCCCCTTTCTGCATTCTTCCCTCTTCCTTCGGCATGATGCTCTTGGCCCGCCACATACCCTTACTCTGACCAGAGGCTCATGGTGGTACCTCCGTTCCACCTCCGATATTCCTCCGTAGAACCTCCGTCCTACCTCCGCCAAGCTTTCGGAAGTAGAACGGAGGAGGAACGGAGGTGCGACGGAGGTACTACCGAGGTATCGGCTTTTGGGGCTGGCGGGCCTGTTGCCAAAACCCGGTTCGGGCAGGGCACGCTCGCCGAGACGGTCCCAAAGGTGCCTGTTGGAGACGACGAGCGCCCCTGTGAGCCAAAGCTTCTCCGGGAATCCCCGGAACTCAGGCATCGCGGGGGACGTTCGCCTTGGATGTGGGTTTTGAGACAGTTTCGTTTGTGGGCTTACGGAGGGATGCCCATTGCAGATTATGAGCGGCTTCCGAGTCGCGGCATGGTTCGCAGCGCGACTACCAACCAGTTGGGTAGCCAAGGCCGATCCAAGCGGCACCCGCGCCACATCCCAGCCCTGTGGACTGGCCGGCTTGGATCACTTGCCCTGGGCACTCTCCCGGTCCATTCCCGAAACAAGGCATGATACGCTGCTGCACGATCCCGGACCTCGTACCGGCCGATTACCTTCTGCCGGGCGGCCCACCCCATGGATTCGAGGCGATTGCGGTCGCGATCGAGTTGGCTAATCGCTTTGGCAAACTCGTCCACGGCGCCCACGCGGCACCTAAATCCGCTTGCGCCGTCATCCACCACCTCCGGAATGCCGCTTGGCAAATCGCTGACCACCGGGACCATGCCGGCGGCCATCGCTTCCAGCACCGTTAGCGGAAAGCCCTCCGCCCGTGATGGCAAGACGAACACGTCGTGGTCGAGGTAAAGTCGATAGACCTCCTCCATTGGCAAGATTCCTGTCCAGCGGGTCGGTGAGTCGGTTGCCCATGACTTCTTGAGCGCCTCTTCGTCCGGGCCTTTGCCGTGAATCGTCCACACAACCCGCACGCCTTGATCTCGCAAATGCTGGTCAATCTTGAGCAGATCAAACACTCCCTTGTCCTTGCGGATGCGCCCGACAAAAAGCAGCCGTAATAAACCAGGCTGAGCTTTGCGGGTGCGTTCGGGCAGCGGAATGCCGTAGGGGACGTTAAGAATCGACTCGTGCCGGTGGGGGAGCCGCTGCTGTAACGTTTCAAACATCCGCTGCGTGTAAGTCACAAACACATCAACGGCTGACTCATGGGAAACCGCCAGGTTGTAGTAGTACTCATAATCACCGTGGAGGATCTGAATCACTGGTTTGCCTGTGGGACAAGCCGCAATCATAGCCACATCCAACAGTTCGTTGACGACGACGACGCCGGGCCCATCAGGAATGCAGCGCCTTAATCGGCGAAACACAGAAGCCAGATTCTCTGGCGGATAGCGGTACTCGAATTTCTCGACCTCATCGTAGCCGGTTCGTCCGTCCGACCGTGTGTCCCTGTCGTTAAGGTTGTTTATCAGCACGCCCCGATAAGCGACTTCATCCCGCGGCCGAGCCAAGGCCAGATTGTTCATAAAATTAAACAACCCGCCCATCTTGTCGGGGAGGAAGAAGGTCACCGAAGATTTTCCGGGAAGCATGTTGGTCATTACTGCGGGGGAACTCGGTAGCCGCTCAAACAAGGGCACCTGCCCTGCCATGCAACTGCCTTGCTCCATCTGCAACTGCGGCTTTCCGGATAAGCGAGCAGACCTCTTCTACCTGCCCGGTGGACATAGTGGGAAACAGCGGCAAAGTAATAACGCGACAGGCGTAGGACTCGCTCAATTCCAGTTGCCCCGGACCTGACCCCGCGAATGCTTTGAAGCGGTGAATGCTCGGGTAATGCAGGCTCGTCTGCACGCCGGCTGCCTTCAATGCGTGTGCGGTCGCGAGGCGGGTTGGTTCGTCCGGCGCGACGACAGCCAGGAGATGCGCGGCGCAAGAAGATGGGAGATGAGAGATGGAAGATGGAAGATCGGGACAACTTCGCAATGGACCACTGTTTGCTGTGGGAGATGGGCGCTGGGAACTGGATTTCTCATCTTCAACCTTCGATCTTCCGTCTTCCATGAACATACGCCTGAAAGGCAAAACCCACCCACGCTGCTCAAGCGGCGCTAAATTCCGCCAATACAGGGTGGTGAGTTCGCGGCGGCGCTGGTTGTTCCGCTCCAGCTTATTGAGCTGCTCGCGCCCCAAAGCCGAGCGGAGATCATCCAGCCGGTAGTTGAAGCCAGAGGCGATGACGTCGTACGAACTCGCATGCCCGCGATGCCGGTCCCACGTCAGGGAGGTCATGCCGTGCGACCGCAAGAGGCGGAGGTGCTCTGCGAGGTCATCCCGATTCGTGACGACCATGCCGCCTTCACCCGTAGCCATGTTCTTGTTGCTGAAGAAGGAGAAACAGCCGATGTCGCCTAGGGAACCGGCGGCGACTGCAGGTGATGGGAGATGGGAGATGGGAGATGTAAGTGTGGCACGAGCCCCGACAGCATGGCAGGCGTCTTCGATGAGCGCGAGACCGTGTTGGCGGCAGAGTTGCTGGATTTCGGCCATCCGGCAGCAATAGCCACCGTAGTGCATCACGACCAAGGCCTTGGGACGGACAGTTGAGAGTTGAGAGTTGAGAGTTGAGAGTAACGCGCTTATGGACTCGGGGGAGATGGTGGGTTCGTCGAGGGAGTTGATATCCGCGAAGACGGGTGTGGCGCCGACAGTCCTGGTCATATTGGCTGCGGCCACGAAATTGACCGTTGGCTGGATAACAGCGTCTCCGGGGCCGATCCCGAGCGCCAGGTAGGCCAGGTGCAAAGCGGCCGTTCCGTTGGCCACAGCGATGGCGTGCTTGACGCCAATATGAGCCGCAAATTCCTCTTCGAACGCCTTGGTCTCCGGGCCCATCGAGAGCCATTTGCTTTGCAGGACCCGTTGAACGGCGGCGGCTTCTTCCGGACCGTAGTCCAGGTCGCTTAAGGGGATGTGCCAGGTCATCGAATAGTGGTTAGTTGCTGGTTGATAGTAGATGGACCCAAGAAGATCCGTCAGACGCGCTCGAAGGAGTTGCGCTTTTCAGCGAAGAGCTCCTGGGCGCGGGCATAGTCGTCGGGGCGGCCGATGTCCAGCCAGAGGCAGTCCGCCGGGTAGGCGCAGACGTGCTCGCCGCGCTTGATGAGGCGCAGCACCAGCTCCGGAAAATCCAGGTGTTTGCCTTTCTCAATGTATTTCAAAACAGCCGGCTCATAGACATAGACGCCCATGCTGATTTGGTAGTGGTGCTCCGGCTTCTCCCGGTAATGCGTAACCCGATGGTCGCGGTCGAACTCCAGCACCCCCAGGTCGATCTTTACCGTGCGCGTGTGCGTGGCAATGGTCAGCAGCGACTTCTGGCGACGATGAAACGCCACCAGAGCATGGAAATCGAGGTCGGTCAGCAAATCCCCGTTCATGACGAGAAATGTATCCTTCAGCCCTGGAATTAGTGACAGCGAGCCCGCGGTGCCGGTCGGCTCCTCTTCTTCCACAAAGCGCAGGCGAAGCCGCTCCACCAATTCCCTGCGATGCTGAAAGTAGGCTTTCGTCAACTCTGCCAAATGCCCCAGGGTGAGGGTGACATCGGTGATGCCAGAGCGCATCAGCCGCCGCATAAGCACCTCGATGACTGGAGTATCCCCCAAGGGCACGAGTGGCTTCGGGAAGTTCACCGTAAACGGCTGCAGCCGGACCCCCTTGCCCCCCGCCAGGATGACGGCGCGCAAGCCAGATGCCGCGCCCCTCTTTGGCTTTCTCATATAACGTAGTCCTTAGTGCGATACTCTGCCAGATGCGCGCGCAGGTAGTCCGCCGTGCGGCGCAGACCTTCCTCAAGTGGAACCTCTGGCTGCCAGCCGAGCAACCTCTTGGCCTTCGCCGGCTTACACAGGAGCAGCCCTACTTCACTTCGCTCCGGGCGCTGACGACGCGCGACTGAGACAAGCGTCGCCCGGCTATCTGCGACTCTAAGACAGACCCGCGCCAGCGCTCCTACGGACACCGCCACCCCCTGGCCAAAGTGAATCGTTTCGCCCTCGATGCCTGCGACAGTTGCCGCAAGCAAAAATGCCCGCGCCGTGTCCTCGACGAAAGTCAGGTCACGCTTGGGCCGGAGATTGCCAAGCTCAATTTGGGGCGCTCCGCTCAGTGCCTGGGTCAGCACCGTAGGAATTACGGCGCGCATGGACTGTCGCGGGCCGTAAGTATTGAATGGGCGCAATATGACCACCGGCAAATCGAAGCTGCAGAAGTAGGATTCGGCCAGCTTGTCGGCGGCTATCTTGCTCGCGGAATAAGGGGATTGGCCCTGCAGCGGGTGCTTTTCGTCAATGGGGGCGTAACGGGCGGTGCCGTAAACCTCGCTGGTGGAAGTGACCACGAGGCGCTGGACCCTCGCCTGGCGGCAGGCCTCGAGCACGTTCAGCGTGCCACTGACATTAGTGGCGACATACGACGCCGGGGCAATGTAGGAGTAAGGAATTCCGATAAGGGCAGCCAGGTGTAATACGACGTCACAGCCTTCGACCAGACTGCGAATGAGGAATGGGTCCGTTACATCCCCGAGTTTTACGTCCAGGCGCGAGCGCAGGGCTTCGGGAACCTGCTGCAAATGCCCCCAGCTTCCGCGGCTGTTGTAGTGCACCAGCGCGCGCACGCGGTACCCCTCATGGAGGAGCAGCTCGGTGACGTGGCTCCCAATGAAGCCGCCCGCGCCGGTGATCATTACCGTCTTTTCTCTGCCGGGTTTCATATCTTGAGAACTCGCTTCGGAGGCCGCGCCAAACGCCAGCATAACCTCAGGCCGGCGAACACCGCCGGGGGCACCCGCCCCCGGAGAACAATCTGGATCATGTAAGGATCTTTCCACAATCCATTCCTGCAGGCTTGCGCCGCGAGCGCGGAAGCCCGCTGCCAGTTGCCTGCGCTATAGTTGGCGCATGCGCCGCGCCGGTAGCCAAGCGCTAGGAATCGTCTTCGACGCGCAGGATCCTTGAAAAAGCGGGGATGGCGGCGAACCATGATCTCGTGGGTTTCAGCGTAACGCAAACCGTAGCTGTTGGAGACACTGCTACCCTGCCCGCGGCGGTAGTGGTAGTTCACACCGCCGTCGTGAACACCTCTAACATCCATCTCGTATGCCCCGAGCACGAAGTCATAATCGGCATTCCCACGCGCCAGTTCCTCGGCAAAGCCGCCAACCTTCTCCCAAAGTGTCCTATAGTAGGCGCAAGCGCCGGGCAATAAGTGGCCCTCGACCAGATCCAAAGCTTCCACAGCCGGCGCATATCGGATTATCTCTTCACCGGACCCAACGCATTGATAATCCGTATAAACAAACCCGGCATTGGGATGTAACTTGAAAGCCTTTAATGCGTCTGCCACGGCGCTGGGTCCAAGCTGATCGTCCGCGTCCAGATAAAAGTGGAAGGGCGTGCGCGTTAGCTCGAAGGCCTTGTTCCGCATCGGGTAAGGACCACGGTTGGTTTCCGAAGCCCACTTAAGCAGTTTGGGGTGCTTCAAAGCGGAGAATATTTCCGTAGTCCGCGTATCGGTTGTGCCATCCATTACCAATACCGCCGTCCATCGGCTATCGGTTTGCTTCAAGACACTTTCCCAACACTCCAGCAGCCAGTCTCCCTCCTTAAAGCACGTGATACCAATGGTTATTAGGGGCTTCTCCATTCTCAATGAGGCAGCACTGCTATGACCACTAGTTGCGCCCGACGTGAAGAACCCATGCACGTCGCATGCACTTGCTGAGCCAACAAGCCCCCCCCCTGCAAAGAAAGAAATGCGCAACTATTTATGAGCTTTCGCACAGACGTTCTCCTCTCGCCGCCGCAACAAGCGAAGCAAGCGCTCCACGCCGTGCAAAAGCAGCACCGGGGTTAATGCCACCAGCCACGCTAGTTGGCGGCACCTTAGCCGCAACCAACGCAGTGAGGGCCCCCGCCCGCCCCCCATCCACCTCAGCGAATTCGCTTGGAGCCAAAAGAGCTTGGTGAGGGCTACACTCAGGGTACACACCGAGCGGTGGAAAGCTCGGTCCAGAGTCCCTGGTCGGTATTCTGCGGGCAAGCCTTTAATCACGCGGTCAGTATGCTCTGCCAACCCAACCAAGCTCTTGCCAATCTTGGAGATCCAGCCAGAAGAAACCTGATGCGCGCGGCGGCTATACGCATCCCTCACTGACCCAGAGGCAAAACCTTGCAGTGAAACAATCGCGGCAGCGCCTTCGAAGAGGAACTCAGCAGAAGCTTGGCCATGAAGGCCAGACCACATCCCGCCTGCATGCTGTCGATACACCGCCATCACTCTGTTTAAAACAACGCCATCGCGCCCCTGGGATAATAGATGTGACCAGAAAACTATGTCGCGAGCTGTGTGCTTCGAGGAGACCCCCCTCAGACCTTCTCTGCGAAAAAGTAAGGTCAGGGTGGAAATAACGTATGGGTCTAGAAAATTCTGGTAGGTGGTCACCATCCGTGAACGTCGCTGGAATACACCCTCCCTTCCGTCATCATGAAAGACATTGGCGGCCTCGTCAAAAATGCGGAAGCGGTGTGCGCACAATATGAAGCTGGGTTCTTTATCGAGCAATTCGACCTGAATCTGCAGCTTCCGCCGATCGGTCCAGTAATCATCTCCTTCAAGGAAGGCGATGTACTCCCCATGACACTCCTCGGTAACAGCACGACCGTTTTCACAAGCCCCCAGATTGTGGTCTGGCAACAGGGCTCGGATGGCATTCGGATACCTCGCGGCGTATTGTTGCACAACCGAGCGCGTAGCATCCGTGGAGCAGTCCTCCCCGATCACCAATTCAACCGGGAAATCAGCCTCCTGCATCAGCACGCTCTCGATGGCCTGAGCGATAAACTTCTCGTGGTTGTAGGTAACCATCGCCACACTCACTTTGGGCTGGGCGCAGGAAGTTTGGTCAGAAACGCGGGGCATCTGGGGACTTTCAGAGGTCAGAGGTCAGAGATCGGAGGCCAGATGTTCAGAAACTACGTGCGTTGAGACAAGGCGGCACGAACGGCAGCAGATTGCGCAAACGCTGCTCGGATGATCCCGCAGATGGTGCTCACTATTTCGACGGTGATCGTTTGCCCGGTGGGCAGAACGATGACCCGAGCGGCGACGCGCTCGGTTTCGGGCAGGAACATGCCGGCGTAGGGGTAAAGTGAGCGATACGGCTCCATCCGGTGGCAGCCGGGCCAGAAGTACTTGCGTGCCAATACGTTTTCGGCATGCAGTACCTTTACCAGTTCGTCCCGGGTGAGACCGGCCGCGGCTTCGTTCACCTCGACCACCACGTATTGGTAATTGCCGCGCTCGGCGATATCGTAAAGCATCAGGGCGACGCCAGGAATGCCGGTCAAGCAAGCCCGATAGGCCTCGTAATTGCGGCGGTTCACCGCCACGAGGTCCTCAATGCCTTCGAGGTTCGTCAGCCCCATAGCGGCTGAGACTTCAGTCATCTTGCCGTTGGTGCCGATGTAGATGACGTTGTCATAGCCGGAGAAACCAAAGTTGGTCATCAAGCGGATCTTCGCGGCGAGTTCGTCGTCGTTGGTGGTGATGGCCCCACCTTCGAAAGAGTTCAAGAACTTGGTGGCGTGAAAGCTGAAAACCTCGGCTAGACCGAAGCCGCCAATCATGCGCCCACGGTGGGAGCAGCCGAATGCGGGCGCGGCATCAAACATAAGCTTGAGTCCCCGCCTCTGCGCGATCTCAACAAGGCTCTCCACGGGACAGGGACGGCCCCAAACATGGGTGCCGAGGATAGCAGTGGTGCGCGGGGTGATGTGCCTCTCGATTCGGGTTGGGTCAAGAGTGTGCGTTGCAGGATCAATGTCCGCAAAGACCGGCGTGATCTCCTGCCACTGGAGCGCGTGGGCGGTGGCGACAAAGGTGTAGGATGGAACGATGACCTCACCCTTAAGTCCGGCGGCACGGATAGCGATTTCGAGCCCGATGGTGGCATTGCAGACACAGATGCAGTGTTTCACGGCCAGAATGGCGGCGATGCGCTGCTCGAATTCCTGTACCAGCGGACCATTGTTGGTCAACCAGTTGCGGTCGAGTATCTGCCCGGTGCGCTCCAGGAACCGCTCCTGATTGGCGATGTTCGGCCGACCGACATGGAGGGGATGCGTGAAGGCAGGCGACCCCGTAAGGATGGCAAGTTCTGGCATTATGAGTAGCTTGGGTTCAACATGGCAGCGTTAGCGGCGCGCGTTGATGCGCCTGGCAAGTATTACATTGCGTACAGCACGACATCGTCGGCGACATCCTTATGGATTCTAAGATGAAATGTGTAGTCGTTTCGCAATGACCGTATGAACTGAGGGATTTCAACGATGTCTTCTCGCCTGTGGTACACCGCCACAGCCAGTTTCGGCTTGTGCCTTTTGACGGTTTCGGCCGCTCCCGACAAGACATCCATTTCGCTGCCCTCGACATCCATCTTGATCAATGTGGCATCCCCACAGATGTTGTCTATCGTATCGCACGCGACAGTCTCAGCGCCGCCGCCCGTCACGAACGATGTCGCCGTCCCTTGGGAATCGAAGCACAGACTTCCCTTCCTGCCGTACGCGCAACAGGGCACGACAGCAATGCTTTCCAACCTTGCCGCTTCGATGCAATTCTTTAATTCCACGATGTTCTTCGGGTCCGGCTCCCATGCGTAGATTTTCGCGTAGTGGCCGCCCACGCTCTCGACAAACCACCGCACCGAATCCCCCGTGAACGCACCGCAATCCACCAGAATCTCCTCGCTTGAAAGCGGCATGAAGTCCAACCCAAAATACTGATGGTCTTCCCGAAGGGACGACAACGCGTGCAAGTTCCCGTACATCTTGTTTTCAAGAAACGCCAGGAGGCTCTTTTTCGACAAGTTGTCAGCCAGCAAGTCGAATATATCCCGAAAATCGTCCCAGTGGGCCCGGATGAACTCTTCGTCCATGGCAAGCCCCCTTGCATAGCCAACATTTGGAAAGATGGAGCAGACTTGGCCATGCTTTTCAAGGCAGGCTAGATCCGGTAATCTCGTGCCGATTACAACCGCCACGTCGAAATGCTCCAACGAGCGGGCGACATCCGCGAAGCGCTGGATCCCGACACCGTGAAATTTCGTGTCGCCTGTGCAGAATGGGTCGTCGACAAAGACGGCGTGAGGGCTTCGCCCGAACGGTGCAATTGTTTGGTACAGGCTTTCGGCGCAATTGGCAGCGCCGTAGAACACAATGGGATTTGGCGAATTCTTGATTCGCTCAACGACGATTCCCTCCTTCCGCACTGCGATTACTTCATCGAATTTCACACGCTATGCCTTTCCATGCGACGTCTCATGAATTGATAGGGATGCGGAACAATCCACCTGCCAGCGGTTCGTCTATGCCGACTGCCTTTGCCGTAGTGACATAAAGATATTGAAAATCATCGCCGCCGAGGCAGCAGGAAGAGGTGTTGGCGCAGGGGAGCTTTATCTCATGGAGCTTTTCGCCTGTTTCCGGATTCCACTTACAAACGCGGCCCCCGCCCCATTCCGTCACCCAGATCATGTCGTCCACGTCCACGCACATCCCGTCAGGCCAAGCATCACCCGCGACTTCAACGACATGGCGGTCGAAGACAACTTCTCCCGTTTCCAGATTGTACTCGTAGCGCCCCACCTTCTTTGTCGGGGTGTCGATGAAGTACAGAATGTCTCCCGCCTTCGAGAACCCAATGCCGTTTGAAATGGTCGTGCCGTCCACAAGCGTCCGCGTTTCCTTCCCATCGTACGAAAACAGCCTCCCCCGCCCAGGCAGGTCTTCCGCGTCGCCCTTGGTGCCAACAAGGAAGCGTCCACGGGGGTCGAGTTTCCCATCGTTGTAGCGCATCGCCGGATTGCCCTCCAACTGCACAAGGAAGGTTCTCTCACCAGTCTTGGGATTGATTCTGTAGATGCCGCTCTTTTCGGCGGACAGTAGCATGCCACTTTCTTCGATGACTACGCAACCTACCGCCCCGTTCGTTCGGAACGACTTCACTTCGCCCGTTTCGGGGTTGATGCGGTAGATGAGGCCCTGATTAATCGAAACGCAGTAGATGACGTTTTCCGTTGCATCCCAGCATGGGCCCTCGAGCAATATCGAACCGCTGTAGAAAACTAATTCCGGATTCATGCCCATGCCGCTACATCTCCAGCCCGAACTGCCCTAGCAGATTGGGCTCGATTCAGTCGTCTCCCTATATGTACTCACCACCGGTGATGCGCAAATTGGCACCGGTCATCATGGATGATTGATCAGAAAGCAAATACAAGACTCCCTGAACATAATCGCTCCTCTCGAGCATTCTACCCATGGGAAGGATTTTTGCGGCTTCTCTTCTGAGTTCGGGTTCCGACATCCCTTGCGTCGCTCTCAAGGCGACCTCTCCCTCGGTTGGCGTCCAGCCCATCGTCAGCAAGTTACACCGGATGTGTTCCGAGGCATAATTATGGGCGATGTGCTCTGAAAGTGTCATCAGGGCGCCCTTAGAGCACGCATAGCCAGCGCGGTCCTTCTGGCCCCCCCATGCATGGGCTGAACCCACCAAAACGATGGAACCACCGCCATTCAGCCTCATGCAGCGGACGGCATTCTGGCAGCAGAAGAATGCGGCCCGGAAATTGATATCCATGATTTCATCAAAGGTCGCTTGATCGCAGCTATCGAGCCCTGAAACCCACGTCACGCCGGCATAATTAAACAAACCGTCCACCCTTCCAAACCGATCCATCGCGTGTTCAAAGAGCTTCTTGCAGTCGCCCGTGTCCCTCAATTCCGTGTGGACAAAAAGGCCTTCGCGCCCGTGGGTTTCTATCATTCTGACTACAATTTTGCCTGCCATTTGGTCGCGGTCGCCAATGACAACCGAAGCGCCCTGAGCCGCGCTCTCCTCGGCCACCGCGCGGCCCACGCCCTTGGTCCCGCCACTGATTACTATGACCTTGTTTTTGAGTAAGTCGGCCATGTTGTCATTTGGTTTCAATCGGGAATTGCATACAATACCAAGTCGCTGAAATTGTGGTGTATACGCAGAGCGAGCCTGTATCTAATTACTGACCTAGCGCGGCCGCCACATCGAAGCCCCTCAAAAGCATGTCCTCACCTTTGATGTTACGCACTTTAACAGATGCCATAAAAGACCTGAGTTTGGCACCCAACTCCTGCTTGGTTTCGCAGACGATATATAGCCGGGCAAGCACCTGTTTTTCGGTGCCGACCCATTCCTGTTTTACCGTGTCGCCTTTATAGAATCTTTGGACAAGACCGACGAGTGCCGGGTCGCTGGGCGCAGTTTCAAGACCTTCAATTTGGCCTATTGTGCCGGCCCGGAGCAGGAACCAAAGTGTGGCGGCATGTTTCCCGCGAAAATATGCGTCGTCCGCGGCAGCTAGATCCAAATCGCCTTGGGAGCCCGTGAGGGCGAAGCGGATGAGCATTTCTCGCTGGTCGAAACCGTGGATGGCTTTCATCAGCAAGTGGGGCGCCTCTCCCTGAAGATGGAAGCCCGTGTCATAGACAAAAAACTCGCCGTCTTTAAAGAAGGCGGACAGCATGAGCACGCCGTTCCTAATGCCCATGTCCCGGAATAGCCGCAGGGCATTGGGGTGCATCCTGTCAAAATATGTGCCGATATGTTTCGAGGGATAGGTGCCTCCAAGGCAAACCCGGCTCAAGCCCGGCTGCTCATTCGTGGTATAGCGATCATAAATACAGGAAGCGCTGCATATTCCGTCCTTGAAGGTATAGTATAAGCCCATGTCGTCGCATTCCATGTATTTCTCGACGATGAAACGCTTGCCGCGGGACACGGAAAGCGCCTTCGCCACGGCCGGCACTAGTTCGTCGGTTTTGTAACAGACGGTCATGCCGGTGCCGCTGGTACTATCCACCGGCTTAACCATGACAGGGAATTCGATCCTCGCCACATCCTCTTTTCTAACATCCGCGTCGAGATAGTATTCCGGAATGCCGTGGATGCCGTATTCCTCACACTTGGATTTGAATCGGTCTTTCTGCGTGAAAACATCCCCTATCGCCTGTGTTGCATAACACGGGAAGCCCAGGGCATCACATACCTTGCAGTAGGATGGAACGAGCGGGTCGGCCACCCCCACAAGGACGCCATCCACACCCTCAGCCCTGGCCAGGGCAACCAGGCCTGGCACATCCATGCCGTCCACGTCGCAGGCCTTGTCGGCGAATTTCTTCGCGTAGGCATGATGGTCATAGTCGGTGACTACGGTGTACACCCCCATGTCCCTGGCCGTCTGCACGAGCACGGCGGTCTCCGGATTTGCGCCCATAATGAGCAATTTCTTCCCGCCCAATCTGTGCGGTAATCGGTTTTCAACTGTTCTCGACTTAGGCATTTTAGACGGCCTCGCAGAAGGACGCACCATAGTTTTATTTGCTAGTCTCCGACTCGTCATGCACCTACTCCTGTGGTCGACTCGTTAGTTCGCTAGTGCCTACGCTAAAGGGCATACAGCACTGCACCCATTCCAAAGTGATCATGTAGACGGAAATACAATCTGTATTCCGGGCACGTACGTTTGATGAACTGGGGAATGGCAATCAAATCCTCAGTCCTGTGGTAGACACAGACCGCTAGTTTGGGCCTGTTATACCGAATCGTCTTCATTGAACCAGACAATGCCCTTAATTCAGCCCCTTCAATGTCCATCTTTATGAAAGTGGCGTTTTCACCGCATATGTTGTCTATGGTATCAAGGTCTATTAGACACGAGGATTTCTCACCTTCCACCGCCTCCGCATGCGATTGGTCGCCATCTTGAACAAAAGCTAGGCGCCCCTGCTTATCCCACGCTCCCACCGCTAGGATCTCAACATCGTGTAAGTTGTTGCGGGTAACAACTCCCCGGAGCTCTTCCAAGTTGGGGGGACATGGCTCCAGTGCGTAGTAACGGCGGAATCGCCCACCGGTGCGGCGGACATACTCCATCAAGGTATCCCCGGTATAGGCCCCGCAATCCACAACGACTTCCTCGCTCGTCAACGACATGAAATCGGGAAAATACTCGTTGGCGCAAATATATGGGAGTATGTGTTCCCAATTGTTGGTTGCGCGCGCGGTCACATAGGCTAAGAGGCTTTCGTGTGAGGCCGTATCGGTAAATTCATTCCATAATCCATCCAAGGCAACGGCATTCGCTTGCAGAAAAGCAGGGCTATAGTGCATCCCGAAGCCATTGATATCTGAAAGGATATACACATTGGCAACTTGAGGATGCCCCCTATATTTGCCCGCCAACTCAGGCCGGCCGTGCGCAACTAGTATGTTGAACTTGCGATAGGCGGAACAGACGTCGTCGAAACTGGATATGTCGAGTCCATTTAACTTCATGCCCGCTAGACAAATATCGACAAAAACCGCGGCAACCGGGATGTCGTTTCGCGCCAGGAGGCGGCAGAAATTTTGGGCACACTTTGCGGCACCCCACAGGACAAGGGGAAGTTTTGACTGCCTTAGTTCTGCTAGCACCTCAATGTCGGAAGGCAAGGAGGGCGCCTCTAATGCCAGCTCGGTAATGGATGTATGTTCATGCATAGCTAGCAACGGCCTGCTGTCCCTCCCTCCTATCTCCCTAGATATCCCCCATCCACGGGGATGATGGCGCCACTGATATAATCGCTTGCCGCAGAAGCCAGGAAAACGGCAAGGCCCTTCATATCCTTCCCGGTTCCCCACCGTTTTTGTGGGATTCTGGAAAGGGCTTCGGCATTCCGGACGGGGTCGCTTATCAAGGCCGTGTTCAACCGTGTATCCATATAGCCCGGAGCAATGCCATTGACGTTGATGCCCTTTGCGGCCCAATCGTTGGAAAGCGCCTTGGTAAGCTGCGCCACGCCTCCTTTGGAGGCGGCGTAAGCGGGGATTGTGATGCCGCCGAAAAAGCTTTGCATGGATGCGACATTGATAATCTTCCCGCGACCCTGCGGAATCATGGTCTTCGCCGCGAGCTGGCAATAGAAAAAGATGGCCGATAGATTGACCGCTAACACATCGTCCCAATCCTTCTCGGGAAACACTTCGCTGGGATGACGGCGTTGGATTCCCGCAGAATTTAGCAGGATGTCCACACGCCCGCCGAGGAATTCCAAGGCTTCCGCATAGGACGACCGAATCTGGTCGCGGCATGAAATATCGGCCTGGATGGGATGAACGGAAAATCCCTTGGTGGAAAGCGACTTGGCCACATCGTGGACGGATTCACTCAGGTCGATGACGACTGCTCGGGACCCTGCTTCTACCAAGGCCTCCAGCATGGCCACGCCCAAATCGCCAGCTCCGCCGACAACGACGGCGTTCTTTCCTGTTAAATCAAACATTTCAAGCATAATTCAGTTCCTTCAAGCGTTTTGCCACACTTCTAAGATCCTTCGCTCCATTCCGTCAACCCATAAACAACCCGCCGTTCACATCCAAGACGGCCCCCGTCGTAAACCCAGACTCCTCGCTTGCGAAATAGCACGCCGCCGCCGCCACTTCCATTGGCGTTCCCAGTCGTCCCAACGGGAAGCGCGTCAGCAGTCGGTTGCGGGCCGCTTCGTCGTACGCCTGGGACATGTCGGAGGCGATTGTCCCGGGAGCAATACAGTTCACCGTGATGCCCTTGGGGGCCAGTCGCCTGGCGAGGCCGTAGGTTAGAGCGATTATTCCACCCTTCGACGCGCTATAGGCCAGCCCGTTCTCGTATCCCCCCATCCTCCCGGCGTTGGACGATATGTTGACGACCCTTGGCGCGCGACTCTTTTCCAAGTAGGGCAGGGCCTGCTGTACGACGAGAAACGTGCCCTTGAGATTGACCGCCATGATCTTGTCCCAGTGCTGGGGCGACATTTCCGGGATCGAGGAAACGTCGAGTATCCCGGCGCAATTAACGACTACGTCTATCCCTCCAAACCGGCTGACCACCTTCTTGAGCGCGCTGCCCACGGATTCCACATCGGACACGTCGCACGACACGCCTTCGCAAGGATATCCGGAGTTGGCGAGCTCCTGCGCCGCCCCGGTCGCGCTCTCCACGCGAAGGCTCAAGATTCCGACGCTCATCCCGTCCTTGACGAATGCCTGAGCAATGGCGAGGCCTAAGCCCCGCGAACCACCCGTTACGATCGCCGTCCGTCCCTTAAGAGTCAGCATATCTTTGTCTCCTGTTCGGTAACCCTAAAAAACAACGACCGGCTGCTTCAGATGTCCCCGACATCGAAACCGTCAAGCAGCATGGGCATCCCCTTCTCATTGTAGGCCGTGACCTCGTCCTGGAGCTGCTTCACTTTGCCAACGAGCTCCTCCTTCGTGTCGCAAACCATGTACAGGCGGGCGACGACCTGCGCCTCCGTTCCCACCATCTGGCGGGTCACCAAGTCACCCTCGTATAGACGCTGGACGACCTTGAACACGGCGGGATCCGCAGCCACCTCTTCGAGCCCCTCGATGCGGGCGATTGTCCCCTCCTTGGCCAGATACCAAATCGTGGCGGCATGTTTGCCCCGGAAACGGCAGTCGTTCATCGCGCCCAGGTCTTCCGCACCCATGGAGCCAGTCAGGGCGTACTGAACCAGCATGGCTTTCTGATCGAACCCGTTGACGGCTTCGATATGCAGGTTGGGAGCCTCACCCTGCAGACGGAAGCCGGGGTCGTAGACGTGGATGACGCTGTTCTCGACAAAGGCCGAAACCATGAAAACGCCATGTTGCACGTCCATGTCCTTGAACATCCTGCAGAATTTCTCGTGGAGCGTGTCAAAATACAAGTCCACGTATTTAGAAGGATAAGTCGCGCCAAGGCAGACCCGGCTCACGTTCCCCTGCTCTCGAGAGGTGTACCGATCGGCAATGGCCGAAGGCCAAAACTCGCCGTCCTTGAAGGTGAAGTTAATGAACAAATCGTCGCAATCCATGTAACACTCCACCAAGAAGCGACCGCTCCGTGAAAAAGCCAGTGCCTTCTCGATGGCGGTCCCAACTTCGCCTTTGTCATAGCAAATAGACATCCCTTTCCCGGAATTGCCGTCAACGGGTTTGATGAACAGGGGGAAACGCAGCCTCCCCAAATCAATTTCGCAGAACTCGCGGCCCAGATCGAATGAAGGAATAGGAGGAATCCCGTATTCAAGACAGCGTTGGTTAAACTTCTGTTTGTCCGTGAATATGGCGCACTGTTCCAGAGTCCCGTAGCATGGCAGACCCAAGGCCTCGCAAACCTGCTGGTATGGCACGATCAGCCGGTCGGCCACCCCGACCAGGACGCCATCCACACCCTCAGCCCTGGCCAGGGCAACCAGGCCTGGCACATCCATGCCGTCCACGTCGCAGGCCTTGTCGGCATATCTTTTTGCGTAGGCATTATGGTCATAGTCGGTGACCACGGTGTAAACGCCCATCTCCCGGGCCGTATTCACGAGCACGGCGGTTTCCGGATTTGCGCCCATAATGAGCAATTTCTTCCCCCTGAGCTCCATAATCGTTAGGAATTATCTGTCATTCGTTCCAACGGAACTTTAGTTCGTGCGTGCCGACCGTTTTCTGCTTGTCGTACCTGGCTCGCCAGTTTCAGTGAATTGGAGCAGGGAGGCAGTCAGTTTCCTCGGATACAATCTCAAGGTCATCCCAACCTTTCATTAAGGCCTTTATACAAGGCTCCGTAAGTCGCCAGCAGCCAGGAATTGGGCCACGGATGTGAGCTTAAACGGCGATCCCGGTCCACAATGGCGACCTTCTGCGGGCATCTGGCCAAAGCGCCTTGCTCAGAGTATTCCAAGACGTTGATTTGCATCTCGCGTTACAAAGCAGTGCAGAACTCAGACGCCCTCAATCTTCTCCGTAACCCACGGCAACAAAGGCTGGACGACACCCGGCTCGTGTCCCATGTAGGCGCTATCCCGCCCAGTCCCATCCACCACACTAAATGAAGCCAGGCTTTCCTTCTGGTAGATGGCTTGGTTCTCGTTCTGCACGATGAAGAGCTTGAGGGAATACCCCCCGCTGTTCAGAAGGTTAGCAGGCACCGTAAATGAAGCGCGGTAGGCACCACGCTCGCGCCGGGCCGACGGGCTTCCCGTGGTCAGCACCACGATACCCTGATCGTTCAGCAAATGATAGGTGAGATGGAGT
>CAIWJG010000443.1 GCA_903912925.1 uncultured Verrucomicrobia subdivision 3 bacterium | reverse complement strand
CTGCCAAAGGGGTTGCGACCACCGCGCCCCCGCCCAGGCCGCTTCGGGCTTCTTTCGGTCTTCGGTCTTCGGATCTCGGGTTTGGAATGGCCCGGACCGACTTTAGAGCCGCCCTGCCGGGGGGGCATCGGCAATTTTCAATTCTCAATTCTCAATTTGCAATCAGCCCTACTGAGGAGCGGTCTTGGCAGTATCTATCTTTCTTTGCGATCTTTGCGTTCTTTGCGGTTAAATCAACTGCCGAATTTAGGTTCACTGGCTCGTGCGCTGCTTGATGAAAGCCTTAGCCTCTTCGAGGGTAGCCGCAAGGTCCCGCTCTACCAGAAAGGTCTTGGTGAAGGACGCTCCCCTCCACTGGCCCAGGACACGCACTTCGCCGGCAGCCCGGTCGAAAATGACCTTCACGACCGGCCTTTTGTTTTGGGCTGGCCAATTCGTTTCCCAGGCGTGCAGAGCCTCCGCGCCGGTGAAAGAGTCAACAGCCGCCTTTTCCCAGGTTTGCCCCAACAGTGACGCTTCGTTCGTGTCCGAACCACGAGTTGCCCCCGCCGTGTCCAACATAGCCACCTGGATCATGGGCGGCCCAGACCTGCTGAAGACAGGCAGGAGGAACAAGGCCACCACCGCCGTCGCGGCAGCCAGGCCCAGCAACCAGCGCCACTTTGAGAATGTCCTCCATGCCTCTGCCTCGGCCTCGGGCGCTTCGCCGGCTACCGGCGGTCGCCCGAGCGTTTCCCGGACTTTGGTTTGCAGCCGTCCTCGCGCGTAAGCAGGCAGTTCGGGTGCCGTCGCCTCAACTGCACTGACCAGCGGCAGCACCTCCTGGGCAAGGCGCACATCGGCTTGCAGACGATTAAACTCAGCCTTCAACTCCGGTTGCCGGGCCGCGAGTGCGTCCAACTCGGCGCGCTCGGCCTCAGTCGCCTGTCGGGCGATGACCTTGTTCCGAGAGCGTTCCGGACAGGCGTGCCGCCAGCTCTTTCTGTTCAAGGGCGGCCAGAGGCGAATCGGCCGTCGGGTCCGGGCAATCCGCCATGTTTGCCTCCTGCACGGCTTCGAGGCTCTCGGTCCTTCCCACGCCGCGCTTCTTGGCGAAGCGCTCCCGCAGCAGGCTCACCGCCCGGTGATGAGCAATGCTGGCCACCAGCGGTTTAAGCTCCTCGACCGATTTCAATTCCCTTACCTTCTCGACCAGCGCTTCCAACGATTCGATGGCCACGTCCTCAACTTCTGCCGGGAGATAAGGCTGGAGCGTAACCTGTGCCGCCCCGAACGCCGCCGGCCAGAGCCACGGGAAAGCCACGCTCCACGCCGCCGCATCGCCCTGCTGGAGTGCCCGGAAGTCAGGCGCGCTCATTTGGCCAGCCATCCGGCTGATGTTGGAGCACGCTGAGCGACCCGCCAATACGATAGCCCGTCCGCATGAACGCGGACCACCGTGCCCATCCGCTTGGTTTGCGTACTACGCAGCCAGAGCCGTTGCCCTTCGGGGAGATTTTCGTCGAGCACCAACATTGAAGCCCTTGAACGGTTCGTGCTTTACCACCAAGTCCGAAATAGCAATGGCCTCGGCAATCGCGCGCTTGGGCACTTTCCCACCCCACTCATCAACCACTTCCTCCCAGGTCATACCATCTTCAAGTTGTTCGAGGACTATCCACACCGTGATGCGCGTCCCTTTGAAGGTCGGTTGCCCGCCGCAGATCTCTGCATCTGCGACAATGTGCTGCCCCAGTTCCACCCGATGACGCTCACCATTTCCGTTCGGTTTCATGCCGATGCACCACACTATGCGCCCGCTGGAGAACGATTGCAAGCCGCTGGTCGAGCAGTTCCACTTTCGAGGCCCTCTCATTAACTGACATTTTGGCGATATTTGGCGTCGGGTTTTGGCACTGCAAGCCATGGTTTTCCGCGATAATTGGATAGTTTTCTAATAGGCTGGGGGCACCAAACTCAGAAGATCGACCTCCGCCCTGAGTTTGAGCCGGAGCCCGCGGATGAAAGGGGAGCTTAGACCAGACCTAGCACTTTTTTGCCCAGTCGCTTGCGGCGTTTGGGTTGGGGCAGGGATTCGAAGAGCTCCGCACGGCTGAACCGTTGCATCTGCCGGAGCGTTCGCTGGACCGCGCGCCAATTAGCAATGGCTTGCTTGAGCCAGTCATATTGCTCCTTGGACAAGGCGACACACACGGTCTTCCCTTTGACTTTTCGGGTCCAGGGATAGGAAGGGCTGCCCCCGCTGGCCCTCCGATCCTGCACCGAACCTTCGCTAATCCAGCCGGTCTGGGCCAACGGTGCGCAGAGCCGAGCATATTCCTTCTGGCGGGCGGACGAAACGGACTTATTTGATGATGCCATAGAGAAAAGAGTAGCAGGCGTGTCCATATGACGGTCTATATACCGTCCTATGGCTAACTCAACTGCTAATAAAACCGGCACCCAAACCCGAACCCCCAAGGGCCGCCGCCCTCCCCGTTCGTATCCCCCCCTGTCCGACGCCCTCAATCAACCGCTCACCTTCGCCGACACCGAACTCGCAGAAGGTATCCAGCGGCACTCGCTGGCGGGCTTGCTCAGCACCGCCATGAACCGGCAGCGCCGGACTGACGCAGAACCGCTGCCCAATGTGCTGTGTGCGCTCTTAGTCTGGCCACTGCTGAAAGTAAAATCGCTCCACTGCTTCTGCGCCGAACTGTGCCAGATTCTGGCCGGCAAAGTCAGCGTGCTCTACGATTTCCTGGGCCGAGAGGATATCCATTGGCGCGGTTTATCCAGCGAGTTGGCGCGGCGCATTGAGCAAGCCAACGACCTGGGTTCCCGCTCCCAGCGCGCCTTTGTGGTGGATGATACCAGTCAAGCCCGCTCCGGTCGGAAAGTCCAAGGCACCAGTTGCTATTTCGATCATACCGAAAACCGGATGCGTAAGGGACATCAAGTGCTCCAATTAGGTTTGGCTGGGCAAAATGGTTTCCTGCCCGTGGAAGCGCAGTTGGTGATGGGGGCCAAGGCGCCGATCGCCAAACCCAAGGACAAACCGTTCCTGGATCAGCGGAGTTCGGCCGCGCGGGATTTCCGTCGGGCACAGGATCACAGCAAACACCAACTCTTTCGCGAGATGCTCCACCAGGCTTTACGGGCGGGCTGGAGCGCCGCCTTTGTCCTGGCCGATGCTTGGTTTGGTTGTAAGGAAAATATTCTCTGTTGCCTGCAGAACCACCTCATCGGCATCTTGCAAATGAAACGCGGCAACTTAGCCTATGAGTATCAAGGACACACTTACACGGCCAAAGAATTGTATCCCAAGATCCAACGACACCTGCGCCCCCTCCATCGCCAGGCCCGCTACCAGACGGCCAGTATTACGGTGCGCCTCAATCTGCAGGTGGAGGACACTCAGCCCGCTCATTGGGTGGAGGTTCGCTTGGTCTTCAGCGCTCCGGTTCGGGCCAGCTCCGCCGATACCTGGGTGCTCTTCCTGTGCACGGAGGTGACGCGCAGCGATGCCAAAATCCTGGAAGCCTACGCGCTGCGTTGGTCAATCGAGGTTTACTTCAAAGAAATCAAACAGAACCTCGGTTTCTTGAAGGAACAGAGCGGACGCTATGAAGTGGCTTATGCTTCCGTGCATCTGGCAGCACTACGATATCTACTCCTGTTTGAGGCGATGCTGCGCAGTGGCCAGTTGACCTATGGGGAAATCCGGGATCGGCAAACCGGACAACTCCAAGTCCTGACTTATGCCGCTTTGTTGTGGCAATGGTTCCGCGCACTGATTGAAGGGGCCTTGGACAGCCTGAGCCGCGAGCTAGGCAGCAAGACGATCAAAAAGGTTCTTGCGGCCATTGATCAGACCGTAGAGGGATTTCTCAATGAGGCCCTCCAGATCACCCCGGAACAAATATCAGCTCAACTAAAGGCGGAAGAGTTGGGCTATTTGTGAGCCTTTGGAACCAGTTTTATCGCCAAAATGTCAGGAATAAATATCGGCGCCTTGCCTGCGCCCGCGGCCAAGGTCGCCATTTCCAAACCCGCCGAGGCTCAAGGCGTCAAAGTCAACGACGACGCCCTCGCTCGGATTCTCCTGGAGACACACTGCTACCCCTACTTTCTCCAGGAGTGGGGCAAGCATTCGTGGGACACGGCGGCCGCATCTCCCATCACCCTCAAGGATGTTGAATTGGCCTCCAGGACCGCTATCGCCGCTCTGGACGAGAGCTTCTTCCGGGTGCGGTTTGACCGCCTGACCCCACTGGAAAAGCGATACCTCCGCGCTATGTCCGAGCTGGGGGCTGGTCCCCATCGTTCCGGCGATATCGCCGACCAGCTTGGCCGCGAAGTCACCAATCTCGCCCCCACGCGCGGCCAGTTGATTTCCAAAGGCATGGTCTGGAGCCCAAGTCACGGCGACACCGCCTTCACCGTTCCCCTCTTCAACGAATTTATGCGCCGCATCATGCCTGGCAAGGAATGGAAAAAGTCCTAACCGCCGCCTAAAGCTGAAAGCTCAAAGCTAAAGACTAAAATGGAATGAGTGAGCAACCACAAGACCTGAAACCGCGAACCAAAGCGTTCGCCCTGCGTGTCATCCAGATGTATTCCAAACTGCCGAAGAACGATACCGTAGCCCAGGTGCTCGGCAAACAGGTCCTTCGTTCCGGCATGTCGGTTGGCGCGAACTACCGCGAAGCCTCTCGCGCCCGCTCCAAACCCGAGTTCATTTCCAAGACCGGCGACTGCCTCAAAGAATTCGAAGAAACCGATTATTGGCTCGAACTCCTCGTGGACAGCGGCTGCGTGTCACCGCCGAAAATGGCCTCCCTGCTCGACGAACCCGCCAACTCATCGCAATCCTCACGACTATCAACAAGCGTGCCAAAGGAGAATTTTAGCCCTCACCCCTCAGCCTTCCGCCTTCCGCCTTTAGCCTTCAGTTTCAGCGGCCCTTGCGCGCAGTGCCCCCCTCCCAAAATCTCCTTTGCCGCAGCCTCCGAAGCCCCTACGATGACCGGCGAGTTCAAATGGCACTACATCCTCAGAAATCCGCGTCATCTGCGCCGAAAGACTCCACCGCCAACCTCGG
>CAIWJG010000442.1 GCA_903912925.1 uncultured Verrucomicrobia subdivision 3 bacterium | reverse complement strand
GTTAGGCATCGTCATCACGATTGACTGCCGACGCCATTGCACGAGCGGATTTGGTTTTTGCAGCCTTACCATCGACGCATCAGCTAGCGCCCGCGCCGTCCCCACTGCCGCCACTTGGGCCAATGGGCGCCTGCAACTGAGCTTCCTTGCTGAGCCGCCGGATAAGACCAACGTCTTGATCCTCGATGAAGACATCGTGCTGGACAGTGCCACCTCGCGCGCTCTGGGTTATGAACATGTTACGGTGCGCGCCGGGCAATACCCGGTGGATTATTCGGTCAATCCGTACGGCCAGGTCAGCCCGGACGTCACTGCGTTAGGCATCGTCATCACGATTGACTGCCGACGCCATTGCACGAGCGGATTTGGTTTTTGCAGCCTTACCATCGACGCATCAGCTAGCGCCCGCGCCGTCCCCACCGCTGCAACCTGGGCCAATGGGCGCCTGCAACTGAGCTTCCTCGCTGAGCCGCCGGACAAGACCAACGTGTTGATCCTCGATAACGACATCGTGCTGGACAGCGCCACTTCACGCGCGCTGGGCTACGAACAGGTCACCGTGCGCGCCGGGCAATACCCGGTTGATTATTCCGCCAATCCCCACGGCGTGGTCAGCCCGGACACCACGGCCAGCGGGATCATCATCCGGATAAGAGTCGGGCTGGGATCCTGCCGGCCCGGCTTCGGCATCTGCGAAATCTACATCGGCCCGTCCACCAGTCTGCGCGACGTTCCGGCTGCTGCGACCTGGGTCAATGGCCACTTGCAGTTGAGCTTCCTGGCCGACCCGCCCGATAAGGCCAGCGTGTTGACACTGGAGCAGGATGTCGTGCTGGACAGCGCCGCGTCGCAGGCGCTCGGTCACCAACAGGTCATCCTCCATGCCGGTCAATACGCCGTCGATTACTCCACCAACCCCCACGGCGTGGTCAGCCCGAGCACCACGGTGCAAGGCTTCATCATCTGGGTGAAGATCGGAATTCCCAAGGCGGGGGGCTGCGTACCAGGCTTGGGCATCTGCGGCATCGGCACCGGCAACCCGCCGTTCGACCGCGCCGTGCCAGCGGCCGCCAACTGGGTCAATGGCCGCTTGCAGTTGGACTTCCTCTCTGACCCGCCGGAAAAGACCAGCCTCTTGACGCTGGAGCAGGACGTCGTGCTGGACAGTGCCACCGCGCGGTCGCTCGGCTACGAACAACTCACTGTGCGCGCCGGGCAATACCCCGTCGATTACTCCGTCACCCCCCACGGCCACGTTAGCCCGGACGTCACCGCCCGAGGTATCATCATCACTATTTACACCGGGTTCGGCCCAGGCTGCACCGACTTCGGCATCTGCCGCATTACGATCGACACTTCGGCCAGCGCCCGGGCCGTCCAGGCCGCCGCCACCTGGAACAATGGCCGCTTGCAGTTGAACTACCTGGCCGATCCGCCAGACAAAGGGACCCTGCTGACGATCGATCAAGACATCGTGTTGGATAGCGCCACCGCGCGGTCGCTGGGCTATGAACATGTCACCCTCCGTGCAGGACAATACCCGGTGGATTATTCCGTCAACCCCCACGGCCAAGTCAGCCCGGACGTCACCGCGCAAGGTTTGACCATCTGGGTGAAAATCGGAATTCCGCAGGCCGGAGGATGCGTGCCGGGCTTCGGTATCTGCGGTATCGGCGTTGGGAATCCGCCTTTCGATCGCACCGTGCAGGCTGCGGCCACCTGGATTGCTGGAGCTTTGCAACTGAGCTTCCTGTCCGCCCCGCCAGACAGCTCCACCGTGCTAACGCTGGAGCAGGACTTTGTATTGGACAGCGCCAGCGCCCAATCGCTGGGCTATGAACATGTCACCCTCCGTGCGGGACAATACCCAGTCGCCTACTCCGTAAACCCGTACGGCCAAGTCAGCCTGGACGCCACCACCCAGGGACAGATGTTGTCCTACGCCGGTCTGCCGCATACGTCGCTGGGTAGCGCGGTATTGACCGCGACCGACACCCGGCTAACGGTGTCGAACCTGGGCAGCAGCGGGCAGGACGGGGTCGAGATCAACCTGAAAGGAACTCACCGCGTTGACGCCCAATGGCTGGACCCGGATCCGGCTGGGACGCTCCCGGTGGGAGCCTATGTCCAGAGCCAGATCATTGGCACCGCCGGGTCGGTGGTCAACGGAGTCTTGGGCTCGGCGCAGATCACCAAGGCGGCTGGCGGCAGTTACCTGATGACGGCTGACTTCTCCGCGCTCGGGACGAGCAGGCGCACGGTAGAGGTGTACAGATATGGCAATCTGGTGGCCAGGGTAACCGGCCAAACCGGACCGGTGGGCACGTGCAGCTCCATCTCCTGGGATGTGAGCTGGGAGTGCTGTCCCTCGAAATGGGACTGGTCATTCGAGCTGGGCGCCAGCTTGGCCCTCAACGGCGGACCCACGGTCGTGGGCGACCGGGTGTTGCTGATCCCAGAAGGGCCGCTGGCGACAATCGAGCAGACCGCCGGCCGCATTCTGGTCTCGCAGATTCCGTCTCTCACCATCACGAACGAGACCGTCCAGACGCTCTACGGTGGCCTGGATCATTCCCCCTTAGGGACGGCCACTCTTTTCGTGAAGACCAATGGCACCGGCACAAATGGATTGATCATTAGCAACCTCGGCTCCAGCGGACTGGACGGGGTCGAGATCAGCTTCCCGAGCGTGGACAAGTGGCACGCGCATTGGCTGGATCCGGATGCCGCCAACAGCCTGGCTATAGGGGCTTTCGTCCAAAGCACTGCCCGCGGGCTGCTGGGAGGTCTGGGTATGGCTCAGCAATCCCTTGGCAGTGTGCGGGTTCAGAAGTCCGGCACCCAAAGCTACGACGTGAGCGCCGACTTCAGCCCGCTTGGCGCCAGCACGCGCACGGTCGAGGCGTATTACCAGGGCGCACTCGTGGCGCGGGTGACCGGCCAAAGTGGCCCCGTGGGTCGTGCTTCATCCTTCTACGTGTCCGCGGACATGGAATCAAGCTGCTGCCCCTGGACCCTCACTCTCTCGGTTGACTGGGGCAGCGGGGCCGGAACCGCGATGACGCTCAATGGCGGGCCGACGGTGGTCGTCGACCACCTGTTCATCACCCCCGAAGGCGGGACACCGCTGCTCGATCGTCCTGCAGCCATCTGGTTGCAAAGCGCACAGATTCCGAGCCTCGAGCTGACGCAAGAAGTCGCGCAAGTGCGCTTTGGCGGGGTATTGCACAGCGCCCTCGGGGATGCGGCCTTGACCGTAGTATCCAACCGGCTGGAGGTTAGCAACCTGGGCAGCAGCGGGCAGGATGGCGTATCGATTGCAATGCCGAGCACGTCCGACTGGGGCGCTCAGTGGCTCGACCTGGACCCCAACAGCCACGCACCCGTGGGAGCCTACCTGCGCGAGCAAATCGTTGGCACCGGCGGCGGAGTGGTCAATGGAGTCCTGGGCACGGTGCAAATCACGAAGACCGGCACCGGCACCTGTGCGGTCGTGCCGGACTTCTCGCCCATGGGCGTCAGCACCTACACCATGCAGGTGTATAGCGGCAGCACTTTGGTGAGCCAGCTCACCGGGCAGAGCGGGTCAGCCTTAAGCTGCCCGGGCTTCTCGCTGGACATCAGAATACAATGCTGTCCGTGGAAGACCGAGGTCTCCTTCGACCTCTCAACCAGCCTCGCACTCCGCGATGGAAAGACGGTGACAGGCGACCGGGTGTACTTTATCCCGGAAGGTGCGCCCTCCCTCGGCTTCCCCTCAGCCGTGCGGATTCAGGCGTCACAGATCCCGGCAATCACCGTTGTGAGCGAGGCCGCCACCGTAGTGCGGCCGGTGCTCAGTTCGACGGTTTCCGGGAATAACCTGACGCTGCGATGGATCGGAGGAGGTGTGCTGCAGGAATGCACCAGTCTGGGCGTCTGGAGCGATCTGGTCGGGGCGGCAAGCCCCTGCACCGTGCCCGTCAGTCGGCCCACACCCAAGAAGTTCTATCGGGTGCGGCAATAGCACAGGCCCGATGCTAAGCGCAGGCCGGGGGCCTTGGTCCCCGGCCTGCAGCTTTGGCAAGGTCGGCGCGGAAGACCGCGGCGGCCGTCTTCATGATGTTTCGTGGTTTGAAACGCCGTTCTTAGGGTAATTCCTCCAAGGACGGAAGATTTGCGCCGTGGATACCAATGGCACCCAGCGCGGGCTGTCCGAATACCCCGAAGGCCAAATGACAGCGTATTTGGTGGTTTGAAACGCCGTTCTTAGCTTCAATGCGGCGAGCGCGGCTTGGGCCGGACGGGGGGAGCGTTCGAGCCCTGGGCTTCATGGGCAAGCCGGCTGCTCGCTTTGGTGAGGCGCAGAATTTCCTCGGTGGCGGTGCAGAAACGCACGGGCACACTCGGTGAGGGCGGGGCGTTAGTATTCCCAACGGGGGGCTCGCCAGCGTCGGCGATGCTGGCGACCTGGCCGACGACGTTGCCGGCCTCGTCGGCAATCGCGGCACCACTCGAGCCGGGGGCAAATTCCGCGGTGACGTTCAGGAACTGGATCGGGCGGGTGAGCAGCCCGTTGGTGTGGCCGTGCTCATCCAGGACCTCGTTGCGCTTCCGGTTTAGACGCGCCACCATCCCTTGCGTGAACATGAAATAGTAGCCGCCGGGATGGCTCAGGCAATAGACCCGCTCGCCCGCCCGGACGCCGGTCCGCAGCGGTAACGGCTTCAGGCCCGACGCATTGATCTTCACGAAACAGGTATCGGACTCCGTGTCCGCGGCCAGGACCGATTGCACCGGGAAGACGTGCCCGGCATCGTCGGCGGCGATGAGGTAGCTTTCCTTGACGCCATCGTCTTCGGTCTGGACCACGTGACAACAGGTGCAAATGACGCCCCCCTCACCCACAACGAAACCCGTGCTGCTATTGAAATGCCACTCGCCGCAATCCGGGCACTTGTAGTAGCTGCCGACGGCCAGCGTGCTTTGGCGCAAGCGGTCGCATAAGTCGGGGGCACTGAGCTTTTGGTGGGAAAGGGGCGTAGGCTTGACGGCAAAGACTTCGTTGCGAACTTCCCCGCGCAACGTGCCGAGCGACTTGAGCTTGCCCGCCTGCAAAAGCTTCGCGCTCGCCTCGGTGACCTTATCGACATACTCCTCGTCATCGATCACAAAGCGCGGCGCCCCCGCCCGGGCACCAGCAGCAAACAGGATGGCCGTGAGGAACAGGACAGCAAACGGGCGCATAGTTTTAATAGTTGGCCGTGGAATGAGCCGGGAGACCGCTCCGTTGTCAAGTGTGGGCAGCCGGTCGCCGACCGGCTTCGATCGCTTCAGCGCCTCACGCCTCCAGCTTAAGCGGGAGCGCTGGCTCAGAGGTGCGCGCTTCCCGCAAGACGCTCAAGCTGGTGACGAGCGACCACAGCCAGGCGGCGGCGAAGAGCGCAGCCCCCGCCTCCCCCGCCCACGCTGCCGACTGCGGTTGGGCGTCGTTGACTACCTCGTTGTAGAGTTGCGACATGCTCAGCGCGAACCAAACCATGACCAGCACAAACCCGGCGACGGCAACGAGGAGCTGACCGATGCCCGCCACGCGTCGTCCGGCCATGAACGAACCAAGGCCGGGAGTGGCGCACAGATTGAGGAGTGCGGCGTTCCGTGCGGCGGATTGACTAAGCGGTGCGCGAGGTCGGCGCAGAAAAGATGCTCTCATACGCATACATCATAGCGCCGAACATGATGGGCATGGCAACAAAGAGTCCCACGCAGCAGGCCAGGAAGCCGGCGAAGTAGATCAGTCCGCACACAACCATGAGGCCGAAAACCAGCCACCAATGTTTGCCCACCATCTGGCGGCTGGCGCTCATCGCCGGCCAGAACTCCATTTGCTTGTCGATAATCAGCGGCAGGGAGAATACCCAACCGGTGCTCAAATAGATGGCCGGGATCATCGCGACGATGAAGCCCAGAAGGGCCAAGAGGAGTGGCCCCGCCGCCACGGCATGATGGTGGACCATCGTGTAAACAGGGAAGGCCATGATCGCAACGCCGGGAAGAGCAGATAAGCATGTCAGGATCACCATTACCAGGTAACCGAGCAACAGTTGGCCGAAGGCGAGCCGGAAGCCGGCGAAGATGTCGCCAACCTCGGCGGGTTGCCGGCGAATGTTCTTCAGCAGGAAATAGTAAACGCCGCCCATCAAAGGCCCGCTAACGATAAAGCTGCCCAGGGAAAACACCAAGCCCACGATCGGGATTTGCCCCAGCCCGCCCAAGCCTATTTGAATGAGAAAGAAGATGGCGACGCCCCCAAAGAGCACGCCGAAGTTATTCTTCAACAGCGCCCAGGCGTTCCCAATACAACCGCCAATGTCCAAGTCGTAATCACGGGTGAAAATGTCTTCCGCCAGGCCCCGCGACGCCGAGTAGGCCGGGGGCGCACCCGGAGCGACTGCCCTTGCGCCCAGCAACTCCGCGAACTCAGGAAGACTGCCGAGTGGCTTCCACTCGGTCGTGCCTTCGAGTTGAACTGAGGTCAGCGCGTTGACGCGGCCCTCGACGATCCACGCGCGCAACTGCTCGGCCGAGACTGGGCCATACTCCTTTTGGTCCGCTCCGATGATTTTATACATAGGTTGTCGCCTTTCGTCAGTAATGACTCGGTCCGATTGTATGCGATTGCCGGCCTGTGAGCAAGCTCCGCCTGGCGTGCTCCAGTTCATTATGGGACGAATGGGACGAATGGGACGAATGGGACGAATGGCGGATGATCCCCTGCGGCCTCGGACACGCTAAAGGGTGGACCCCAAACCTCCCAGACCAGCCAAAATGAGAACTGCTGGGCGCGCTCCGCCTGGCGCGCCTCAAGGACGCAGCATGGCAAAGGGCGCGCCGGGGAGATTCCGTACTACGCTTACGGCGAGCACGGCACCCAGAGCCAGCCAGAGCCAGAGCGGGCGCACGACGATTGTTACCGGTTGGTTCCTTGCTTGCTGCAAAGCATACTTCACCCCGAACCAGAGCAGAAAAGGAAGGGAAGCCACCAGCATCGGGTTAAACCGAAAAGCCGCCGCGAGGTGTCCGTGTAACAGTTGGTGCGTCGCCCGCAACGCACCGCATCCGGGACAAAGCAGACCAGTCGCCTTGTGGAAGAAACAGATCGGGTAGAAATGGTACTGCCGCGGGTCAAAGCAGAACAGCACGAGGCCAACCGCCGCAGCGAGCAGTGCCGACACGGATAACGCAGTCGGGCGAGCGGCTTTGATTGAGGATGCGGGCGAGGACATACGCTTACGGTTACATCGTTACATCGTTACATCGTTACATGGGTTACATGAGGGAGCCACGCGCCCGCTGGTTGCACCCATGTAACCCATGTAACCCATGCAACCTATTCAACAATCCATCCCTCGTGACCTGGCCAGCTTGTCGGGATATTAGAGCCCATGGATTCTGCGCACGATATCCGGCGTGCTCAGCGCGAAGCCAAGCAGCAACATCAAGGCGGACAGAACAAGGCTCAGGATAGAGAGCACCAAGCCCGCGATGGCCAGGGGCCGGCCTTGCTGGGATTGCGGGTTGTTTCCAATCTGCGCCAGGGCAACGAGGGAGAAGATGATGCCCAATACATTGAACGGAAACCCGTAGCAGCAGCACATGCCGCACGTAATCGAAAGGACGCCCATGACCATACCCATGACCGCCATCGAATTGTTCCGGGGCGTCAGGGCAATGGAAATCGGCCCCGGGACGGACAGGGGCGGGGTTGTGCGGGCGTGCATTGGAGCGAACTCCAGATACTCCGTCAGCGGCTTCCATTGAGCCGTGCCTTCAGCCATGATCCTGGTCTGGGCATCGACCCGGCCTTCGGTGATCCAGCCGCGCACCTGGTCGGCCGTGGCCGGACCGTATTCCCTACCGTCGGCTCCAATAATCCTATACATAAAGTGATCCTGCCCGTGAACCGCAGCTAAAACCACTCTTTCCGCGCGTCCACATACACCCGCACGAACTCGTCGTCGGGCTTGCACAGGTAAATGATGCCCTCGATCAGGCCGATGACGTGCATTACGGCCCAAGCGATGCCACAGGTTGGAATAGAGCCCAGTACTGCGACCAAGATCATGATCAGCCCGGCGCGCGTGTAGCCTAGAATGAACTTATGAACACCAAGCCCGCCCAGCAGAATGCCGCAAATGCCTGCCGGGAGTTTATTCGACGCCCGCGCATTGAACGTGGAGGGCGGCGGGGCGATGGTCGGCGGCGGCATCGCCGACATAGGCGGCGGCTTCAGATCGGCTGCGAACTCAGGCAGCGACCCCAGCGGCTTCCATTCCTGCGAGCCGTCGGTTTGCACGAGCGTCTGGGCGTTCGCGCGATTCTCCGCAATCCAGCCCCGCAGTTGCTCCGCGGTGACTGGTCCGTACTGCTGTCCGTCCTTGCCAATGATTCGATACATGCATCCCTTCTACGCCTGTGGGCGGCTGCCGCCAAGTTGAAAAAGAGCCGGAGTTTGTAATCTACTTCTGCAACTCGGCCAGCTTTGCGCCGGCTCGCCCGCTGTCGATGGTTTCCGCCGCCAGCTCCCAGCCCTCAGCGAGCGAGCGCGTCCGATCAGCCACGAACAACGCGGCGGCGGCATTCAGCAGGACGGCGTCGCGCTTCGGGCCGCGCTCCTCGCCTCGCAGGATGCGGCGAATGATAGCGGCATTGACCTCCCGGTCGCCGCCGCGCAGATCGGCCAGCACGGCCGGTTGCAGCGGAAATGAATCCGGCGGCAACGCCGAACAGATCAGCGCCCGCTCCTGGTAGAACTCGGCGATGGTAGTCGGCCCGAGCGAAGACAGCTCATCGAGATAACGAACCGTGCCGTCCTCCCCTGGCACCGCGCCGGAGACTACCATAGCCCGGCACACGCCGAGGGACTGGAGGACGCAGGCCAGCGGCTCGCACAGCTCGGGGCGCGGCACGCCGACCAGCGCCGCGGTCGGCTGGACCGGGTTCAGCAATGGGCCAAGGAAGTTGAAGATAGTGCTCTGACCCCGCTCAGCACAGAGCTTCCGGGCGGGAATGATGTGCCGGAAAGCGGGATGGTATTTCGGCGCAAAGAAAAAGGCGAAGCCATGCTCCCGCAACGAGCGCGCGGCCGCTTCCGGCCCCAGGTCAAAGGGAATGCCTAGCGCCTCCATCACGTCCGCGCTGCCGATGGGCGAAGTGCTGGCGCGGTTGCCATGCTTGGCTACCCGCACCCCCGCCGCCGACGCGAGCAGCGCCACCGTGGTGGAGATGTTAAATGTGCTCAGACGATCGCCGCCGGTACCGACGACATCGAGGATGACATCGCAACGGGTCTCGTGGTCCAATACCG
This sequence comes from uncultured Verrucomicrobia subdivision 3 bacterium, assembly GCA_903912925.1. Lineage (GTDB taxonomy): Bacteria > Verrucomicrobiota > Verrucomicrobiia > Limisphaerales > UBA8199 > PALSA-1440. The sequence continues at coordinate 4,969 of CAIWJG010000442.1, read as the reverse complement.
GCTGCACGGCCCGGCTCCGCAACTCGCGGGCAAACGCCGTAATCTCGACGGCGGTCTCGCCTTTCCGGGCCAAGGCCGTGAGGAAACCGGCTTTAGCCGCCACCGCGACGGCTTCATCAACCAACTGCTCGACCGCGAGGCGGACCTCCTCGTCCGTCAAAGGGTTGGCTGCGGTGAGCTGGCGAGTGAGTTTGTCGAGCACTGGGGAAGTGTAGAAAGGTGGCCGGGGGGTGGCAATTGAGAACCTTGTTGAAGTTCCCTGCTTATGTGACTTGCTTTTACCGCCGAGGTAGCCTAGTTTGACGGCCCAAAATGACGGGTTGACACCCCGATGGGATTATGGTTTTATAACCGTCCTTTAGGCCGATATATTTTATGTACGCTGTATTAGAAACTGGTGGCAAACAGTATCGTGTTAGCGCGGGCGATACCCTGCAAATTGAGCGCCTGACCGTTGAAGCCGGGCAGCCCGTCACTTTTGACCGGGTGCTGCTGGTCAACAGTGACGGCAAGGTCAGCGTGGGTTCTCCCACCGTGGCCAGTGCCACCGTGGTGGCCGACGTCGTCAAGCACATCCGCGGCGAGAAGAAGATCGCTTACAAGATGAAACGCCGGAAGGGCTTTCGCAAGACCATCGGCCATCGTCAGGAATTGACGGTAGTCAAAATCAAAGAGATCAAGACCCAAGCGGAGCCCGGTATCCCCGAAGCACCCGCCGCCGCCCCCCAATCACCCACTACCAATTAAAGATTTATGGCACATAAGAAAGGTCAAGGCAGCGTCCGCAACGGGCGCGACAGCGTCAGCAAGCGGCTGGGCGTTAAACGATTTGGCGGTGAGTCTGTCACCGCGGGCAGCATCCTCATCCGCCAGCGCGGCGCCAAGTTCGTCGCCGGCAAGAACGTCGGCACCGGGCGCGACTGGACATTATTCGCCCTGAAGGACGGCAAAGTGGCTTTCGACCAGAACAGCCACCGCATCAATGTGGTGGCCGAAGCGGCCCCGGCTACCAGTTGAGCCGCTCGAACAAACTTTCACGGCGAGGCGTGAGCCTCGCCTTTTTTTATGTTCGTTGACGAGATCAAGATTTACGCGCGGGCTGGCCATGGCGGCAAAGGGTGCGTCGCCTTCGAGCGCGAGAAGTATCGGCCCAAGGGCGGACCGAGCGGCGGCAACGGCGGGCGCGGCGGCGACGTTATCCTCGAAGCCGATCACGACCTGAATAATCTCATCGCGCAGTATTACCAGCCGCGCCTCATCGCTCAGGACGGCCGATTCGGCATGGGCAATGGCATGGACGGTCACGCCGGCAAGGACGTCGTCGTCAAAGTGCCCTGCGGCACGCTCGTATGGAGATGCGCCCCGGAAGGCACCCCGGAGGAAGCGGGAGAAGATCAGCCGGAGCCCAGCCCCGCCTCGCTCCGCGCCAGCGTCAGACAGCGGCCCTTGCTTCGCGTTGCGACTGGCGGCCGCGCCTTTGAGGTTGATCTTTCCCGCGCCGAAGATGATGCGACGGCTGGGACCGGTGCGCGGGTAAAAGGCGAACTGGTGGTGGATCTCACCGAGCATGGACAACGATTCGTCTTGTGCAAGGCCGGACGCGGCGGTCTGGGCAACCGCAATTTTGCCACCGCCGCGCGCCAGACGCCGCGCTTTGCTCAGCCGGGCGAGCCGGGCGACGAGGGCAGCTTCCGCTTCGAACTGCGCACCATGGCCGAAGTCGGCCTGGTAGGATACCCGAATGCCGGCAAATCGACCCTGCTGACGGCTATATCGCGCGCCCGGCCCAAGGTAGCGCCTTACCCTTTCACCACGCTCCACCCCCAAATCGGGATCGTGGAATACAAAGATTTCCACCGGCTCACCGTATGCGATGTGCCGGGCTTGATTGAGGGCGCGCACCGCAACGTCGGCCTGGGCCACGAATTTCTCCGGCACATCGAGCGGTGCCAGGTCCTGGTGCTGCTGCTCGATATGGCCGGCACGGACGGCCGCGCACCGTGGGACGATTACAAGAACCTGCTGAGCGAACTGGAGCTCTACGACCCGGGGCTGCTGGAGCGACCGCGCCTGGTCCTCGCCAATAAGATGGACGAGCCGGCGGCCGAGGAGAACCTGAAGAAGTTCAAGCGCCGCATCCGCAAGACGCCGGTCATGCCGATCGCGGCCGCGTTCGACCAAGGTACCGAGGAGTTCAAGCTGGTGATTCGGAAAGCGGTAGCGGCAGCGAGCGCGAAGTAAGACCGCCCACCTATCCCCGAAGTCCTTGTTCCTTCGGCCTTCGGATTTCGCACTTCGGCCTTCCTTCGGACTTCGACCTTCGGACTTCGGACTTACCCCCGCCATTTTCCCTTTGTCCTCGGCGCACCGGTAGGAGTATAACTGGCCCATGTTAAAGGCAGGCATTATCGGTTTACCGAACGTTGGGAAATCCACGCTCTTCAACGCCGTCACCCGTTCGCACAAGGCTGCGGCGGAGAATTACCCGTTCTGCACCATCGAACCCAACCTCGGCGTCGTCAGTGTGCCGGACCCGCGCCTGCCGCAGATCGGCAAGGTCGTCAAGGTCAGCACGCTGATCCCGACGGCCTTTGAGTTCGTGGACATCGCCGGCCTGGTGAAAGGCGCCTCCCACGGTGAGGGCCTCGGCAACAAGTTCCTCAGCCACGTCCGCGAGGTGGACGCGCTTATCCACGTGGTGCGCTGCTTCGAGGACCCGGACATTGTCCACGTCACCGGGGAGATTGACCCGGTGCGGGACATCGAGATTGTGACGACGGAGCTAGTGCTGGCGGACATGGAGACTATCAAGAAGCGCCTGGAGAAGATCTCGCGCGACGTGAAACGCGGCGACAAGCACGCCCTGCTGGAGGCGCAGTTGCTCGATAAGTTCGGAGCGCACCTGAACACCGGCAAGCCCGCCAACACCCTCGTGCTGCCGCTGGCCCCGGACGAAAAGCTGATCGTCCGCGGCTTCTTCCTGCTCACCGACAAGCCGACCATCTTCGCGGCCAATGTGAAGGAGGGCGACCTCGCCACCGCAGACAGCCACCCGATGGTCGTCAAAGTCCGCGAATACGCCCGCGCGCATCACGCCTGCGAAACGGTGGTCGTCTGCGCGCAACTGGAGAGCGACGTGGCCGATCTCTCGCCTGAGGAGGGGCAGGAGTATCTAAAGGATCTCGGCGTGCGGGAATCCGGCGTCGAGGCTCTGATCCACAGCACCTACCAGGTGCTCGGGCTGCGGACTTTCTTTACCTTCAACGAGAAGGAAGTCCGCGCCTGGACGGTCCCCTCGGGCGCGACCGCCGTGAAAGCCGCCGGCACCATCCACACCGATTTCGAGCGCGGCTTCATCAAGGCCGAGACGGTGAACTGGGAGGATCTGGTCAAAGAAGGCTCGGTTGGCCACGCCCGTGAAACCGGCCACTACCGCATCGAAGGCCGCGATTATGTCGTCCGGGATGGCGACGTGCTGCTGTTCAGGTTTAGCGTTTGAAGCTTGGGCGGCTCCGTATGAAACCGCACCCATTCCACCTTGCGTCCGCCCTCTTCCTGACTTGGGCCGGCTCCATCGTTGCCGCGCCCCTGGCCAACGCCCTGCCCCCGGAACTCGCCAATCCCAGCGTGGAAGCCGTCGAAAGCCACCCGCGCCAGGGGTTGCCCAATTTCTTCGCCAAGCTGAAGCAAGGGAAGGACGTGCGCATCGCCTATTTCGGCGGCAGCATCACCGCCCAGGACCAGCAGTTCTCATTTTGGCTGGTCTGGGAGGTTTGGTGTCCACCCTTTAGGGTGTCCGATGCCACATGGGATCATCCGCCATTCGTCCCATTCGTCCCATTCGTCCCAAAGTGAGAATTACTGGCAGGAAACACGCCGCCTGCTCAGAATCCCAAATCCTCGCCGGGGTGGAACACCACTCCGATCTGCTCCAGGCCGCCGTGTCGGCCGTTATACCACAGCAGCCACTTGCTCCCGTCGTAGATGGCGTAGGGCTTGTAGCAGGCGTCGTGGTCCCATTGGTTCTCGCCCGGGCGGATGATCGGGTTGGCAGGGTGGCGTTGCCAATTGGTGATGCCGTCACGAGAGCGGGCGATGCCGATCTGCGCGTGGGGCTCGTCGCGGAAGCCAATGTAGAACATGACGTACCAGTCCCCTACCCGCTCGACCTGGCAGGCGGTGACTTTGTGTTTCTCCCAGGCGAGGTTGGGGTCAGGAGTAAAGACGGGGTTGGTCGGGTGTTTTGTCCACTGGAGGCCGTCCGTGCTGGTGGCGTAACCGATGGCATTGGGCTCATTCTGTTCGCCGCCGGAATACCACATGCGAAACACCCCGCTCTGGGCGTCCCAGAGCACGTGGGGGCACATAACGGCGACCTTCTCCCACGATTGCTCTGGCGAGAGGACCGGCCGGTCACTCATGCGCTTCCAGGCGATGCCGTCGGGACTGGTCGCGTATCCGATTGCCGAATGCCCTTTGGCCTGCCCGGTGTAAAAGAGATGGTAGCCGTCCTCACGCTTCACGACTACAGGACGGTTGATGTCGTCCTCCCAGCCCGTTTCCTTTCGTGGGCCAAGGACGACTTGGGGTGGCTCGCTCCAGCGGATGCCATCTTTGCTTTCGACCAGCGCCAAACTCTGCTTGGGTCGCCACGAGAGCCACATGCGGTACCTGCCGCCGTCTTTCAGGACGGAGACATCAAAGCACGTGCCGTATTGTCCGCCGATGATGGGATTGGCTTCATACTTCACCCAGCCGGCGGTCGTTTCGCCAGCGTGAATCCCGGGCGTGGTGGCTTGCTTTTCGCCAGCCGTGCGCGGCGGAAGCTGCGCCGTCACTCGTCTCAATGCCTCTGAAACCGCAATCTCCTTTCCATCAGCCAGCACGCGCAGCCCGGCGCCCCGGTGGTAGCGGTCACCGGTCTTGTCCCACAGAATAGTCAGCCAGCGGCCATGGTAGCGGATCTGGT
>CAIWJG010000441.1 GCA_903912925.1 uncultured Verrucomicrobia subdivision 3 bacterium | reverse complement strand
GCCAAATGTGGCTTGAACTACTGCGCGAAGATTGTGGGATTGCTCAGGCGGACACTCTGCCAATGGAAAAGGAGGCCGATGAACTTACTACCAGGGCAGCAGGATAGAACACTATGGAATAGCCGCGAAGAGGCGCAGAATACGCAAAAAACGAGGAGAATTGTAGTGCAAGCCACTTACTCCGTAGTAAGTCTGCCTGCGCCGCGGCGGTCGCGGCCGGCAGGCCTCTTGTAGGCCGGGTACCCCTCACCCGGCGGCGGCGTCAGGATGGATCGGAGCGCGAACGCCAGCGCCGCAAGAGATAACTCGCGGCAAAAACCGCCAGCACCGCCAGGACCATCTCCCCGGTCTTCCTCCGCTGCGCCGCACCCGGCGCCGCATCCGCGACCCGCGGCTCCGGACGGGCGACCGGCCGGGGAGTCTCCGCCACCATCGGCACTTCCGGGCCCACATGAGAATTCGGCCTCAGTTGCGGCCGGAGATCTTCCACCAAATTCGAGTTCGCCGCGGCCGGTGCCTCGCGCTGTATATCCGCCTCCGGGTTGGCAACATCCGCCGCGCGGGTCAGGGCGGCCACCGCGAACGCGAGCGCCAAACAGAGAACAATTATCGGCTTCATACTTGCTGACTCTTTCGGCCTGCCCGCTGCCGGGACAGCAGTTTGCCCAGGTAGAATATCAGGGCGAGGTTAAAGGCAATGACGCCGACGGTGAACAACCGCGGGTGGCGCGCAAAGTGCATAAATTCCCAGGGCAGGTAGATGGCGGCCGAGATGACGGCAAACCATTCGGCCCAGTGTTTGCCCCACCACAAGCCATAGCTCTCGGCGAAGCGGATCAGGGCGTAGGCGAAACCGAAGAGGGCAAACTGGCCCGCATGATGGTTAGTGGCCTGAGCCACGGACTCGATGAACAGCCTGGCATAATGCTGCTCCGGATCAAACCTGTGCCGCAAGAGGAACGCGTCTGTGACCGCGTGAAGGTCCGTATGCCTCAGGGAAAGCAACCCGGCCGCGGCCGCAAACGCCAGGACCCCTTTGGCACCCTCGAAGATCGCAATGGTGCGCAGGCCTACCGGAAGTCGGTTTACCGGTTCGCTCATTTGCTTCAATGGTTGCGGCCTGCCAGCCCTGGGGATAGCCCCGGCGCCCGCGCCGGCGAGCCCATCTGGCCGCGGGTGACCCCAAGCTGGTTCAGCAGCAGCAACTCACGCCAGAGTTGCGGCCCGGTGATCTCGCCGCGCAGCAACTGGCGGTAGCGCGCAATCGTCTGCGCGGCCTGCTCGGGCGTTTCGTTAAGGAATTCGAGCCGGAAATGGCGGGCGCCCAGGGCCAGCATACGGGCGACATAATCGGCGCCCGTCTGCGCCCGCGCATTGAAGACGGTGTTGCGGCAGCCGGCATCCGCCTTGACCGGGTGCTCCGCGCCGACGCGGTCGCGCAGCTTCAAGTCGTGCTTGTCGCAGGGGCGGCCGCAGTTCGTGTAGTCGGTGCCACGGCAGAGAAACGCGCAGAAGACGCAATGCTCCATGTGAAACATCGGCATGTGCTGGTGAATGGTGATCTCGAACCACGCCGGCGGCGCGGTCTGCAAGAGCGCTTCAAGCTGCGTAAAGTTCAGATCGTAGGAGGCCGTGACCCGCTCCAGGCCGAACTTGTTCTTGAAATAGTCCGCGGCCAGGCGGTTGGCGATGTTGAGCGAGTAATCGCCGACGCACCGGTCGTTGGCGAAGAAGCGCAAGTGATCGTAATTGCGCACCAGGTAACCATCCGCCTCGCACGAACGCACCTGGTTGAGCGTCCACTCCTCGCCCGACTTAAAGATCCGCGGCGGCGCCACGAAGATTTCCAAGGGCGTGCCCGTCGCCGACGGTCGGCGGCGCGCCAGCGCAACCGCCTCCCGGTACTTCTTCGGGTCTTCGAATTCACAGTAGAATGTCTCCAGGCCGCTCTCCAAGGCAGCTTCGAGTTGTGCGAGGTTGCGCACCAGGACGATCAAGTGGGGAGTGGGGAGGGCGGAGTGCGCAGCGGTGTCCGCAGCGCCACCTTTTGCAATCTGCTCCTTACTCGGATCTGCATCTCGATGGCACGCGGGTTGTGTTCGTAAGGCTCGTTCCCCCTCACCCCAACCCTCTCCCTTGGGGAGAGGGAGCGGCGGAGTCCGGTTCTCGCACAATTCGGCTGCCTCGGGTGTGCCAGCCAGGAAGACGACGCCCGCCTCGCCGGGTCCGCTTCCCTGGTCGTAGATGAGCGGGTCTTCAACTCCGCATTCTGCACTCCGCACTCCGCACTCCAGCGTCCATCGTTTCGGCTGGGCGCGCAGCGTTTCTATTTCCAGGGCCACCGTGCGACGCAGGCGGTTCAACTCGCTAATGGGCAACACTACATCGCCCGCCAGGCAGTTCTTCAGTTCCCCCAGCTTGAACGGCGTGCCGCCCAACCGGCCGAGTTGCGCCCGCAACCGGTCGTTGGTGAGCGGTTGCTTCTCCGCCGGGACCAGCGGCATCGCCGAGTCGCAGCGGACCACGTGGCCCAATTCGTCCCGCGCAATAAGGGTGAGCGGTTTGCCGGCCAGCCCATGCACCTCCATCTGAAGCGGACGCTGGAATCCAGGCGTGTCACCCGCAAAGCTCTGTCGCAGCCGGCGATCCATTTCCGGGTCGCTCGTCTTCCAAAGCTTATCGCCGACGTGAATGCGGTTGAACTCGATGTCCTCCCATCCAAACCGCAGTTCCGCCAGCCCGCCATTTCGGCCTTCGGACTTCGGCCTTCGGACTTCATAGACTCTCCCTCCCTCTTCCTCCCCCTCGGGATGCCCCGCATCAAACACCACCCCATCCCCCGGCTTCAGGGGCGCCTGCAGCCTGACCCAGACGCTCTCGTTCTCGACGCGGGCCACTTCGCCGAGGAACACGCCGCGCTTCTTGCCGAACCGAGCATGAACCAGCGCCTGGTTGTTCATGCCGCGGAACCAGCCGGTGTAAAGCCCGCGCGAGAACGCCATCTCCATCGCGTAGCGGTCGTCACCCGTTGGCCGCGCCTCGCCGCCCAATCGATCGAGCGCGTCCCGATAGATGCGCGTGATGTTGGCCACGTACTCCGGCGACTTGAGCCGGCCCTCGATCTTCAAGGACGCCACGCCGATCCGCACCAGCTCCGGCAGCACTTCCAACCCGGCCAGGTCTTGCGGGCTGAGCAGATACTTCCGGTCACCGAGAGGAACGAGCTTGCCATCGGCGATCAAATCATACGGCATCCGGCAGGCTTGCGCGCACTCACCGCGGTTGGCCGAGCGTCCCCCCAGCGCCTCACTCGTCAGGCATTGGCCCGAGTAAGCGACGCACAGGGCGCCATGGATGAAGACCTCCAGCGGAAGTGGATGCTGGGCAGACTCCGCGGTCTCTCGTCGTGGTTCCGGGCGATGAACCAACCCCTCCCCCCGACATTCTGACGCGCTTTGTGCCTCTGAAGCCCAAGTCGGACCCCTCACCCCGGCCCTCTCCCCTTCGGAAGGGGCGAGGGGGAAGCGCCGGCAGCTCTCTGGCGAGCCGAGGTTCAGGGGCAGGGAAGGGAGGGGGCTGACTCGATCGCTTTGAGGTTCACGGGAAGTTGCTCGTTGAGAGCATTGAAGGGCTTCGATCTCCTTGAGCGAGCATTCCCGGGCGAGGACGACGAGGTTGCATTCCAACTCACGCGCAAACTCCACGCCGGCGGCGCTGGTGATGGTCATCTGCGTCGAAACGTGAATCGGAAAGTCGGGCGAGATCTGCCGAATCAACCGGCACACGCCGACATCCTGCACCACCGCGGCATCCACGCCCGCCGCAATCATCGTGCGCGTAAACTGCTCGGCCTGGGCCATTTCATTTTCGAAGACGAGGATGTTGAAGGTCACATACCCCTTCACCCCGCGCCGGTGCAGGAACGCCATGAGTTTTGGCAGATCGGCTTCGGTGAAGTTATTCGCCCGCATCCGCGCGTTGAACCGCTCGAGGCCGAAGTAGATTGCGTCCGCCCCGTTCTCCACCGCCGCCTTCGCGCATTCCCAATCGCCCGCTGGCGCCAGCAGCTTAGGCAGGCGGGCCGGGGCGCCTGGAGTATGACGCAATTCAGCGGCGGAAGCTTTCGGCTCCGGTGCCAGGACTGAACTGGTTTGGCTGCGCTGCATTCGCAAAGCAGAGCGTAGCCCTTAAACCGGTGCGGAACAAAAGCTTATTTGAACCTAAAGACGGCAGCTAACGCAGCCAGGCAAATGGGCGCAAGACGCGGGGTGAGGAGGGCCGTGCCAACCCCGCCGATTCCCCTCACCCCAGCCCTCTCCCCGTCCGACGGGGAGAGGGAGAAGGCACGTCGCACTCCCGGTCATTCCTTAATTCAACGGCAGTGGGGCGGTGGTCTCGGGGGCGGAACCACTTCAGCGGTTTACCCGCCACCGTAAACCGCTGAAGCGGTTGGGGAGCCGGTTCGCAAGCCACACCCACCTCGCTGAAGCGAGGTGTTAATGAGAGTCGGCCGCCCACCCCGAAGAACTCTGTCGTGCGCCCGACTAGCCCCCCGTGTCGAATTAACACCCCCTAACAGAAATCTGTTTCAACGTTGGGCTATTATCGCCTGTCCCTCCGGGACAAGGACTTGGCCCGGTTTTACGGGGCTTCTCTGGCAGCAAATCCTGGCGGCATTGGACATGCTTGTCCGCCTTGGCGTGAGGGTCAACCCGCAAGCCCACCGGCGGACAAGAATGTCCGCGCTCCAGAAAACTGTCCTGCGCCCGCAGCCCGCCGCCACGCAAATTCGCTATTGCCTAGCAGCTTGGCAAAGCGCAGCATGGGGCTCATGCTTGATCTTAAACTGCATGAATTGCGCGTGACTTGTCCGAGGACCGAGTGACTAATGACTGAACACTGATGACTATGAAAAAACGCCGCCTCCAGAAACCCGCCACGAGCCCCCGCAAAACGCCGCCGCCCGCCGCCCCCACGCCGCCTGCCCGCCCCTTTCCCGTCGTCGGCATCGGCGCCTCCGCCGGGGGGTTGGAGGCGCTGGAACTGTTCTTGCGCAACGTGCCGCCAGGCAGCGGCATGGCCTATGTCATCGTCCAGCACCTCGACCCGACGCACAAGGGCATCATGCCCGAGCTGCTGCAGCGCGCCACCAGCATGAAGGTGATGCAGGTCAAGGACCGCACCCGGGTTCAGCCGGAGTGCGTCTATGTGATTCCGCCGAACAAGGACATGTCCATCCTGCACGGGATCCTGCACCTGCTCGATCCGGCCGCGCCGCGCGGGCTGCGGCTGCCGATTGATTTCTTTTTGCGCTCCCTGGCCGATGACCTGGAAGAGCGCAGCATTGGCGTCATTCTTTCGGGCATGGGCACGGACGGCACGCTGGGTCTCAAAGCCATCAAGGGCAAGGCGGGGGTGGTCTTCGTGCAGGACCCGGCCACGGCCAAGTTCGACGGCATGCCCCGCAGCGCCATTGACGCCGGGTTGGCGGACGTGGTCGGCCCGGTGGAGTTGCTGCCCGGCAAGATCTGCGCCTATCTCCAACACATCCCCCTGATCGTCCAGCCCGCGCTGGCCTACGAGGACAAGAGCCATAGCGCCTTCGAGAAGGTCGTCATCCTGTTGCGGGCGCAGACCGGCCACGATTTCTCCCTCTACAAGAAGACCACCATCTACCGCCGCATCGAGCGGCGCATGGGCATTCACCAGATCGACCGCATCACCGGCTATGTCCGGTTTCTCCAGGAGAATCCCCGCGAGACGGATCTGCTGTTCAAGGAACTGCTGATCGGGGTAACGAGCTTCTTCCGCGACCCGGCGGTGTGGGAAGAGTTGAAGGGTCGGGTGCTGCCGGCGCTGCTCAAAGACCGCCCGCCCAGCCGGGCGCTGCGAATCTGGGTCCCCGGCTGCTCCACCGGCGAGGAAGCCTATTCCCTGGCCATCCTCTTCAAAGAGGTGCTGGAGCAGACCAAGCCATCCGGCAACTACTCGCTCCAGATCTTCGCGACCGACCTGGACCGGGAGGCCATCGAGAAAGCCCGCACCGGTATATTCCCGGCCAACATCGCCGCGGACCTGTCGCCGGAGCGGCTGAGCCAATACTTCGTCCAGGTGCAGCACGGCTACCAGGTGACCAAGCCGGTCCGGGAGATGGTGATCTTTGCGCCGCAAAACGTCATCATGGACCCGCCGTTCACCAAACTCGACCTGGTGAGCTGCCGCAACTTGCTCATCTACCTGACGGCGGAGCTGCAGAAGAAGCTCATACCGCTCTTTCACTATAGCCTCAATCCCGGCGGCTTTCTGCTCCTGGGCAGCGCCGAGACCGTGGGCGAGTTTAGCGACCTGTTCACGCCGCTGGACGCCCGGACGCGGCTTTACCGGCGGCTCGAATCCGATCCGCAGATTGAGAAGATCACGTTTTCCGGCGCGTTCGTTCCCCCCCTGCGGGCGGAGCCGCCGAGGCCGCTCAAGCAGCCAGCCAACCTCCAGTCGGAGGCGGAGCAACTGCTTTTGAGCCGGTATTCCCCGGCGGCGGTGATCGTTAACAAAGAGGGCGACATCGTTTTCATCAGCGGGCGGACGGGCAAATATCTGGAGCCGGCGATGGGCAAGGCCAATATGAATATCTTTGCCATGGCCCGCGAGGGCCTGAGCCTCGATCTCAACGACGCCTTCCGGAAGGCGCTCCGGCAAAAAGACCCGGTCATCCGCAAGAACGTGGTAGTCGGGACCAATGGCGGCAAGCAGACGGTGGACCTCCTGCTTCAGGTCGTCCAGAAGCCGGAGGCGCTGCAAGGGTTGGTGATGATCGTCTTTACGGACGTCGAGATACCCCTGGAAACTAAAGGGTCGGGCAAAGCTAAGCACACTCCCGCCACCAGCGCCCAGTTGGCGGCGCTGGAGCAGGACCTCGATCAACTCCGCCAGGAGTTGCGGACCACCCGCGAAGAAATGCAGACCTTCCAGGAAGAAGCCAAGTCCAGCAACGAGGAACTCCAGTCCGCCAACGAGGAACTCCAGTCCACCAACGAGGAACTGACCACCTCCAAGGAAGAGATGCAGTCCATGAACGAGGAGCTGCAGACCCTCAACGCCGAGCTCGTGCATAAGGTGGACGGCCTGTCGCGGCTCAACAACGACATGAAGAACCTGCTCGACAGCACGGAGGTCGCCACCGTGTTCCTGGACACCGCGCTGCGCGTGCGCCTCTTCACGGCCGGGTCGAACCGGGTGTTCAAGCTCATCCCGGGCGACGTGGGCCGGCCCATCACCGACATCGCCTCGGAACTAACCTACCCGACACTGGTCGAAAACGCGCGCGAGGTGCTGCGGACGCTGGCCATTCACGAGCAAGCGGCCATCGCGCGCGACGGGCGCTGCTTCCTGGTGCGCATGATGCCCTACCGCACGCTGGAAAACATGATTGACGGCGTGGTCATCACCTTTGCCGACATCACCGCTTCCAAGGCGCTCGAGGGGAAGCTGCGGACCACGCAGGCCGGCCTGGAAAAACATATCGTGGAACAGGACGCGGAGATCGGCCGGGCCGGGGCGAAGTTGCAGGCGGAAATACAACGTAAAGAGGGACGTTAAGTGAGCGTGGAGCGTGGGAGCGTGGGGAGCGTGGGAGCGTGGGGAGCGTGGGAGCGTGGGGAGCGTGGGGAGCGTGGGAGCGGGGGGAGCGGGGGGAGCGTGGGAGCGGGGGGGAGCGGGGGGAGCGTGTTTCACGTTTCACGTTTCACGTTTCACGTCATCAGTAACCGATGATTCTGGGAAAAGACCAAGTCATGAAAAGGAACCCGGACCAGCCGCCGGACGGCGCCGAGCTGCGCCGCCTGGCCGAGGAGCGGCTGAAGAGCCGGAGGACCGAGGACAGGGGACAGAAGACGGAACCGGAAACGGCGCGGCTCGTCCACGAGCTGCAGGTCCACCAGATCGAGCTGGAGATGCAGAACGAGGAGCTCCAGCAGGCGCGCGCCCGGATGGAGGCGCTGCTGGCCCAATACACCGATCTCTACGACTTTGCCCCGACAGGCTACTTCAACCTCGCCCCGGACGGAACCATCCTCGCCGTCAATCTCACGGGCGCCCGGCTGCTTGGCATCGAGCGCGCCGAGCTGCTGAACCGGCGTTTGGGGTTGCTGGTGGCCGAGGCAGACCGGCGCACCCTCAACGACTGCCTGGAAAAGACCTTTGCGGCAACGGACCGGCAATGCTGCGAGGTGGCACTGCTAAGAGCGGTAAAGGAACCGCTCTTTGTTCACGTCGAGGCCGTGGCTTCCGAGGGCCGGCAGGAGTGCCGCGCCGCCGTGCTGGATGTCACCGACCGCCACCGCGCCGAGGCGGAGCGGGAGCGATTGATTCAGGAACTGCAAGTGGCCCTGGCCCGGGTGAAACTGTTGAGCGGGCTGTTACCGATTTGCGCCTACTGCAAAAAGATCCGGGATGACCACGGTTATTGGAAGCAAATCGAGTCGTATATTGCGGGCCGTTCCGAGGCCAAGTTCAGCCACGGGATCTGTCCCGAGTGCGTACACAAGCACTTTCCGGATCACGAAGAACGCGTCCTCAAGCAGAAAGAAAAACGGAATGCGGGCCCTAGTGCTTAAAGGGCGCCTCGGGCGCTGCCCCCGCGGAGCGCGGCTGTCCTCAGCCGCAGCCCGTCCACCCAAGCGCTGGGTTTCGGCCGGCTCAGGCACCCGTGCGTGGCCGGTGTGGCTGCGGCTGGGGACCGCCGCGCTCCGATCCTGCGGCCGTAACGGCGGGGGCAGTGTCCGGAGGCCCTCGCGCTTAAAGCCACCCTCAAGCCACCCTCAAGCCACATCAAAGCCATATCAGAGCCACCTCAAAGCCACCTACTTGGGAGGGGGTTGCGACCCTAAGGCTACCTCAAAGCCACCCTCAAGCCACCCTCAAGCCACCCTCAAGCCACCCTCAAGCCACCTCAAGGCCACTTCAAAGCTTCCCCAAAGCGACTTCGAG
>CAIWJG010000440.1 GCA_903912925.1 uncultured Verrucomicrobia subdivision 3 bacterium | reverse complement strand
CGTGATGGTCAACCCGCAAGCGCACCGGCGGACAAGAATGTCCGCGCTCCGTAAAATCTAAGATGCGCACCCGCGGCGAAAGACGACTTGAAGAAGCACGACACTGAATGGTATATTCGCTTATGAAAAACCCTTTCCCGATCCTGCGGGATCAATGCCGCCTCACGGTTCACGTTGCCGCCGGTCTCCTGACTCTCCTGCTCGTAGCTCACACGGCGTCGGCCCAGAGCGCCCTGTTCAACTTCGATACCGGCGTGCCCGGGCTCGACCTGTATCAGCCTTTGCCCGTGGACCAGGCGGCTGACGGGGTAACGGCGCATTTCCGGGCGGTGGGCGCGGGGTTCTCAGTCCAAACGGCTGTGAGCCTGGGCAGGTACAAACTGTCCCTGTTCTCGGGCAACTTTCCGGTGCCGGACGACTACCACAGCGGGAACATCCTGGAAGTTCAATTCAGCGAGCTGGTGACCAACATCACTTTTGCCTTTGCGACCATCCAGTATCAACCCAGCGAGGAAACGCCCATTCTCTTGACGGCCTACGCGAACGCGACGAACACGCCCGTGGGGGCGACGAATGTGACCGCAGTTTACGGCAGTGATACGTGGCCTATGGGCACGCTGTCGTTCCATTCGAGCACGCCGTTCAACCTGGTCCGGATCAGCGTGCCAAGGATTGTGCCGACGCCCAGCGAGGGCCAGGCAACGGATTTCTGCCTGGACAATCTCACAGTGCAGCGCGCCGGGGGCCTGACCTGCACGATCACGGCCAGCTCGTCGCCGGCCGGCGGCGGCCTCATTATCGGCGGCGGCGGTTACTCGGCGGGTTTGACGGCGACGCTGACGGCGGAGGCCAACCTGGGCCATGAGTTTGTGAGCTGGACAGAGGGCGGCACGGTCGTGAGCAGGTCGCCCAGCTTCAGCTTTGTAGCCAGCGCAGACCGGACGCTGGTGGCGAACTTCACGTCGATTTTTGCCATTACGACCAGTTCCTCGCCGGAGTATGGCGGCACGACCAGTGGCGGTGGCAGCTATGGCAGCAGCGCGAACGTGACTGTGGGGGCGACGGCCAGCAACGGCTATGGGTTCGTGAACTGGACGGAGGGCGGTAGCGTGGTCACTAACGCCGCCAGCTTCACCTTCGTCGCCACCGCCGACCGGGCGCTGGTGGCGAACTTCTCTCCGCTCTTGAGCATTGCTTTCTCCGAGCCTGGCGTGCTGGTCCTTTCCTGGCCTGTGTCGGCGAACACCTATTACCCGCTGCAAAACGACTCATTCGACCCGGACACGTGGGTGGAAATCACCGACCCGCCCTTTATCGTTGGCGACCAGTTTCAGGTACTGGTTACACCGTCGGCTGGCTTGGCTCTCTATCGGCTTTACGTCCCGTATTGACGTGGCCAACTGCCCGTCACCGTGGTTCTGGCACCCCCGGAAGCTGTAGCCGCCGAGGGCCGGCGGCGGCTGCAAATATGAGTATGAAGAAGAACGACTCCGAACGAGGCATCCGCCCGGCGTTCCTTGGGCTGATGACCCTCGCCCTGGCCTTGATCTGCGTTCCGGTGTGGCTGCTGACCCGCCGCCCGGCGCCCCCCAGCCCGGTTGAGGAACCGCCGCCGGCGGTGGAAACGCCCGCGCCTGCGCCTGCGGAACCGGCAGTGGCGGACGCGCCGGTCGAGAGCGCCCCGGCCCCGGTCAAGCCGGTGGTGGCGGCCCGGCCCGGGACGCTGGAGGGCGAGTGGGGCATTCGGGTTGCGAGCGTTGGGCTGACGATGGCCGGGGGGGCAGTGGACTTCCGCTACACCGTTGTGGATGCGGAGAAGGCGCTGTTGCTGTCCCAAGGCATGACTTCGGCCTACGTCATCGACCAGGCCACGGGCACGAAGATCTCAATGACTCCGCCCCCGATGAAGGGGCCGGCCGCGGCGCATTCGAGCGCGCGGATGGCACGCCAGGGAGGGGGGTTCCCACCGTCCCCAAACCGATTGGCCGCCGGTCGGACCAATTCCCTCCTGCTTCCGAATCCAGCCGGCCTCTTGAAGAGCGGGAGCATCATTACCGTAGTGGTGGGGGACATCCAGACGCAGAATGTCCGGGTGGAGTAGCCGGGCGGGCTGGCATTAAATGAAGGGTAATTGTTTATGTCGGAGCGTGGGGCAGACTCCTCATCCCGGAGGGATGGTCGATAATAGCCCAACGTTTCAACGTTGGGTACGCGAGTTTAGCGGAGGACAAGTCCCGAAGGGACGGCTGAAACCCAGTGCGAATCGTCAGCCGTCCCTTCGGGACTTATGGGACTGCGGAGGCGGGTTCCCAACGTTGAAACGTTGGGCTATTGTCGCCTGTCCCTCCGGGACAATGCCTTGG
>CAIWJG010000439.1 GCA_903912925.1 uncultured Verrucomicrobia subdivision 3 bacterium | reverse complement strand
TCGCGACGATGAAAAACGCCATCCTCCAGACCACCGCCTTGGCCCATCACAACCACGCGGCCGCCCTCGCCTCGTTGCTAACTTGGAATTTCCAACTGTTCCCCACAACGCAAGTAATACACTAACCCGCGTGTAGTATAGTGTAATTGATGGGTGAGTTTAATGGTCGAATACTTAGGTGTAAAGGATTGGCCCTGCTAGCTCCCTCGGCTTTCTAAAGATCAGGGATTATGCAGACAGGCACCCTTCATTGGGGCTTGCCCGGTTCGTTCCGGATTCCGTCCCGCTTGGGATCCAGATGCTCCAGATGTTCGTGCAGAATGCGCCGCACTTCCTGGATCGTGGCCGGTTGGTCCAGGCACGAATGTTTGCTGTTTACGATGAACTCGGACGCCACATAGCCCACATGGGCGCTCTGATACGAGACCACACCATCGCGGCCGCGCTGCAAATCCCCACCACCTTTGACGGGAATGATCGAGTGTGACTTAATCGAAGGTGCCACGGCTATGTCCGCCATGACCAGCAGCCCGGGATTCTTCGGCGACATGCCGTCCAGGCTCGTCGGCAGCTTTCCGCGAAAAAACTTCCCAGCGCTGGATCCTTCGGTCAGGCGCAGCGCGTCTTTCCCCCGGGACACCATTTTGCCAGGCAACGAGACGAACCGCTGCGCTAGCCGGCGCGCTAATGAGCTCGAGAGGTAGCTGCCGCGGTGTGGGGTGGCGATGAACACGACGCGACTCACGAAAGGGAGAGGCTCCAGGAAAAACATACGGCGGACTTCCTGGCGCTGCGCTTCGTCAATCTTCAGGTCTTCCCACCGGTTGGTGCTGAACTGGCTCCAGACCCGGTCACCGGTGCTAATCGCGGTGGCTTTAGTCAGCAGGCCGCCCTGGCTGTGACCGATGACCACCATCTGGCGCAGTGCGGTGTTCGTTCCATCCGGATCACGTCGTTGCACTTCGGCCGTCAGCGCCGCACGCAGGTCCGCCACGGACCGCACCAGAGGATTCCCACTGGCGTAAATGAAGCTCCAGATCTGGTACCGTTGGCGCAAAACCGGGTCGACCGTCAGCGAGTTGGCCATCTCCGCCCAGGTGACCGGGCTGGAGAATGTGCCGTGGACGAACACAACGGGAATGCGGTTGGGGTCGTAGGGTTGATTGAGTATCAACTGGCTGGGAAAGACCTCGGACGGAGCAAGGAAACCCATCTTGCCGAATTTCCAGACCGTGGACTGGTTTAGATTGTAAGCGAGATAGGTTGTGAGATCGGTCTCCAAGGGCACCTGGGCCTGGCCGATCTTGACGTGCGTGCCTTCGCCTTCCAGCGGAGAGTAAAGTTCCAGCGCGGCGGCGCCCCGGCTGGCAGCAAGGTCGGCCAGAGACCCCTGCAACCGCAGCAGAACCGTGGCCGGCACGCTGCGACGCCAGCGGAAGGTGGGATCAGTCGGCCACACCGCGATCAACGGCGCCCCCACCCCCGCTTCGCGGTTGCGCACACTCAGGCCGCGGACGCAGAATTGATCCGCGAGCAGGATCTGGTCGCACTGGCTGAGCCGCGACGCCAGCTCATTTTGGCCCAGCCGCAATTCGATGTCACCCACGGGCAGCCGGCGCCGGGCGCTTTCCAGGTGAACGACCGCGTTGGTGCTCCTGCGCCCGGTGAGCGCGAGGCCGAGACCATAGTTATAGAAATCGCACGCCTCGCGAAAACGGCGATCAAACGCGCGGGACGGCGCATCATTCCCTTCGCCGAACAGGAACAGCCAGGCATAGACCGCCGAGCCGAGGTAGTAGTCGCGCGCATCACGCGGATCCCACGGCTTGACACTGCGGCGGATTTGCTCGCCCGCCACGTAGCTCAGCTCTGTCAGCGCAAACAGCAGGTCGCGGTCGCCGGTGGCGACGGCCTTCTGGTGAAGCTGACGGACCGCCTCATCCGGGTGGCTGGCAGCCAGCCGATCCAGGTCGTAGCGGTGCAGGATCGAGACCGTTTCCCCACTGGGTTTTCCGGTCCGGAGCGCGTTGGCTTGCACCTGCGCGTAGGCCTGCCGCGTGGTCACGCGATCCGCACCGATAGGAGCGGCGCAGCCGGCGAGCAGCAACGCCGCAAGACCTAAGCCAGTGGCGGTGAATGATGTAGCGCAAACGAATCCTCGTTCCAGGGGTGGACGCCTTGGGGATTCATGGTTGTTTGGCGATGGTTTTGGGAGGTTCATAATCCAGTTCCCGGCACACCTTGCCGAATCAGACGCGAGAAGTCAGCCTCTTGGCCCGCCGCCCGGGCGCGATCGTTGATATGGCAGCGATGCTTGAGATCTGCCAGGGGCAGGTTCGTAGTGATGGCACCACGTTCGTACAGCAGCTCGTCGCCGTAGCCGTTCACCAACATTCGCCAGTCCCACGGGGCGCGGTCGGCCGCGGCCCGCTGCATGCGAATGCTGGTGGTGCAGTTGTGAGTGACCGCGCTGTACCACTCCGGACGCCGGTGTAAGTCATTCACCCGGCGCAGGTAGTCGAGGAAGAATGTGCGCGTCTTTTGGGGCGAACCGGTCAGCCGGAAGAGGTAAACCTCCTCGCCCTGCCGGTAATTTGTCCGGAGGCGCACCAGGTCGCGCTCGTCCCCGACGATGTAGATCAGTTCAAACTGGCGGAACAACCCTTTGATAGCGGAGTAGCCCTGCCCCTTTTGCTTGCGGGTTTCGATCGAAAAGCATACGTAATCGCCACCCTCAAACCCAAAGCTCACCATGGTGTGCGCCATGTTCGGGGAGCCCCAATAGACCATGCACAGATCCGCCGTAAGGAGCCTGTCGAGATCGAAGGTCTTATCGTAGTACCGCACGTCGAAGTCGGTTTCGGTGCGGTAGTCGCAATTGCGGATCCGGTGGAGCGTGACTTGGCTCCCGTTGATGTCCGCGTAAGGCAGCACGGCGACGTCCGGCTGCCAGTCGCGCTCATTCGAGGGCTGAAGCGTGAACCACCAGCCAAGCACCAGCGCGAAGCCGCCGGCGGTCAGGCCAGCCACGAGCCAGCGGCGTTTGACCAAAACCCATGCCGCCAGCAGGCCGAGCACATACAAAGCAGCCAGTGGCACGCGCAGCCAGGGAAGCCGCACGTCGAAGTATAACGCCGCCACCGACCAAAGCATCGGGAGCAGGAGCAAGCAACCGAGCCCCGTGAGGCCGAGCACGCGCAACGTGCCGAGCAGCCAGCGCTGGTCGTGAGCACGCGGCGCTTTGAGTGCGGGGAGCGGGACGTTCACTGCTTTCTCCTTGCGCGTATGGCATTTCCGGGGGAAAACGGTGAGCGCCCCGGACCCTTTCCGCGTTCAGTGGCTCAGCCGGAATGAGATGTCTGTTCCTCCCTCACCAAAACGCAGGCGGTCTCATCAATTGGTGTACTTCTTAATGAGTTTCTTCTTGGTGTCCTCGTATTGCTTCTTGGTGATAATGCCCTTGTCATAGCTATCCTGCAGGTCCTGCAACTCCTTGCCCAGCGTCTGGTTGCCCGAGGTTTGGAACGTGGCCCCGCCTCCGCCACAGCCCGAGAACAAGATGGGGCTGCCTGCAATGAGGGCAGCGAGGAATGTCAGCTTAAGTGTGGTTATGAGTGTTTTCATATGTATTCTTAATCGGTTGAGTGCGACCAGTTCGTGTCCGGATCGTAAGTCTTCATCGCCGCCGCCAGCTTGCCGGTCTTGGCGCCCAGATCCCGCTGATACACGCGGCCCTGCTGGTTGACAATAAAGGTCATGATGCCGGACTCGCCGTATTCTGCGGGCCAGGCCACCAGCGCGAAGCCGCCGATCATGTGCCCGTTGATAACGTAGTTGTATTTGCCGCCCGGGGCGTGTTTGCCCTGGTGGGTGAGGATCTTGAAGAAATATCCATGAAACGGTTCCTGCGTGCTGTCCCGAACCTTTTCCCCCATGCGGTATCCCTCGCCCTGCGCCTGGGCAACCAGTGGTCCGAGCGGGCTGATCTCGCCATCCAGGTCGGGCGGCCAGAAGAGCCCGTCTTTAGCTCCGGGTGTGCTGGTCAGCCGCTGCGCGTACTCCAGCACTTCATCCCCGTTACGATCCCTGCTGGCGTATTCGCGCT
Source organism: uncultured Verrucomicrobia subdivision 3 bacterium (assembly GCA_903912925.1). Lineage (GTDB taxonomy): Bacteria > Verrucomicrobiota > Verrucomicrobiia > Limisphaerales > UBA8199 > PALSA-1440. Next base: position 4,695 of record CAIWJG010000439.1, on the reverse strand, counting down.
GGGCATCCACGTAGGAGCGCATGACCTCGATCGTGGCCAACTCGTTCTTGCCGATGCGACGGCAGAGGATTTCCTCCTTGCCAGCCTCGCTGTCGAAGAACCAGCGTCCCGCCTGCTTCACGATGGGAACCGGGAATGGCCAGGAATTGGTGCCCACTTCGAGCACGCATTTCATGTCCGATTCATGGACGAGCCGGTTGGTCGCATTGAGAGCCGTCGTAAACGCGTTGAGTTCGTTGGTGGCCTGGACTCGGTCGGGGTTGTGCAGATCGGCGACCGCCGGCCCAAAAACGGCTCGAAGGGCGTTGCCGTCCTGCGCGCCGGCGGCCAGCACGAGCGCCGAGACGGCCTCTTCGGGCGTCGCAAAGGTCTGCCCGGTGTCCGCGGCGCTGGCGGCAATGGGCAGGTTGAGGGCCAGCGCTAGCAGCAGGCTGCCCTCTTTGGCGATGCGTGAATATCTTCTCAGTCCGGCTAGGACGGAACATTTGTTCAGAGTTCTCATATCAGGCAGGGAAAAAGTTTTGTGTTCTCCATTGGGTTTCATCGGCGCCCTCCTCCTCCGCCTCCTCCTCGACTCCCTCCTCCGCCACCACTGTAGCCGCCACGGCTGCCGCTACTGGAGGCCCCGCGGCTGCTATAATTCTTCGCACTCGAACCGCTGCTCACCCCGCTGAACGCGCTGCCCCCGGAGGACGAGCGGCTGGCGGACGAGCCGGACTTGTTCTGGAAATTGCTCGTCGTCGGAGCCGCCGTGGGCCGACTGCCGCCGGCGCTACCGGTTGAAGGTCGTGCCGCCGCGTTGCCCGTAGAGGGGCCTGCGGCTGCGTTCCCGGTGGAGGGCCGTGCCCCGGCGTTGCCCGTTGAGGGCATGCCCGTCGAGGGGCGTGCGCCGGCAGTTCCGGTGGAAGGACGCGCTCCGGCGCTGCCCGTCGAAGTCCCGGCACCACCGGAGCCCCAACCTCGCGAATCCATCGTGCGGGCCGAGTTTGCGGTGCTGGGTGCACCGCTCTTGCTCAGCCGGCTCTGGTCTGGCTGCCATTTTTGTGCGGTCTGCTGCGTGGGTCGGTTGCCGCCGCCCGAGACGTTCCCCGAGTTATTCAGGTTGTTCCGGTTGTAATTGTTGTTCTGATTGTAGTTATTGTTCCGGTTGTAGTTGTTGTTCCGGTTGTAGTTGTTGTTCTGGTTGTAGTTGTTGTTGACGTTGACATTCACATTTCCGTGATAACAACCGCCATGGTTCCAGTCGCAGTTGTTGGCGATGATGGCGCCCACCGCGATGCCTACGCCGAAAGTAACCAACGGAGCATAGGGGTTATACACGTAAGCCGGCGGCGGGTAGTAAACGGTGTAGGGATTATACGTTGGCACATAAACCACCTGCGGATTGGCTGGTTGAATCTGGACGATCGTATTGGTCACGAACACCAACTGCTGCTCGACCGTTTTCTCGATGATCGTGTTGGTGACCACCACGATCTGCTGCGGCGACGTCTGGAGCGTGCCGGCCTTCTGGGCCTTGCCGCGCATGTTCTGGATGGCGTCCATCACATCCTTGTCCTGGGCCAGGAATGCTTCGCCGAGGTCCATCGTCCAGGATAGCTCGTCATTCATCTTCTGAATCACCGCCGGCACCCGTGCCACGGCCTTCACGTTATCGTCCCAGGGCTGCGCGTCCAGGTTCGCGAGGTTGTTTGTGTTCGCGACGAAGCGCGCTGCCTGGACAATCTCCAAGGGGTAAACCGACGCCGGCAGAAGGGTCGCAATCAGCGGGTCGGGATACAGCGCGATCGGGGCGACCAGTTTTTCCAAATCCGCCTGGCTGCGTTTGGCCGGGGCCGAAGGCGGCGGTGCCGGGGTAGCGTCAGGAACCGGGGCCGCCGCGATCGACGCCGGGGTGTCGGTTACCTTGTAAACGGGGTACGAGGGACTCGTCGGGTCCTGCGCCAACGCAGCCGGCACCGTCGCGCCCAGAATCAGCGCTAGTCCCAGAGATCCTCCGCGGATCTGCTTTGTCATAGTTCTCATCATATAGTTCTCTCGTGTTTGACGAAGCCAACCTGGCTCTTCCCGAGCGGCAGGGGCACGTCATAAAGGCTCAGGCCCCAGGTGCCTTCGGTGAGGTCGGCTGCGATCATCGAATCACACCATCTTTTAGCATGGCAGCGACGAATTTCGCGACCAATGGATCCATCTCGGCCACGCGGTCCATATTCTCTCTCACGACGGTCTCAGTAAGCCCGGACCAAAGACGCTTTTCGGTTTTCAGGTCGTGAAGGCTGGTCTCAAGATACACCGTTTGCTTCAAGGTGCCATACGTAGAGCTCAGATCCATGAATCCCACGCTATAGAAGTCATACCAACCCACGCTATCGACTCCGGTGATCACCGGCACATAGCGCTCGTCGCCGGCGCGACTTTCACGGTAGGTACTGCTGATGTCCGCCAGGCGCAAGATGAGAACCGCCTCGGCACCGCTCGCGCGAAAGCGGTCCGCGGCAGCGCGCTTGTCCTGCTTGATCTCCGCCAGGGAGAGCAAGTCGTAGGTGACCACGGCAGGCGCCCCGGCCTTCGTCAATTGCGCCACAAAACGATTCTCAAAACCCTGGCGCACGAGCCCCCGGTCATCAATGGCGAGCACGGCTATCTTCCCGACCGGTTGCTGGCAGTCAGGAGCTTTCCAGGTTTTCTTGAGCGAAGTCGCCGCGCAGGAACAGAGCAAGGCGGCGAGCGCGCCCAGCGAAAGGGAGTGGAACACCGCAGTCATAAATGGAGGAATTGTCTTCTTCATGGGATTTCAACGGTGGAAGGTTCGAGTATAAGCCCCAGCTTGCGATCCGGTTGCATAAACTCTTTCGTAGCCGCCAGAAGTCTGGCGTCAACCCTGCGTAATACGCAAGCCGAGGAGAATTTCGTCCACGACTTCCTGTATGCGCGCGGCCCGCGCGTCGTCCGGCAGGTTTCGGAGAATCGGCCGGGTAGCGCAGCCGCGCTTAAGCAGCTTGAAGCTCTTGGAGTCAATGATGTCGATGACCAGCGTGCCGGCCTCGAAGTAATTCGGATTCTTGCTCTTCGTGTAGGCAGTCTGTGCCTTGTCCTGCAGGGCATCGGCGTCCTCATGATAACCGAAGTAAGTGCTGATGGTTTCCGTCGTGGTGTTGTTTCCGACGATGACGAGGTAGGCCACGGTCACGTCTCCCCCGGTAGCTACCTTCGTGACCCCCTGGGCGGCGAGGTTCTTGGTGATGGCTTCTTGAATCATCGTGTGAACGGCCTGCCGGTTGTCGCTGGAAGCGATCACGGGTTTCACGCCTCGATCCACGAAGTTGAAGCTGCGCGCGTGGATCGGTCCCGTGTCAACCTGGGTCGGGGTCGAGGAACAACCCGCCACCGCCAGAGCGGCAACGGCCAATATGAGGAGTGAGTTCCGTTTCATCATTATTATGGTGCTTGATTCTGGCTGGTTCCGGCGGGCGATTCAATACTTCTCCGGCACAAATCGTCGGCCCTTGAGCGTGGCCTGGTCATCGTACGCGCCTTTCATCGAGCGCTTGGGCAGCTTGACCTTCTCGCGCGGCACTTTCTTGTATGGAATCTGGCTCAGGATATGGTGGATGCAGTTGAGGCGCGCGCGCCTCTTGTCGTCCGAAGGCAGGACTTACTAGCGCGCGCCGTTCTTTTGGGAGCAGGAGATGCGGCGGGTATCCTCGCCTTCTTCCGGCGGGCGGCGACGGCTTCGCGTTTCACGGCCTGGGCGAGCTTCCTTTCCGCTTCCGCCAAGGCCTGTTTCGCTTCGGCGACCGCCCGCTTGGCCAGCTTGGCTTGTTTCCGGGCACGGCGGACGGCTTCCTTCGCCTCTTTGCGCCGGCACCGGGCCAAGCGCGCCTGCTCCTTGGCTGACTTCCGTTGACTTTCGGCTTTGGCGAGTTGGAGGTGCGCGAGTTGGATTTCGCCAATCAGTTTCTGGGAAGCGCTGATATGCTTAGGTACTGTCATTGATTAGTCCCTGGTTTGTCTGGCGCGGGCTGAGACGATGCACAGGTTCGCGCCGTTGTTCGTGATGAAGTCCGGTCGGGAGGCTCTACACTCCGCGCGATTCACCAACCGGGTGTAGCCGCCGACGTCAGTCGGCGCATTTAGGCCGCAGCCAAGTTGGCGCCGACTGATGTCGGCGGCTACGCGAGTAAATGTATGGGCTAGGGCATCAGTCATAGGCTCTCGGTTGCAGACCGATCATAGTATGAGATGGAATGGGGCGAGTGCAATCGGTTCTAAGCCCGGAACATCAGAAAGTAAACGTGATCCCGAGCTGCGGGCCTTGCGTAAGCACGTCGTACTTTGGAGGTCAGGTTCCGGCACCTCTTCCCACCGTGCCGAGCCGGGTTGCTTTGGTTCAACTGTAATAGCCTTCATTTCCGTATCTCCTTAGCCCGGATATTTCACCGCCCCGAACGCCGCGTGAGGGCACGCGGCCTGCAGGAGCGGAGGTGCGTGCTTGTAGGCCGCGGGCCCTGACGCGGCGCACGGTTGGCGTTTCCATCGGAGTGTGAAATATCCAGGTTAGGCAGCGGTAACTAATAAAGGTATCAACTGTGGAAGAGATCGGGTATGATCACTGTCCATGAGTTCAATTGCGGTGCTGGCGCAAAAGTTGAAGCCCGTTTGGCCACTTCTGGATGAGCGGACCCGTCGCATCAT
>CAIWJG010000438.1 GCA_903912925.1 uncultured Verrucomicrobia subdivision 3 bacterium | reverse complement strand
TGGAGCGCGGACATTCTTGTCCGCCTTTGCGTGATGGTCAACCCGCAAGCCCACCGGCGGACAAGAATGTCCGCGCTCCGAAAAATCTAAGATGCGCACGTTTCCCCAGGCCCGCTCGATGCTAGCCCTATAGCCTCTGTCCCTTGCGGACATATCGGGGTCTCGCGACGGGAGCCGGGCCAAGAAGTCAGCTTGATGCTTCCTGCTTTAGGGCCTGCTTAACCTTGAACAGCAGCTCCTGGCTGGTGAACGGCTTTTGCAGGTATGCCCCGTGCGTCTCCTGACCGGCGGGCCACACGTAGCCGCTCGTACAAATGATGCGGATCGCCGGCGATAGGCGGCGGATGTGTTCCACCAACTCCCGGCCGCTCATGGCCGGCATCACCAGGTCGGTGACGACCAGATCCACGGACATGTCTTTCTGAGCGAGAATATCCAGGGCCTTTTGTCCCCCGTTGGCGGTGAGCACGCGGTAGCCATAGGCCGAGAGAATCGTCTTGCCCATCGTCAACAACAGATCCTCGTCATCCACCATCAGGATGGTCTGGCTGCCGCTCAGATCATCGGACGCGAGCCCGTGGTCCCGGACAGCTTGCTTTTCCGCCGGCAGGTACACCCTGACCGAGGCGCCGGCGCCGGGCTGGCTGGAGATCGCCACCCCGCCGCCGTGATTAGTGACGATGCCATAAACCCAGGCCAGACCCAGTCCTCGATGGTTGCCGCCGCTCTTGGTAGTGAAGAACGGCTCAAACAGCCGCGGCAGCACATTCGGCTCGATCCCGCAGCCGTTGTCCGTGATTTCGACGCATACATACGTGCCGGCGGCCAGGTGCGCGTTACGGTCCTGCGTCGGTTCCGCCAGTTCGATGTTACGCGTTTGCACGGTGACGCGGCCGTTCGTGCGCAGGGCCTGGAGCGCGTTCTCGATAATCTTCATGAACGCCTGCTGCAGCTTGGCTTCGTCAAACTTTGCCGCGTAGAGCTTCCGGTCGAACTGCAGCGTCCAGGTCACGGGCTCAGCCCCGGCATTCTGTTGAAAGAATGCCACGGTGCGTTGCAGGAGCACATTGAGATTGCCGGAGGCTTGCGCGCGGGCCTCCTTTTCCTGGCGGCTGAACGTGCCCAGATCATTCGCAATTTCAGCCGCCTTCGAGGCCGATTTCTCCACTTCGATCAGCGAGTCACGCCACGGGTGGTTCGTTTCCATTTTGCTCAAGATGAGGGAAGTATGGCCAAGAATACTCGTCAGGGCGTTGTTGAAGTCCAGCGCCACGGTCCGCGCCAGTTGCAGCGCGCAGTCCAGTTTTTGTTTGAGCGCAAGGCCGGGCTCCGCGCCGGTCGGCCTCGCTTCCGGCCCGCCCGCCACCCCCTCCCGCACCAACTGAAGCACAAAATACTTCTGGTCGTCTTTCTTGAAGGCGCACACCGACGTAAGATAGCCGAGCGTGTTGCCGCCTTTTCCCCGGAATTTGAGCAGCATCATTGGGACAGCGGAGCGCTCCCATTGGGCCAGAAACTGGTCCACCGTGCTGCTGTTCTCTGGCGCCCAAACAACGGAAAGGCCCGGGGCCTCCCCGCCCGCGGCCGCGCCGAAAACGCTGATGGCCGCGGTATTGGCGCGGCAGATCCGGCCGGCGCCATCCACCAGGAGCGCCGGCCATCCCGCATTCTCCAGCGCAAAGGCTACATCGGACTTCATTAACAGATTCTTCCAATGCGCAGCTTACTGTTTCGCCCCCGCTTCTCCAACCGAATCTTCAGGCACCTCAAGGAACGCCGCCGGCAATAACTCCCCGACGGAAAACTCTTTGACCGAGCGCAACGCCCGGCTATCCGCCACCCAGATCCTGGCGTGCGGCGCGTACTCGGCCAGCAACTGCCGGCACGCCCCGCAGGGCATCGGCCCACCCGGGACGCGCGCGACAACGGCCACCGCGACGAAATTCCTCTGGCCGGAGGTCAGCGCGTTGAACAGCGCGACACGCTCCGCGCAACAGGTCAGCCCATAGCTGGCGCTCTCCACGTTCGCACCGGTGATGATTGCGCCCGACTTGGCGAGCAGCGCCGCGCCGACCTTGAATTTCGAATACGGCGCTACTGCTCGTTCCCGCGCCCCTGCCGCCGCCCGCACTAACCCGTACCTAGTGGTTCTGGCCATAGAGTTTCACAAAGTTCTTGAGCAATTGCGCTGCCACTTTCTTGACCCGCTCGGCCGTCTCCAGCACCTCCTCGTGGGACAGCCGCTTGCCGCTCCGGCCCGCTGCCAGGTTGGTGATGCAGGACATGGCGGCGACGTTCAGCCCACACTGCCGGGCCACAATCACCTCCGGCACTGTGCTCATGCCGACTGCGTCCGCCCCAAGCCTGGCAAACGCGCGGACTTCGGCCGGTGTCTCATAGCTTGGCCCGCAGACCGCCAGGTAAGTGCCAGTTCGTAGTTTTAAACCGCACTCCCGGCCAGCCTGCCGCAGGAGTTGGCGTAATCCCGGGTCGTAAGCGCATGTGAGGTCAACAAAACGCGGCAAGCCGGGCACTGGCCCGCCTCGCAGCGGGTTGGCGCCCATCAGGTTGATGTGGTCGGACAATATCATGAAATCGCCCGGGCGAAGACTTCGATTGACGCCCCCCGCGGCATTGGTGAGCAGCAGGTCCCGGATGCCATAGGCGGCCAGGGCTCGCACGGCAAAGGTCACCAGCGCCATCGGGTGCCCCTCGTAATAGTGCGCGCGCCCGCTCAGCACCATGACGGGCGTCTCACCCAGATGGCCGATCAACAGCTTTCCCGCGTGGCCAGTCACACCCGTGGGAGGAAACCCCGGAAGCCTGCTGTAGGGAGTCTCCGCGTCCACCCGTAGCTCACTTAGGACGTGGTGAAAACCACTGCCCAACACCAACCCCAGCGTGGGCCGGAGCCGCGACAGTTTCTTGAGCCGTGCCGCCGCGGTTCGGGGATCAGGTTGTCGTGAGGCTACTCCCTCTCCCCTTGGGATTGGATGTTGGGCGTTCGATGTTGGATGTTGGATGTTTCCGAGGTTCAGCGGGCTGGGGTGAGGGGTTGCTCTTCCGTCTTCCGTCCTCCGTCCTCCGTCCTCCGTCTTCCGAAGAGGGGTTGCTCGTTGTCGTTTGCTCATTTATGCACTATTCTCCAACCGATTTGATCTGGCCAGTCGTGATCTAACTATGGAATTGAACGGCGACGAAATCCGCCGCTACTCGCGGCACCTGACGCTACCCGAGGTGGGGCTGGAGGGCCAAAAGAAAATTTGCGCTGCCAGCGTCCTCTGCATTGGGGCTGGTGGGCTCGGCTCCCCCATCACCATGTATCTGGCGGCGGCGGGCGTCGGCAAGCTGGGCATCGTGGATTTTGATGCGGTGGACTTTTCCAACCTCCAGCGCCAAATCCTTCACGGCACGCCGGATGTTGGCCGGCCCAAGACGCAATCTGCGCAGGAAACCATCCACCGCCTCAATCCGGGTGTTCAGGTCGTCCTTCACGACACGCGCCTCACGAGCGAGAACGCCCTGGAAGTCATCCGCCCTTACGACCTTGTGGTGGACGGCACGGACAACTTTCCCACCCGCTATCTTACCAACGATGCTTGCGTGCTGCTGAAGAAGCCCAACGTTTACGGCTCTATCTTCCGCTTCGACGGTCAGGCCAGCGTATTCGCGCCTCATCTGGGAGGACCGTGCTATCGCTGCCTCTACCCGGAACCGCCTCCGCCCGGAGCCGTCCCCAGTTGCGCCGAGGGAGGTGTGCTGGGGGTATTGCCCGGCATCATCGGCCTCATCCAGGCAACTGAAATCCTCAAGCTCATTCTTGGCAAAGGCACCTCGCTCCTCAATCGCCTGCTCTTGTTCAACGCTCTGGACATGCAGTTCCGCGAGCTCAAGCTGCGCCGCGATCCCCAATGCCCCCTCTGCGGCGAAAGCCCGACGATGACCCAACTCATCAACTACGAAAACTTCTGCGGCGTCCCGCCACCCTCCGCTATGAATACTATGCATCCTGACGAAGTCACCGTTCACGACCTAAAGAAAGCCCTCGATCATCCGCAACTCGGCATCCAGGTCCTCGATGTGCGCGAGCCAGACGAGCACCGGATTGCCCGCATCAACGGCGTGCGGTTGGTGCCGCTCAGTACGCTGCCGCAGCGCTTCGCCGAGCTGAACCCGAATCAGGCCTACTACATCCACTGCAAGGCTGGCGGACGCTCGCTCAAGGCCCTGCAATTCCTGCGCGAACAGGGATTCCAAAACCTCAAGAGCGTCAAGGGCGGCATCACCGCGTGGTCCGACGAAATTGACCACACCGTGCCGAAGTATTGAGCTTTATGAGAAGACTCTTACTGAGGAGTCCGCAGCATACACTACACCCGAAGCTGCCGAGGCTGCTCCCTCTCCCCTTCCGAAGGGGAGAGGGCTGGGGTGAGGGGTTGCTCGGTGTTGTCTATCCCGCGGTCTTGGCAGTACTCGCCGTCCTCCTGGCCTGCTTTGCGGTTCAACCTTGTTCTGCGCGCGAACCCAAGGAATCCGACAAGGACCTCATCTACGATGAAGCCCGGGTCCCGGCCTACGATCTGCCGCCCCTGCTGGTGTCGTCGGAAGGCAAGTCCATCACCACTCCGGATGAGTGGTTCCACCTCCGCCGCCCGCAGATCATGTCGCTCTTCGGTAATCTGCTCTACGGAACGGTGCCGGCGCCGGAGTCGCCTCTCAAGGTGACCTCCGTCGTGGTGCAGACGGATAACCAGTTCATGAATGGCCTCGCCACCCGCAAGGACGTGCGCATTCGATTCAACAACGCAAAGGGCAAGGCGGAGATGCTGATCCTGGTGTTTGTCCCCAATAACGCGTCCAACCCCTTGCCCGCCTTCCTGATGCTCAGTTTCGACAGCACCCACGGCAGTGGTTTCAATGCCGATCGCTCCCGCCCGGGTCTCCTCCGCAATGGCGTGCCAATCAAGGAGTTCTTCAAGCGTGGCTTCGGGTTCGTTGCCGTCTATCAACAGGACCTCGTCGGTCACAACGAAGTGGAATTCCTCAGCAGCATCCACCATCTGTTCTATCGTGAAGGCCAGAGCTTCCCCAAGGCCTATGAGTGGGGCGTCATTTCGGCCATCGCCTGGAGTGCCTCCCGCGCGCTGGATTACCTGGCGACCGATCACGATATCGACTCCGCACGCGTCGCTATCCTGGGACACTCGAAGTGCGGCAAGGCTGCCCTGTGGGCCGCGGCCCAGGACCAACGCTTCGCGCTAGCCATTTCCGCCGAATCCGGCCATCCCGGCGCGGCTCTGTCCCGGCGGAAGTCGGGTGAAACCCTCGATAAGATGGTCACCCGCTTTCCCTACTGGCTGTGTCGCAACGCCTGGAAGTTCGCCAACCACGAAGACGATCTGCCCGTGGATCAGCACATGTTGCTGGCCTGCATCGCCCCGCGGCCGCTCTATGTCATGAGCGGGGTGGACGACCGGTGGGCGGACCCGCGCGGTGAGTACCTTTCCGCCTATCACGCCAGCGCGGTGTATCGGTTGCTGGGCAAGAAGGGCCTGGAAACTGAGGCCTCACCTCCTGTCGGTGAGGCGATCATCAAGTCCGACGTCGGCTATCACGTCCGTGAGGGTGGCCATTCCATCCAGATGTTCGACTGGCTGCGGTTTCTCGAGTTCGGCGAGTATCACCTGAGGGGGGAAACCACAGATAGACACAGATAAACACTGATGCAGACCCCGCCAAGGTGTTCACCTTGCGGGTGAGGCGGGGTTGTCAGCAGTTCTCATTTTGGCTGGTCTGGGAGGTATGGTGTCCACCCTTTAGGGTGTCCGAGGCCGGATGGGACCATCCGCCATTCGTCCCATTCGTCCCATTCGTCCCATTCGTCCCATTCGTCCCATTCGTCCCATTCGTCCCATTCGTCCCATTCGTCCCATAATGAGAATTGCTGGTGTTCATCTGTGGTTGAACTGCTCTTCTTAGGCTAATGGACCTTCGGAAGGTCAAAACAACTGTTCATGTGCCGGGCAAACCGCAACTGAAAGGGATGCTCCTCGATGTCGAGTTCTCTCAGAACCCTTCCACTGGGAGTGTCATAGATCTTGAGGTATTCGCGGTCGGGCGGGAGGTTCTTCCTGAACAGCAGACGCATGTGTTTGGTAACATTGAACGTGCCCTGGAAGCAGGTCTGGCTTTGCAGGAGGTCGTCCCCCAAGCGGGTGTACAGGTATGAAGACACATCGAACTCGGTCGGTTTGCCTCCCATCGGCACGCGCAGCTTGAGGTAGGGCTCGCCCGATTGCTCCATCGCCGTAGTAATGCAGTCGCCGCCTTCTTCCCGAATGTCGATTTCCTGAACCACCTTGGGGAGTCCCCAAATCTTAACCCCGCGAATCTGGTTCTCCAGCGAGGTCACCGGCATGGAGAACACGTAGTAGCCGAAGTTCTTGAACACCGGCAGGATCATCGGCAGAACCGGAATGTTGATGCCGGGCTCAACCATGATGGGGATAGTCATGGCGATCTCGTTATAGGGAGCCACGTTCATCACGTTCTTGTATTCATAGCAGGAAAAGGCCACCAGCGACCTCCCCCTGGTCATCTTCACCGGCCTGAGCCGGGGGTGGGGCATTATCCTCGCGGCGCGTTCGTAGGAACACAGGAAGACCGCCAGGGCGCAGGTGACATCGCCATAGAACGTGGGAAACAAATAGTTCTTGGTAACCTGCTCGGTCAGCTTGAGCGGCGCTGGCGCGTGTCTCAATTTGAAGCGGCGAAAGAACTCGCCCTGAAACTTGTCTGCATTCTCCAGGAATCTATCGTTGAATTGCAATATCGGCTTCATCGTAGTAATAACTGTTTTGCGATGTCAAAGTCCGGTCGGCAGCCGGCAGCAATTCTTCCAAGTAACTTCTATGGATCCTGTTCTGCTGCAACCAGATACGGGCAAGAGACTGTACCAGAGAATAGCGGGCCTTAGCTTCCGTCTGCCCCAAAAAGTTATTCGGCCCTGCCACGTGCG
>CAIWJG010000437.1 GCA_903912925.1 uncultured Verrucomicrobia subdivision 3 bacterium | reverse complement strand
TTGTAGGCCGGGTGCCCTCACCCGGCGTTCCCATCTCCTCCATAATGAGAATTGCTGTCACGGAGGGCACGGCCATTTATTCCGCATCTCCCACCGTGGCGCGAATGACTTCGTCCGGGGTGGTCAACCCGGCTTGCACTTTGCGGATCCCGTCCTCGCGCAGGGTGCGCATGCCCATCTCGCGGGCGCGGGCGCGCAAGACAGAGGAGGACACCTTCTCATAAATCAACTTGCGCGCTTCGTCGTCGATGACGAAGATTTCGAAGATGCCGAAGCGTCCGCGATAGCCGGTGTTGGAGCAATTGGAGCAGCCTTTGCCCTTCTGGAAGTTCGCCCCTTGCAGACTGCCCGCATCCATACCCAGCGTGCGCAACTCCGCCTCCGTGGGCACGGAGGGAGCCGCGCACTGCTTGCAGACTTTCCGGACCAGGCGCTGGGCCATCAGCGCGCGCGTGGAAGAGGCCACCAGGAACGGTTTGACGCCAATGTCGATCAGCCGCGTGACGGCGCTCGGCGCGTCGTTGGTGTGGAGCGTGGAGAAGACCAAGTGACCGGTCAGCGAGGCATTGATCGCGATGCTGGCGGTTTCCAGGTCGCGGATTTCCCCGATCATGATCACGTTGGGCGCCTGGCGCAGGATGGATCGCAGGGCAAAGGAGAATGTCAGGCCGACGGCCTCGGCTACCTGCACCTGGTTGATGCCCGAGAGCAGGTATTCCACCGGGTCCTCGACCGTGATGATCTTCCGGTCCGGCCGGTTGATGAAGTGCAGGCAGGAATAGAGCGTCGTCGTCTTGCCCGAACCGGTGGGTCCGGTGACGAGCAGGATGCCATCCGGCAAGCCGATGAGCTTCTCGAAGGTCTGCTGGTCGTCGGTGAAAAAGCCCAGTTCCGGCAAGCCCAGCCGCAGCCCTTCCTTGTCCAGGATACGCATGACGATGCTTTCGCCGTGATTGGTCGGCAGGCAGGACACCCGCAAGTCGATCAGCTTTTTGCCCACCGCAGTCTGGATCCGCCCGTCCTGGGGTATCCGATGCTCGGAGATGGACATGTTGGACTGGATCTTCAACCGGCTGATCACCGCCGCCTGCAGGCGTTTGGGTGGGGCTTTGAGCTCGTGCAGCACCCCGTCAATCCGGTAGCGCATGCGGAACACCTTCGACAGCGGCTCCAGGTGAATGTCCGAGGCGCGCATCTTGAACGCCTCGGCGATGATCGAGTTGACCAGCTTGATCAGCGGCGCATCCGCCTCGACCACCGCGCCGTCCTCCATCGCTGACCCCGACACCTCCACATGCTCGCGCGTGAGGTCCTCGATGACCTCTTTCATGCGGGGATCGACCGTGCCGCCGCCTCCGCCGCGCTCCGCGTAATACTTGGTCAGCGCCGCCTCGATGTCCGGCTCCGAGGCGACGCGCACGTCAATATCTACGTGCAGCAAATGCGTGAGGCTGTCGATGGTCGTAAGGTCCGACGGGTCGGCAATGGCCACCGTGATGCTGTTTTCGTGCTTGAAGACCGGTATGACGCGATACTTGCGGGCGATGTTGCGCGGGATGGAAGAGATGACGTCATCCTCAATCTTGACCTCGCTGAGCGAGACAACTTCCGCGCCGAAATGGGCCGCCTTGGCCTGGGTGACGTCGGCGGGCCGCACCACCTTGTTGGCCACCATGAGATCCACCACGCCCACGCTCGCCTCGGTGGCTTCGCGCCGCAGTTCAGCTACCTTCTCGGGGGACACAAAACCGAGGTCCACCAGAATATCGACTAGATAATCGTCTTTTTCAGCCACGGCCTATTTCACACGACAGAGGTTCATCGCAAAAACTATGCATAACAGACTACCGGCCAAAAGGGCAATGTAAATTAGGAGCAAATGCTGAAAAGCTGAAATTAGAATGGGTGGAGAGCCTGGGGCGGTTTTCAGTATTTCAGCGTTTGTTCGCAAGGCTAGATCTGGCCGACAGTCGCAGGCTGAGGCGTGGACCCGAACCACGGGCGGGTGCGCTTCGAGCCGGGCGCGGCTACGGCAGAGACAACCCGCCGGGCCAGCTTGGCGTCCTCCTCTACCTGCCAGTCGAACATGCCCACCAGGATGAAGTCCGCGCCGCTGTTGAAGGCGTAAGGAAACGCCGCCCGCGGCTGCACCGCCCCGGCGGCCAGGATCTTGAAGGCGATCCAGGGCTTCGTGACCTTCGCCATGACGTCAACAACGGCCTGCGGATCGTTGCACCAGGAATTGTCATGCGCGCCCAGGAAGTCCTTCTCATCGGCCCGGGGCGCCGTGTAATAATCCAGCGAGTGGAAGGTCTTCTGGTAAAAATCCGGAGCCATTTTGGCCTGCTCGCACTCCACAATGACCCGCAGGTCGTGCGCGCCTACGCCGGCGAGCCGCTTCTTGGATTTGATCAACTGGATCGTCTCGCCAACTTTATCGAACTTCTCCTGCCTCAGCAGGGACTCGGCCGCATCACCGGTCAAGTGGATGCCCGCCGCGCCTTCATCAATCGCCTTCCGGATCTGCGAGTAGCCGCCCTCGGCATCGAGCCGGACCTGGGCAATCCACTTCATTTTGCCGCCGCGTTTCCAGTGATCGAAGAGGTGCGAATTCTCCTGCATGACCCAGGTGTTGATGACATTGATGCCGTTAGCCTCGGCCACCTCGAGGGTTTCGCGAATCTTGGCATCCGTGTTGTAATGCCGCATCAGAGCGGACACATACGCCAGGTCGCGCGAGTGGGACCAGCCGCCAATCAGATTGCCGCCCAGCATCAGGCGGCTGAATTCCTGGTCCCCTATCTTGCCCATCGGCATCTTCTCCGAGGAGACCGCGGCCGGAGCACTGGTGGGGGTGGCGGATTTTGGGGGCGGCGCCTGGGAGACAGGCTCGGTTTGACCGCGAATGCCTAGCGGCACCGCTGCGGTGACCATGAGAGAGGATTTCACGAAGCCACGGCGCGAAATTTGGCGTTTCATGAGACCGCTTCTACCCTTTCCGATCCCGAAGGTCAAGGATCGAGTCTCCCAAAGCAGCAATTCTCATTATGGTGGAGATGGGAACGCCGGGTGAGGGCTACAAGATGGCGGTTTTGCGGGGGATGTAGGCCGGGTGCCCCCACCCGGCGGGGGGCGACAGGGCCATAATGAGCATGGCTGCTCCCAAAGGCCCATGAAGGCGTAGTGAGCTATGGCGAATCTGAACGTGGCCCAGCGGCAGCCTATTCGGCGAAGCAACAAAAAGGGCCGGGAAATTCCCGGCCCCGATGTTTTAGTTCAAGAATAAGCGGCCTTCCGCCGCATGATTACAGGCGCCAGCGGTAGAACTTCGTTCCGGTAGCGGCGTGGGTCCAAGGATTCGGCGGCTGACCAGGCAGGTTCACATCGGTGTAAGTGCCATTGACCGTGGAGCATTCCTGCAACGTGGTGCCCGCGGGCCAAGTGACGATCACATTGCCACCGCCCGCATTAACGATGGTCAGAGCGGTCGTTCCGGCTTTGCCGGTCACGTAGTGCGCCGCGACTTGCTTGGCCGTCAATGCCTGGTTGTAGATGGCGACTTCGTCAACCCCGCCAGCGTAGTTGTTCGCCCAGCCGTTGCCAGTCGAGCCAACGGCCCAATCACCATTAATCACCGGAAGCGCACCGACGGCGGCTACAGAACTGGCGACTTGCAGGCCGTTGCGATAGAGCCTCCAACGCGCACCGTCGTAGGTGCCCACAAGATGAACCCAATTGCCCAGATCACCACCCGGGACTGCGAAACTAGCACTATAGGTGGTCGCACCAATATCAACGTTGTTAGTGTAAACGGTTAATGTCGAACCGACGACATAGTTTGCTCCGCTGCCATCAATCCGCAGAAACACCTCCGGGGCATTGGTCACGGCAAAATCCGGCACCGGTGAGGTCCCGAGAAAACTACTCACGGTCGGTGGACCGTGGGAGATGATACGCGCCGGATCGCCTTGGGGGCTACCTGGCTGGACCCAAGCCTCCAGCGTGATTTGGCCGGAGATCTCCAAGCCCGAGGGGTTGTTAAAGCTGGCCCATTGCTTTACGCCGTCCAACGGCAATGCCGTGTTGGCAGCTTCAAAACCGGCATAAGCTGGTGGCTGCGGACCGGCTATGTTGTTGGTGGTTAAACTAAGATCGCCGTCAGCCACGTAACCGAGTAAGCCGCTATTGGCTGCCGGGTAGTGGGCGGTATCATTGAGACGGAAATACGAGGCCGGAAGTGTGTTCCTTTCGACTATTCCGTCAACGAATTGCGGATTTTCTGCCGCGGCACTCATAACCATTGCTGCGTAGTTCGTTCCGTAGTTGGAATTAGTGCCCGCTTGATAGTGGGCCAGGATTTGGGCGGGGGTCAGCACATAGCCAGTGTAAATCGCCAATTCGGCCACCTCTCCCTCGAACGGGTTACTGCCGAGTCCGGACTCCATGTTGTACGATCCGATCGCCAGATCCGCCGGAGCCTTACTGATATCTTCGGGCACCAGCCGGTTAGCGGCGTAGAAGGCAGTGGCATTTGTGGCCGCCGCGACGCCATCAACATAGGCGGTTAATACCCCTTGATACTGGAAGTTTCCATTACCCGGGTCCCCGTAGAACACTTGTGGTTCCCACGTGACCACCAGGTGCTGCCACTTGCCAACGGTGTAATCGGTATCAGTCAAGACGTCCTCACCATTACTCCCATAGCCGGAATACATGCGAAAATTCCAGCCACGACCTTCACTCGAGGGATAGCTCAGATTCGGATTGCGTTGGAAAATACACCAGCCGGTCCGCCCGGTGCCGCCTACCCATCGATTATTGACCGGACATTGACCGCCTTGAGCATCCCTCATGGGCCGAAGCCACGATTCAAAAGTGAACGGCGTACCAGACCAGCCGTTACCCGGATACGGATTCGGATTCCCCGCCGAATTTGGTTGGTCGCCATTGTTCTGCGCATCAAACGGCAAGACGGTGGTGGAATTGCCATTGCGATTGTGATAAGCAAAGGCACGCGAACTCTTGTCCGACTTGATGGCACCAACAGCCGGATGCCGGACCTCAAACGTGTTGGTGCCAAGGCCGTTTGTTCCACCAAACCCGCCGCCAGAATCCCGGCCGACCATCCCCAGGTTGACGGCGACGTCTCCACCGGGGGCAATTTCATTGAGCCGCAGATAAACCGTCGGGTTGTGCGATTGAATCAGCGAGCTGTAAGACTGACTGCGATTGGCGTTCGTCCCGTTCTGGTAGTGCGCCAGAATTTGGGCTGAGGTGAGCTTGGCGGGGTACCAAGCGAATTCGTCAACTCCGCCAATCCAAGGATTGGCATCGCCGCCGGGGCCGGAGGCTTGCCCGTTATTATAGCCACCTAGCGCCATTGCCGGTTGCCCGAAGGGAGGACTGGCGTGATCGCCCGTGCAAGGACCGTAGCCGGGTGTGACATTGTCGGTGGCCGCCCAGATATTTGTGTTGGCGGGCAGGCCGTCAATGTAGATGGTCAAGGTCGCATTGGTAACCTGAACCGGATCATAAACAAAAACGACATGCTGCCACTTGCCAAGCTGGAAAGGCACCTGACTAATGACATTCAAGTGTCCGCTCCCGTCTATACCGTTATACATTCGGACCTCCCAGCCCACTCCTTCTCCGCCGATGTACTTGGCATTGGGCCTGCGTTCATACATCACCCAGCCTTGCCGGGGGTTGACCGCTGCCCAGCGATTACACATCGCCCCCATTCCGCCAAACGAACTCGTGTCCTGGTCGTTCACCGGAAGCATCCAGGATTCGACGCTAAACGGTTGGGTGTTCGGCGTATTAAAGGCCGAGTTGAAGGGAATCAAAGTCCGTGTCGTGAAGTCGAAGAATGCCGCCCGATCTCCGTCGCCGACAATCGCGCCGGGAATCGAATGGAGGGCCCCACCCGTCAGGGGGGCCAAATCGTTGGTGGCGTTGCCGGCGGCACCGAGGCTGCCGCTGTTCACGTTAATGAGGTCCCGGGTAAGGGAGTCATTGAACCGGTAATAGCCCAGGGCCCCGTCACCCTCAACGACGGAGGGATACGATGGGCTGGCGCATAAGCCGCTGAGGACTGGGAGCAGCACGGCCGCCGCCACGACGAATGGTGGCGAAGCCAGAGATCTGCGGAGGAACTTGCTGAGTCGAACCTGAGTTTTCATACGTATTGATTGGTTTGCGGTGTATCCGTTACTGGTTGGGGCGCTCGCTTCACCGACTCCGGGTCGGAAAGCAAAGCACTCCGAAGACTCCCGGCTCAACACACCACTGCGAGCCAGAAGCCCCACAATTCTTTCAGCGCGAAAGAAACGTGGCTGGCTCCTCAGTGTGGCACGCCCTGCGCGCCTGCAACTAAGACCATGTCTTATGATACCAGCATGTTGCCTAATTGTCAATGAAGAAACTTGGCCTGCCGTGGCAGAACAGCACGGCCAGTGACAAAGTCGGGGATAAGGACCCCAATCTGAAGCTGTAGGAGACGACGTAAGGAGTCTCTAATCAGCACGTTCCAAGCAAGCCCAGGTTTAGGCGGCCGGC
>CAIWJG010000436.1 GCA_903912925.1 uncultured Verrucomicrobia subdivision 3 bacterium | reverse complement strand
TCTTCATTCTTCCTTCTGCATTCACCTGCGGGCTGGGGTGAGGGGTTGCTCGGTGTCGTCTATCCCGCGGACTTATCAGTAGGTTGAAAAGGCCATGGGCGGCCCTCTAAACGAGATCGTGCCCGAGGACTCGCCCGTCGTGCTGGCCACGCTCGCCAGCGCGAAGCAGGCGCGGTTTCCCTTTGCGCTGGTGACTGCGGCGGGCTACGGCTGTTTTCGGAGGCGGAAGAACTGCTTCTCCGACGTAGCCGGCAGGGTCACGCTGATGTTCGCGGCGTTGGTGATGTGCGGCGCGGTCACCACCGGCCATGGGGCGCTGCCGTTGGACAGGCGGTTGGTCTGTTCCAAGACCCAGTTGTCTGGCGTCAGCGGCCAGGAAACGGTCACCGTGCTGCCGCCGAGCGCGACGGAAACCCGCGGCTGCACCGCCGGCACGGTGGTGGTATAGGTTGCCTTGGACCACACGGTTCCCGTTTTGTTGAGCAGGTAGTATTCGATGGTCATCGCATCGGCGCCGACGGTGGCGAGTGCGAAGCCGTAGTGGTTGGTATTATAGTAGGTGATGGTCATGCCGGCCTCCGGTTCGGGCGAGATTTCGTCCAATTCCGCCCCCCCGTTGCCGGAGAGCAATTGGCAGATGTTGTTGCCGTAGTCGTCGGGGGCAACGCAGACACTGAGGTTGTGGGTGTGGCCGCAGACGTAAACCCGGGCGCCGTTGTAGCCGAGCGAATCCCAGAACTGGGCGCGGTTGGCCATGCCGGCGGAGTTGGTACCGTAGAAATGGTCAATATAGACCGGCTGGTGGGCCATGACGATCTTGTAAGGCGTGTAACTCTGCTGGAGTTGCTGGCTCAACCAAGCCTGGTCAATGCTGTCATACCCGCCATTCGTGGAGAGGGGATAAAAATACTGGTCCGCCACGGCGAAGAAGGCGTTCTTGTAGGTAAAGGAGTAAGTGTAGCCGCGCTGGTCGTCCAGTGGGCCGTTGTACGGTCCGTTGCCGGGCATATTTGTGCCGAGCGCGTCATAATACGCCTGCTTTAGATCCGGCATCGGCGGACCTTCGCTGGCATTGTTCTCGTGGTTGCCGCGTACGGTGTAGATCGGGATGTTGGATGCGATTACCGGGTTCATTGCGGCTTTCCAGTTGTTGAACATCTGGGCGTAGCTCAGCGGGGTAAGACCATTGGTGGCGTCTCCGTTAATCTGGTCGCCGCAGCACAGCACCAAGTCCGGGCGCAGTTCGGCGATTTTGGTGGCGATGGGGGCAAGTACGACGCTGACGCCATTGGTAGTATCGTGGTGGCCACGCGTGTCCCCCATGATGACGAACGTCCAGGGATTGGCTTGCTTGGCGATGAAGATTTCGGCGGAATCGCCACCTGAGTTCTGAATCCAGGCGACGGTGGTCCCGGTCGAAGCGATGTCCAACGCGGGGGTGACATCGCTGACCGTGCCGGGATTGAAGGTCAATTGCTGTTTGTTGGTGCCGTCCCAGAACATGATCTGCCAGGCGGTGTTGTTTACAAGCTTACTGTAGGCGATCTTGCCGGCGCAGAGGGACGGATCCTCGCCGTCCATGTCCACTTCCACGTGGGTTGTGCCGTTCCAATAGCTGATGTAAACGCCGCTTTGGACATACGCGATTTTGCCGTCATACAGGGATGGCGCGGTGCCCGAGGGGTCAACGCTCACGCGCTTGGTGCCGTCCCAATACCACACCCCCCCACCGACGCCGCCGCTGACGTAGGCAATTTTGCCGTCGTAAAGGGAGCAGTTCCAGGAGCTCCAGGTGGGGTCTTGCCAAGTGTCCAGCACTTGGTTTGTAGTGCCATCCCAGTACTGGAGGGTGAAGGTGTTGCTGGTGCCGAGGTGAGTCCAGGCAATGGTGCCGGCGTAGAGGGATGGCTTGCTGACGGCCTTTTCGGAGGTGACTTTAACAGTGTTGGAGCCGTTCCAATAGTAGATGTTGTCGTCGTTGCCAAGCCACGCGACGGTTCCATTGTAGAGCGAGCCGCTGCCGCCGTTCAGGCCGGTGACGGCGGTGAGGTTGGTGGTGTATTGACCGTTCCAAAGGTAGAGCCCGGTCAGGTTGTTGGTGGTATCTACGCGCGTCCACAAGACGCTGCCGTTCTGGGCGCAGACGCCGGATTTGATGCCGCCGTCGGAGGTAAGCTGGCGGATCTCCCAGGCAGCGGCTGGGCTGGCGGTTCCGGCGATGGCCAAGAGCCCGGCGAGGAGGAGGAAGTTCCTTGAGCCGCAGAGTGGTTTGCGAGGCGATGTCTGGCGGTTGGTGTTTGGGTTCATAAGGGTGAATAGGAATTGCTCGTTTGCAGGTTGACAATTTGAGTCTGGGGTCAGGGCGCGTAACTGTCGCGCCCGCTTGCACTTTACGCTGCGCGGGTGAAAGAGAATTGCGATTCGCTCTCATTCAGATCGGCTCCATCTTACCACGCCTGGCGGAGGGCGTCAACTGAACGTTCTTTCTGGCGCGCCCGCTTACAGAAGACGGCGGGCGGATTCTGATCGTTATCCAGAAAATCACCGGCGGCAGTGTTGACTCCAATGCTCTCCCCTTCGGAAGGGGAGAGGGAGGC
>CAIWJG010000435.1 GCA_903912925.1 uncultured Verrucomicrobia subdivision 3 bacterium | reverse complement strand
GTAGGAGACGACGTCAGGAGTCTCTAATCAGCGGGTTCCGAGCAAGCGCAGGTTTGGGCCGCAGGGGAAGCGGTCAGAGACTCCTGACGTCGTCTCCTACAATGACTTAAGAAGACTTTGTCAACTGCCGTGGATGGCTGGCGGATCGGCGGTGGAAGATGATTGCGGCGAAAAGCCCCGGACATTACGCTTACGGTCTTTCGCGGACAACAAAGATGAAAGAGCAGGCAACTGGGGAAAAGCTGAAATTTGGAAAGCAGAAAGCAGAAATCCAAAGGCCCGCGCTTTCCATTCCGTCCTTTCATATTTCTGCTTTCTGCTTTCTGCTTTCCCAATTGAAACTCAAAGCATGGGTAGTGTAAAGGCAAGCGAACCGATGCAAACCGGCCCAGGCGCAGTTGGCGAGGCCACGCATCTCCGCCAGATCACGGGCCGCCAATGGCGCTCCGGGGCCGCCGCGTGGCTCGGCTGGACCTTCGACGGGCTGGACATGCACCTTTACACCCTGGTAGCTGCGCCGTTCGTAGCGCAGTTGCTCGGGGCCGCGAGCACCACCGATCCGAGCGTAGGCCGCTACGGCTCGATCATCCAGGGCGGCTTCATGCTCGGCTGGGCACTGGGCGGCGGTTTCTTCGGGCGCATTGGTGACCGCCTGGGCCGGGCGCGCGCGT
Source organism: uncultured Verrucomicrobia subdivision 3 bacterium (assembly GCA_903912925.1). Taxonomy (GTDB): domain Bacteria; phylum Verrucomicrobiota; class Verrucomicrobiia; order Limisphaerales; family UBA8199; genus PALSA-1440. The sequence goes on along the minus strand of CAIWJG010000435.1, from coordinate 3,178 downwards.
TGAGCCTCACGGTGCTCACTTACGCCGCCTTCACCGGGCTGTCGTTCTTTGCGCAGACCTGGTGGCACCTGTTCATCTTCCGATTCCTGGCCGCGCTGGGCATCGGCGGAGAATGGGCCATCGGCGCGTCGCTGCTCGCGGAGACCTGGCCCCGCAAGTGGCGGCCCTGGATCGCAGCGGTGCTCCAGACCGGCGTCAACGTCGGCATCCTCGGCGCCGGCCTGGCCAATGTCATCCTGGCGGGCGCTCCGCCGCGTTACCTGTTCCTCGTCGGTGTGTTGCCGGCCCTGCTGGTCTTCTGGATCCGCCGCGCGGTGCCTGAAACCGAGGAATGGCGTTCAGCCAAAGCTCAGGCCCATCACCATGAACCGGGCGTGCGCGACCTTTTCCGCGGCGAGGTATGGCCGGTCACCTTCTGGGTGGTGCTCGTCTGCGGCGTGTCGCTGACCGCCCACTGGGCCTTCATGTTCTGGCACCAGCAACACCTGCGCAACCTGCCCGAGGTCCTGAATTGGACACCCGAGCAGAAGAACAAGCTCGCCAGCCTGGGGATGTACCTGGTGATCGCCTCATCCATCCTGGGGAACTTCTTCGCCGCCTGGCTGGCGCGGCTGGTCGGTTACCGGGCGACCATTGTCAGCATGTTCCTGACCTACTTCCTCGTCATGTGCGGCGCTTACTACCTCCCGCGCGACCACCAGGCGCTGCTCTGCTGGTTCCCGCTGATAGGGTTTTGCCAGGGCGGCTTCGCCCTGTTCACCATGTATCTGCCGCCCCTCTTCCCCACCCTGCTCCGCACGACCGGTGCGGGATTCTGCTACAATATTGGCCGCATCACGGCTGCCTTCGGCATCATCTATTTCGGTCTCTACTCCCAGGCGGGGGACCACCGCATAACGCTTCTGTATGCCGGCTTTCTCTTCCTGCCAGCGGCGGGACTGGCCATGTTCCTGCCGCGGGCGCGGGATTAGGCTGACCACTTCAGCTTCAGGTAGCCGCCGACGTCAGTCGGCGCCATCTTGTGACCGGGAAGAATGCGCCGACTCACGTCGGCGGCTACACGCTGCAACGCCTGGACCCGGCCTTTCAGGGCAGCAGCGGCTTCAGCGGGCACTCCGAACAACGCGGCTGGCGCGGGCGGCAAAACCCTTTGCCGACCATGACCAGTTGCGCGTGATAATCCTGCCAGTAATCCAACCGATCCCCGAGCGGTTTCTGGTCCAGCGCCGACTCGCACAAGCGCTGCAAGTCCTCATAGCCGGCCTCAGCTCCACTCCAGTCGTGCCTCTGGAAAATGCGCTTCGTGTAGGCATCAATCACGAAGCAATGGTGCCCGCCGGCGTAGAGCAACATGCTGTCCGCCGTCTCAGGCCCGATCCCGTTGATGGCCAGCAGGCGTTCCCGCACAGCGGTGGTCTCTCCGGCGAACAGCCGCCCGAGGTCCCCGTCGTATTCCTCCACCAGCACCCGCAGGAAGGAGCGCAGCCGCCGGGCTTTGACGTTGAAATAGCCCGTCGGGCGGAGCAGTGCCGCGAGTTTCGATTCCTCCAGCGGCGGGCCTGGCCATGTTCCTGCCGCGCGCGCGGGATTAGGCTGACCACCTCAGCTTCAGGTAGCCGCCGACGTCAGTCGGCGCCATCTTGTGACCGGGAAGAATGCGCCGACTGACGTCGGCGGCTACACGCTGCAACGCCTGGATCCGGCCTTTCAGGACAGCAGCGGCTTCAGCGGGCACTCCGCGCAACGCGGCTGGCGCGGGCGGCAAAACCCTTTGCCGACCATGACCAGTTGCGCGTGATAATCCTGCCAGTAATCGAGCTGCTCCCCGCGCGGTTTCTGGTCCAGCGCCGACTCGCACAGGCGCTGCAAGTCCTCATATCCGGCCTCGGCTCCACTCCAGCCATGCCTCTGGAAAATGCGTTTCGTGTAGGCATCAATCACAAAGCGATGGTGCCCACCGGCGTAGAGCAACATGCTGTCCGCCGTCTCAGGCCCGATCCCGTTGATGGCCAGCAGGCGTTCCCGCACGGCGGCGGTATCCCCGGCAAGCAGCCTCCCGAGGTCCCCGTCGTATTCCTCCACCAGCACCCGTAGGAATGAGCGCAGCCGCCGGGCTTTGACGTTGAAATAGCCCGCCGGGCGGAGCAGTGCCGCGAGTTTCGATTCCTCCAGCACAAACAGCTTCCTCGCCTCCAGCACCCGGGCGGCTTTGAGGTTGGCGATGGCCCGCTCGACGTTGCTCCAGCTCGTGTTCTGGGTGAGGATCGCCCCGACGCACACCTCGAACGGCGTCTCCCCCGGCCACCAATGCTGGTGCCCGAAGTGCGCCCGCATCAACTGGTAAGCACTCCGCAAGGCCATGGTCCGCCCGGGAGTCCGCCGATTTGAGTTCGTTGCCATGCCCAACAATTAGCAGCTCTGCCCGCGTTCGCCAATGCACGAGCCCGAGATCCCTCTCTGTGGGGCATGGGAATTGAAACGGGAAACGTGAAACGTGAAGGGAAATGCAACAGCCCGAGATCCCCCTCTATGGTGCACCCCATCCTCGCCAACCGCCGGGCGGCGGTTCTCCCTGCCCCTGAACCTCAGCTCGCCAGAGATCTGCCGATCACTCCCCCTCTCCCCTTCCGAAGGGGAGAGGGCCGGGGTGAGGGGGCCGGCTTGAGGTTCATGGGCGCAGCCCGGCGGAGCTGGAAATCCGAAACCCGAAACCCGAAGGAAATCCGAAATCCGAGGGCCGCGGGGGGCAAGGTTCTTTCGCGAGCGGCGATTCCTTTCGGGCGGCCCATTTAACCGCAGAGACACAGCGCGGCCAAGCCGCAGCCAAGACCAAACTGGGTTAACGCCGAGACATAGCGCGGCAGAGCCGCAACTGATGTTAACAACGGATTACACGGATACCCCATATCCGTTTAATCCGCGGTCAAAATTCTTTGCAGCTTGCGAGCAAAGCGGGATATAGCAGTGCAGAGGAACGCGGAGAAACGCCGAGAAGAACTCTCTGCAGGAGAGCCGCTTTGCAGGAGCCAAGCTCACTGTCTTCGGGCTTCGGATTTCGGATTTCGGCCTTCCTTCGGGTTTCGGGTTTCGGATTTCACCGCGCCCTCCCGTCTCAGGGATTTGTCGCCCCCGGCGCACTGCCGATCGGCTGGCCTTGCGGGAGATGATCCCGCAGTGG
>CAIWJG010000434.1 GCA_903912925.1 uncultured Verrucomicrobia subdivision 3 bacterium | reverse complement strand
TCACCGAGTATTCCTCCACCAGCCCTGCGCGCGTGAACCGCACGGTCTGGCCGTCCACCGCGACGGTGCCGCGTCCAGGGAGGGCGAGCGCCCTCGCGAGCCCTGAATTCCTGTCCGGTCCTGAAAGAGTTAGGGCTCGCGGGGACGCTCGCCCTCCCTCCGGACTCCGCCCCACCGCGGTGGCCACCACCCGAAACCGCTCGCCGGGGTGATTGGTCACCGTGGAGGTCAGCCACAGACCCTCGCTCGTGGCCTCCCCATCCAATCGCTGAAACACACAATGCAACCGCGCCCCCCAGTCAGTCGCCGTCACCGTCAGCCCGTCCCCTTGGTAATCCGCCGTGGCCTTGGCCCCAATCTCCGAAAACGGAATGGTTGTGTTTGCCGCGCGAACGGTCTCGATCAGCACCAGAGTCAGCCCAGCCACGGCCAGCCCGAGCCAGCGCCGAGAGAATAGAGAAGTCTTCATAGTTTCTCCTGCCACCCAAGTACGCCTTATGGCGTAAGCACCCCATTTCAAGCAGGTCAGCAGCCATCGTCAAGCTTCGAATTGCGATAATCACCAGCCCTCCTGGCAACCACACCGTAGCCTCCCCACAGCCACACCGCCCCGTGCGAGTCGGCGCACCTGCCAGATTGATGTGCGCTCACTCACCTGCGTTCAGACAGGGCCCCAGCCTCTACCTCGCCATATCCCCTGCTACACCCCCAGTAAACCCCCTCTATACCCCTCGTATTCCCCTGCTATTGATATAGATGGGGTTTACTGGGGGTATAGGAGGGGTTTAGTAGGGGTATAGTGGGGGATATGGCGATAGGCCGGAACGGGCGGCTGCTGCAGAAGTCACATGAGATACTGCGCGCCAAGCATCTTAGCGCAGAACCAGTCGTCCAAGCCCGTGACCTGGAGGGCCAAGGTCAGTGACATCCTCGCCAGATGATCTGTGCCCAAAGGTGTCTCAGCTAAAAAGTTGCAGAATCAACGACACAGTGTACTAGAGCGCCACTAGAGCAACGCTTGTTAGCCCCCAGGCGCGCCCGCTCCAGGCGGCTGGCGGCCCAGAGCTTGCCTGGGTGCCAAATGCGCCTTCGAGTCGCCCATTCGAGTGGCGGGCCAAAAGTTCTCGCTCATCGCGCTGCGGGCGTTCATTCTGGAGGGCATGCATCTGGCCCATTTGCGTCTTCGGGATTTCCGCAATTACGCGCGGCTGGATGTTGATTTTGCGCCGGGCTTCCATCTGCTGCTGGGCGACAACGCCCAGGGGAAGACCAATATTCTCGAAGCCATCTATCTCATTGCCACCCTCCGCTCGTTTCGCGGTGTAGGCGGCGCGCAGATGGTCCGGCACGGGCAGAAGGGCTACTTTGTCGGTGGCAAGGTGGTCGGGCAGGGAGAGCATGACACCAAGATGTATTGGTCCAGCCGGGAGCGCAGCCTGAGCTTGGATGCTCAACCGGTACGCAAGTTGACCGATTACCTGGGCGTGTTGCGTACGGTGGTCTTCTGCACGGAAGACCTGCAATTGGTCAAAGGCGTGGCCCGGGCGCGACGCCGCTTTCTCGACCTGCTGGTTTCCCAAACCTACCCGGCGTATCTGCCGCTCTTGCAGCGCTACACGCGTGCCTTGCGCTCGCGCAACGCGCTCCTCAAGCACCCGGGATCCGACGCGGCAGCACTCGAAGGCTTCTCGCACGAGCTGGTCAAGGCCGGCGAAGAGATCATCCGCCTGCGCCGGGAGCTGGCCCCTAAATTCTCACCGCTGGCCCGGCTGGCCTATCGCCGCATCTCCAGCGACGCCGAGGAACTGCGCCTGGACTATCAGCCCAGCGTCAAACAGGACTTCGCGGTCGAGCTGGCCCAATCCCGTCACCGCGAGGCGGCCTACCGCTCCACCCTCGTCGGGCCGCACCGCGACGATTTGCAGCTCTTGCTCAACGAGCGTTCGGCGGCGCAGTTTGGCAGCGAGGGCCAGAAGCGCACGCTGGCCATCGCCCTGAAGCTGGCGCAGGCTGAGTATCTCACCGGCCTGCACGGCTCGGCGCCGGTTCTGCTCATTGACGACATCATGGGCGAGTTGGACGCGAAGCGGCGCAACGGCTTTCTGCCCTTGCTGGAGCGGAGCGAGCAGTCGCGCGGCCAGGTCTTCATGACTGCCACCGCGGAGAGCTGGCCCCAGGAAACGGGACGCGAGCTGCACCGCTGGCGCGTCAAAGAAGGCTCGCTGCTTATAGACAACTGACAACCGACATGCGCATGACACTCCTATCCAAGACAGTTCACCCGCAAGTAGCCGCCGACGTCAGTCGGCGCCATCTTCGCTGCGGTAAGAATGCGCCGACTGACGTCGGCGGCTACAACCTGCTGGAGCGGAGCGAGCAGTCGCGCGGCCAGGTCTTCATGACTGCCACCGCGGAGAGCTGGCCCCAGGAAACGGGACGCGAGCTGCACCGCTGGCGCGTCAAAGAAGGCTCGCTGCTTATAGACAAC
>CAIWJG010000433.1 GCA_903912925.1 uncultured Verrucomicrobia subdivision 3 bacterium | reverse complement strand
CCTCACCCGGTGTCCCCTTCTCCTCCATAATGAGAATTGCTGCCATTCGTCCCTCTGTCCTTGAAATCAACGCCGTGTTACAGTAAGAGCAGCACATGAACTATCAGTCCATCATCACCATCGAACCGGGCAAGCGCGGCGGTCGCCCCTGCATCCGCCGCATGCGCATCGCGGTGGCCGACGTTCTGGGCTGGCTCGCCGCTGGCATGACCCATCAAGCCATCATCGCCGACTACCCTGAACTCACTGAGGACGACATCCGTGCCTGCCTCGCCTATGCCGCCGACCGTGAGCGCCGCCTCCTGACCGCCGCATGAAGCTGTTGTTCGAGGAGAGAGCAGGATACCACCGCCACCTGCCTGGAAATCCTCTGACGCCGAATCCGAAATCGGACAATAGATCTTTAAGGAAAAGCAGAAAGCTGAAAGCAGAAAGCTGAAATCCTAAATGCTAAAGTCGAAGAAGCTAAAACCCTGAAACGCTGACCCGCTTTCGCGTGGCTTCGGCGCGGCAAGGAATGCTGAAATGCGGAGGGTGGCTGTGAGGGAGAAATGCTTGAAATATAGTATTCGATACACTATTATTCACGGATGCCATTTATTGACCGAAAGGCCTATCGGCAGCAAATACAGGATTCCCTGGCTCGGTTCCGGGTGACCGCGCTGCTGGGCCCGCGCCAATGTGGCAAGACTACTCTGGCCAGGTCCCTCGCCACCGGATCAGAGTCCTATTTTGACCTCGAAGACCCGGTGGACCTGGCCCGCCTGGAAGCGCCCCGGCAAACGCTTGGCAAACTCACGGGCCTGGTTGTCATTGACGAGATTCAACGCCGACCCGACCTATTCCCGCTGCTGCGTGTGCTGGCGGATCGCTCCGGCACGCCAGCCCGTTTTCTCATCCTCGGCAGCGCCTCGCCCGACCTAATCAAAGGGGTGTCCGAGTCGCTGGCGGGGCGGATTGGGTTCGTTGATCTCAGTGGATTCGATGGCACCGAAGTCGGCTTCGAGCGTTTGGACACCCTTTGGCTCCGGGGCGGATTCCCGGAGTCATTTCTGAGTGCCTCCGATGACGCCAGCTTCCACTGGCGCCAGCAGTTCATTCGCACGTTTCTAACCCGTGATATTCCCCAACTCGGCATCACCATTCCTGCCGAACAACTGCGCCGGTTCTGGCTCATGATTGCCCACTATCACGGGCAGACCTGGAATGCCTCGGAAATTGCCGGGTCCCTCGGCATCAACTACAAGACCGCCCAGCATTACCTCGATATTCTGACTGGCGCCTTCATGATCCGATCTTTGTCGTCCTGGACCGAGAACCTCGGCAAGCGCGTGCGCAAAGCGCCCAAAATCTATCTGCGCGACAGCGGCCTCTTTCATGGCCTGCAAAACATCCGTTCGATGCCGGAACTCCAGGCCCACCCCAAACTGGGCGCGTCGTGGGAGGGGTTGGCGCTCGAACACGTGTTGCGCGTCCTGCGCGCCGAGCCGGGCGAGGCCTTCTACTGGGGCACCCACGGCGGCGCAGAATTGGATTTGATGCTCGTTCGCGGCGGCCAGCGCTGGGGTTTCGAGTTCAAGTTCGGTGACGCGCCGCGCACCACCAAGTCCATGCGCGTGGCGCTGGACGATTTGAAACTGCAACGCCTCTTCGTCATCTATCCGGGCGAGAAGGACTACGCCCTGGACGAGCGTATCCAAGTGCTGCCGTTGCCGGGCGTGGAGAAACTGGCCGGCTCGCTCCACACCTGAGAGGTTGTTTGCCAAGCCAACCCAGGGAGGTCGAGCGTCCTCGCGAGCCCAAACTCTTCTGGAATACCGGGGCAATCAGGGCTCGCGAGGACGCTCGCCCTCCCGAACGGCCAGCTTGCCAAGGCGAGCCGCCATCGCGCAGCGCAGGTTTCCATTAGAAGTGTTGATATTCATGAAGCGCCCGCCCAAGCCTCCGGGCCCTCGGCGGTCTAGGTTTGGGGGGCTAACGAACCGTTCTATGGTACCATGTCAGGTCCATGGTGGTACCATACCGCTACCAGTGTGCTCCGAGCCCGCAACCGACCATTCTCAGCATTGCGACTGCTTATACAACTGACCCGCAAGCCGCCCCGTCAGGGGAATGCAGAATGCAGAATGCAGAACTCCGTCAGGCTCCCCCCATGCGACATCAATGCGACATCAAAGCCACCTCAAAGCGTGTTGCTAGCCAGGCGGTAGCCACCCCAAAGCCACCTTCATGCGACCTCAAAGCCACCCTCATGCGTCCCTCATGCGTCCACAAGGCTCCTACAAAGCTCCCACAAAGCCTGGAGCAGGACCACGGACGACGGGGGAAAAGCTGAAACGCTGAAAGCTGAAAGCTGAAATGGGACAAGGGGGCTAGGGACTGCGGACCACCTGGAACCGAATGCAGAATGTAGAATGCCAGCAATTCTCATTATGGCCCTGTAACCCCACGCCGGGTGAGGGCACCCGGCCTACATCCCCCGCAAAACCGCCCT
>CAIWJG010000432.1 GCA_903912925.1 uncultured Verrucomicrobia subdivision 3 bacterium | reverse complement strand
CGTGAAGTGCTCTACAAACACCCGGCCTTGTTGAAAGTCCTCACCGCATGATGTGTCGCCGCCATCAACCTGTCCCGGCGACCCGTCGAAGTGGGTGTAGTATTTCGACACGTTCCCGGAACATGTCGATGCCTTCGACAAGTCGCCGGGATATGTCCAAAAGAACCTGCTTTTTGGACACGTTTCAAGAACATGGCCACGCCGTGGCCATGTTTCCGATTAGACAGTACGCACAGCCTGACCGTCGTACCCGCCCGTCGCGTCGAAACCTGGCGGAGACGCATGACGAAGTCGGATTCGCCGAGTCCGCGAAACTGGAGCAGGCCATCAAAGCAAACCTGAGGAGGTTGGTTTATGGAGAATGAGCCGCCAGTTGCAGACGGAAACTGGTATATCCTGCTCGCCGGGCTTCCGCGCTTTGAAACTACTTCGGTTTTGGCACCTGGTCTCGGGCTCAGGCCGTTGGAGTCTCCTCTCAGCGTTTTTGACTTGGCCGCTGCTGGGGCGGTCGGATTCAGGGGATGGGCAGCACTGGAGCAGTTCGCTCCCGCGTGCACCGCTGAGATTGAATCGGCAAAGGACGCAAACATTACACCTGGCTATGATACCCTGAACCGCGCATGGCTCACGACCGGTCTCTTGGTCTTGCGCGGGTTCACCAAACTTTGGGGAGTGGCGTGTAGCGGATATTCGTGGAACCTGATTGCAGGCCATCAGCCCCGCCATTCCGAACACTTCAGGAAACAGGCTCAAGAAGAGGGAATCGACAAGGCCGTCTTCCAACCGAAACATACTCTCGCACCGTTTCGTGGCAACCTGCTCGACTACCATCTCTCCTGTTTCATTGACGCTGGTTGCAGAAACGACGCGCCAAACGAAGCAGACGCAGAATGGATTAGGACCCGCTTCGAGACCTTCAATCGATTGGCCTCCGACAATGAGGCGTTTCGTTTCGCGCTGGAGGCAGCCATCGATTGGCGGTTTGCCAAGGAACCGCGCTCAGCGGTCGCTCGCTTGTGGGGCGGGATCGAGGCACTTTTCGGAGTCAATTCGGAGTTGGTCTATCGTATCTCGCTTTACTCGGCATGCCTGTTGGCTGAGCGGGGCGAGCCAAGGAAGCGCAAGTTTGAGGAAGTGAAGCGACTCTATGGTCTCCGCAGCAAAGTAGTTCACGGCGAGAAGTTGGCAGAGGAGAAGATTTCGCAAGCCATGAGCGACTCGTTCCACCTACTGCGCGACCTTCTGCTTGTGGGAGTCGAGCGAGGCAAGCCAATCACAGCCGCAGACGTCGATGATGCAATCTTCTCTTGAACCTACCCAAGCGCGCCGGAAGCGAGCGGAGTTGCCTGCGAGTGCATCGCTAGTGGCAAAATCGCTTCACATCCCGGCTGCCTGCGGAGAGCTGCTCGAAGGCTGGACATGGTGTCGTCTCGACGACGTCAGCGAGGGAGTTTTCGACTGCCCGCATTCCACGCCGAAACTCACCGAAACTGGGCCGTTTGTCGTCCGCACCCAGGACATAATCACGGGAGTTTTCCGCGCCGACCAAGCAGGGCGCGTTTCCGAAGAAACCTACGCGGAGCGAATCACCCGCGTCACTCCCAGTCGTGGTGACCTTCTCTACAGCCGTGAGGGAACCTACTTTGGCATCGCCGCGGAAGTGCCACCGAACACCCGCGTTTGCCTCGGTCAACGCATGGTTCTCATTCGGCCAGACAAGCGTCGTCTCGATTTCAGTTTCCTTTGCCACTGGCTGAATTCGCCAATCATGGCGGCTCACATTCACGGCTACCGTGATGGCACAGTCGCAGAGCGATTGAATCTCCCGACGATTCGCGCGCTGCCGATTCTCATCCCACCCCTCGCCGAGCAAAAAGCCATCGCGGCGGTGCTTGGGGCGCTGGACGACAAGATCGAGTTGAACCGGCGGATGAACGCGACGCTGGAGGCGATGGCGCGGGCGCTGTTCCAGAGCTGGTTCGTGGATTTCGACCCCGTTCGCGCCAAACTCGACAGCCGCCCCCCCGCCGCCCTCGACCCAGCCACCGCCACCCTCTTCCCTGAGCACTTGGAAGACTCGAAGCTGGGACATATTCCCAAGGGATGGACGGCAGGCAAACTCGGCGACATCGGCACCAACTCGCGGCGTGGCGTCCAGCCCAGCGACATCGCACCGAACACGCCCTACATCGCCTTGGAACACATGCCGCGGCGCTGCATCGCGCTCGGCGATTGGGACGACTCCGCCGACGTGGCGAGCGGCAAATCCGCATTCAAGAAAGGCGAAATCCTCTTCGGCAAGCTACGGCCCTACTTCCACAAAGTCGGCGTCGCTCCGTGCGATGGCGTCTGCTCCACCGACATCCTCGTCCTCGCACCGAAAAGCCCCGAGTGGTTTGGCTTTCTCCTCGGACATGCGAGCAGCGACGAGTTGATTCAATTCACTGACCTCGCCTCTACCGGAACCAAGATGCCGCGCACGAACTGGGGCGACATCAGTTCCTTCAAAGTGGCACTGCCGCCGAAGTCCATCGCCGCCGCCTTCACGCACATCATTCAACCGATGCTCGACCGCATCCACGCCAACCTCCACCAATCCCGCACCCTCGCCACCCTGCGCGACACGCTGCTGCCGAAGCTGCTGACCGGGGAGTTACGAACCCAACGTTGAATTTGCACCATGAGCACCCTTTCATTCCTCGCCGTTCTCCCCGCAGCACTCGCTGTGACGGGTTTTGTGATTTATCGCTTCCTGGGCGCGCAAAAGGAAAGCAGCCGAATCACGTCGCAGATCGTGGTAAAGCTCCGGGCGGACATGCCGGAGCGCAGTTCACAGCTCGCGAATCTGCCGGCCCGCGAATTATCGCTCGAGCTCAAGCGCGATCATCAACTGCGGCAGAGTGTCGGGGAGAAGAACTTCGAGTTGCTCCAACTGGTCCTGCAACAGGAGCACAAGCAGTCGCTGGTGGTGTATGGGATTTGCGCCTTGCTCTTTGTGGTAGGAATGATCGCGTTCCTCTACGTCCAGACCCGCCCACAACCCCTCACGATTAACGGCTGGCATCTGGAGTCGGTCGATCCGCAGGCGAAGGGGTTGGCTGTGGATTTGGATGACGTGCGTCTTTCATGGAAGGCAACCGGTCCCACGGAAGATGTCTCAGTGCTGCTGGAAAACATCCAGACGGGACGGCGGACAGACTCTCTAAAGGTGAGTTCCAGCACCGGCTCACTGGTGTTTCAACGCAACGCGCTCGCACCACTGCTTGCTGAACGCCAATTCAAGCGACAGAATCGAGTGCGCGTGGTGATGAGGACTTCGGCAGGAGACGTGTTGTCCACAGAGTTTCCTTTGCATGTGGGGATGCATGTGCTGGCGCTGCCTGATCCAGGGGAAAAGAGCCTGATCATTGCTGCACTTATCGATAATCGCCTGGTGCAAGATTACGCTTTTGAAGGCAAGGCGTTGGCATGGCGCAAAAAAGCCCCTGCTGAACCCCAGAAATGGGGGGGGGGGGCGATCACTGGCAAACAAAAGTTCTCCATCGCGGATTTTGAAGACTATGATTGGGCGAGCCTCAAGATGGTTTACATGGGATTCGATGACCTGAGGATAGTCCGCTGCGAACCTGTCGGACAATGAACTTCACCGATTCCATCCCGGAAGACGCCACTCTGCGCGACAGGCTACTGCCAAAGCTGCTGAGCGGGGAGTTGTAAACGCAATGTTGAATTTGAAGCATGAGCACCCTTTCATTTCTTGCCATTCTGCCCGCAGCACTCGCTGTGACGGGCTTACTGATTTATCGATTCCTTGGATCGCAAAAGGAAAGCAGCCGCATCACATCGCAGATCGTGGAAAAGCTCCGGGCAGATATGCCTGAACGCGGCTCTGAACTGGCCAGTCTGCCCACACGTGAGGTGTCACTCGAACTGAAGCGGGACCATCAATTGCGTCGTATTGTTGGTGTCAAGACCTTCGAACTGCTCCAACTGGTGTTGCAGCAGGAGCACAAGCAATCGCTTGTTGTGTATGGAATTTGCGCCGGGTTGTTTCTCGTGGGAATGGGGGCGTTCATGTACGTCCAGACCCGCCCACCACCCCCGCCAAATCCAGCAACCATTTCGCCCAGCAACGGCCCCCCTTCGACCAGCGGCACTGGAGGCATCACGAATCCGGCACCAGTGGTGCCGCCTGGCCCGGCGCAGAGGATCGAGACCCTAGCCGTGCGTTGGGTTGTAGCTCCGGTGCCTGATGCCGTACTCGAAACTCTGTTTGAGGCTGAGGTGAACGTCCGCGATTACTGGCAAGGAGACGACAACCTGAAATTCATCAGCGACGCACCCCGGCAGATGATACTGGAGGAGCAAAACCGAGGCATTGCCCGACTCCTGATGAAGCAACTGGGAGCAGGAAAGGGCGAGTCGAAGCTCGGAACGACGCTGGCCATCCTTGAGCTGAACGAAGCTGGCTCGCTCACATTGCCTTTCGGGTCCATTCACCTGGACGAGGAGGTTTGGCCGCGGGGCGAAGGGTCACTGAAGCGGTCAGATGTGATTACAGCGTCGTCCGGCATTGGGCTGCTGTATCCTGAGTCGCGGGCTCCGTATGACGACGATCCTGAACGGGATGAAGCTCTCAAGATTATCCGCCAGCGGACGCGCAAGAATGAACCTCGCTTCCAATACAAACGGACAGGCTTGCAGGCACAACTCAGCATCCGAGCCTACGCTCTAGCTTTCGCCGACTGGATCGATAAGCTATCCACGACCGGCGAGTTCTCCACCCCGCTGCCGGCAGAATTCAGGATAGTTCTGCTCACAGAGGTGCAGTCGCTGCCGATCCACCCGAACCTGTTTTGCGACGTGATGAGTGTACTCCAACGCGACTTGACTTCGACGATAGAGGCGAGATCGAGCGCGGACAGTGCAACAATAGACAGCCGGCCCCTAACGACAACCTGGCTTGCCCTCAAGCCCAATGACGACAATGAAGTTTTCTACCGCGTGGAATGGCAGCGCGACGAGACCTTCACCACCAAGGGAGGTCCCGAAGTGGATCGCGTTCCAGTCTGCCGGGTCTCTTTGTTCCGAGCGAGGCGTGTCAACCCAGAGACGTTTCAGCAGGCAACCGGCCAACCCAACCCTGCGGCCGATGTAAAACCAGGAGGCGTTCTGATTTTGGCTTCCGATCCAATGGTTGCACCACATTCGAACCGCATCAAGGCGCTGATTGGGAACAAACCGCTTGTCGAATTGCCGCTAGGCACCGGTCTCGACGAAGCGTTAGCGTGGTGTGGGAAAGCGCAACCTTCAGCCATTATTATCAGTCCTAAAGCCTTCGGTCCCGGGAAGACACTCTATTCTCGTGCGTTCATTCGTGCCGCGTTGTCGGGGTCGATCCAGGCCAGTGTGCTTCGGGTTTTGGACACAGAGGATTCGGAAACCATTCCGCCGGAGATCCTGGTCAGTGGATTCGAAAATGAAGTGTTCGGCCGTTTGCAGAATTCGGCGATGCGGGGGAAAAAGACGGAAGAGCAGTGGGAGCTCATCAAAGCGTTCTTAACAGGAATTCTATCACAATGATAATACTACGGCCAAAGACTTCGCTCGTGCCTGCTCAAGACCGATGAGCCTCAACGAATCCATCGTCGAAGTCGCCGCCCTTGCATGGTTCGGGGAGCTGGGCTATGCGGTCGGGCACGGGCCGCATCTCGCGCCCGATGAACCGGCAGCGGAGCGGGGAATTGAACGTGGCACCCCTCGACTCCAAACGGGAGGCCACGCGATGAAGCTCCGTCTTCCAATCCCAAAGGGATTGCGTCACTCAGCCCAGCAACCGTGTTGATTGTCAAGGGTGTTCAAGCAGCCTTTAACTCCTGGGGACGTGCGCCTGCTGTTTCCGAGGGGAGCGCCTTGATGCAATGATTCATAT
>CAIWJG010000431.1 GCA_903912925.1 uncultured Verrucomicrobia subdivision 3 bacterium | reverse complement strand
GGTCCGGCATCAGGCTCGGCCCCGGGGGCAGGGCGAGCCCTCTACGCCTCACGTATTCACGCTTCCCATTTCACGTTTCACGTTTCACGTTTCACGCCTCACGTATTCCACCTCACGTATATCCAGCGTCCCCGCCTTCGCCTCGTAAAACGGCTTGCCCTTCCGCACCCCCACCGTCCCGTAGCCGGACGCGGTGGCCAGGAAGCAGCGGAAGTCGCCTTTGATACTGGGTTCAAAGTAAAGGACCTTTTCGACGGCATCATAACGCGCGCCGCTCAGGCCGAACAAGAGCGCGTAGGAGGACATCGCCCGCGCATACCAGTGGCCGCACTCGTATTCGTTGAACGGATTGCGCACCCGTCCGTCGTAGCGGTCGCGGCAAACCCGCACGATGTCCAATCCCTCCTCGACGCCGCCCATCCGCATGAGATGCGAGGCCACCTGGTATTCGATACCCGTCCACACCTCGTTGGAATAGACGAATGGCAGCGAGAGTTCGCCGCCTTTGGGCCAGGTGCAGAGGACGAGGCCGCCCTCCGACCCGCAGGCATAAGTCGGCCGCTGCGGATTAGGGAAGTCGGAGAGGTCGTGCTTCAGGTTGTGCTTGTGTACGGCCTGCAAGTGGCTGGCCACTTTCGGGGCCGCGAGCACCTGGCCGACGCCGCAGACCAACGCGAGCCAGGAGCCGAGCACGCCGTCCGCCAGGCAACCGGTGCCATATTGGTATTTCGGCCCTTCCTTCTCGAAGATGGCCCTGGCCTCCGGCGAGTAGCTCCCGACCATGCTCTTGTTCTCCATTGGGTTCGAGGCGCGCAGGTTCTTCCACTCAATGCGCTGGATGAAATACTCTCCGTCGAAGAGTTCCGACTCGGCTTTGCGCGCGCCGCTGGCCAGCAGTTGGTCATAGAGCGGCACCGGGTCGCCCAGCGCTTTGCCCATGAGGACCGCCGCCTGCAAGGCGCCCAGGTAAAAGCTCGTGCACATGCCGTCCGGCCCCCAGAACTCGATGTCGTAAGTGTTGTGATGCGGCTCTTCCACCACGCCCTTGTGCCCGGGATCCCACGTCTCGATGCAATAGTCCAGGCTCCGTTTCACCTTCGGTCACAGCCCGCGCAGCCAGGCGGTGTCGCCGCTGATGCGCCATTCGCGGTAAACCTTCATGATGCCCCCGAGCTGCCCGTCGGCGGCGGCGTGGAAGTCGTGCGCGACGGGGCGAATCGGCAGGGAGCTGCGGAATTGCTGGTGCCCGGCCTCGTTCTGCGACGGGCCGAACTCGGTCTCGCGGAGCGTCCGCTCCAGGCTCGGAAAAAGGTGCGGGATGGCCTGGGCGTAATTCCAGACATGCGTGCAGGAGCCGTGGCAGCAGCCCGCATTGTCGCTGCAACCTTCCCAGGACCACAGCCTGCCGTCGGTCTGGCGCATGACCGTGGGGGACTTCAGGATCGTCAGGTTCGCCGCCACCGCTTCGATGACCTCGGGCGGCAAGGTGGAATCATAAAAGCAATCGCTGAAGCGGCGGCTCTTCTGCCGCAGGTCGTCATAATGATCGCGCCAATAGAAGGTGACCCCGTTGATGTCGGTGAACCGCTTGGCGTACCACGGGCGGTATTTGCCGGCCTGGTCCGGCTCGGGCTTGAAGTCCGCGAGGTCTTTGCCGACCCGCAGGTTGGTTTGCCCGGAGAACCACGCCAGCCGCAGCACGACCGTCTTCGATGCGCCGGCGGCAAGCTGGAGGGGCACAAACAAGCTCGCCCCGGGGCTGGGCGCGCCTTCGGTAAGCGGCGCGCGGTCGTGGCACGCTCCCTCAGTCACATCTTTCCAGGCCAGGGTCAGCGCGTCCCACCAACCGCCGCGGAACCAGGCATGGTTCACCTTCGTCCCGGGCTCGGATACGGTTGCCGAAAACGCCGCCTCTTCCGCCTGCTTCAGCTTCGACCCGCCGCCCCACAGGATGAATCCGCCCTCGACGGGTCGCACCGCTTGTGGGTTATCGCCCGCGGCCATGAAGTTCCTGGCATTGAAGGAGAACACCGCCTCGACCGGGCCTTTGCTCCGATTGGTGAACCGGTATTCCAACGCCGCAGCGGGCAGGCTGGAATTGTCAGCGTCGCCCGGCTCAAAGGGACTCCAGCCGGTGATCTCCACACTCAGCGGGACTTGCGGATCGGCCAGCGCGACCACGCCGAAAGGGAAATGCGTCCGGAAGGTGGCATTGGCGAAACGGGGCAAGCCATAGCTGGTGCCGCCGGCACCATTGCCGGTGCCCGCTGCCCCGAAGAGCTTTCGGCCCGGCACCGGCCCTTCCAGCACGCGCGCCGCCGGGCGTTTGCCTTTGACCGAGATGGCGGCAAAGACGCACGGCTCATTGAACACGTCCGGATGGTTGCGCAGCGAGACGTGCGAGAGGGCTCCTGTGCCTTCCAGGCAGATCATGCCTGCGCCAATACCGCCCAGCGGGAACGCCACTTGGTTCAGATACTCGCCCGCATACTCGCTATGGTAAGCGCGCCGGCCGTGACGGATTGAAGCGCGTGCCGGCCGGGGCCCCGAACGGTGCTGGTCGGGGCCGTGCCCGGATTCCTCTGCCGGCGCGGCGCCCAGCGCGCCGAGCGCCCCCATAGTCGCGGCCGAGAGGCCGAGGAACTTGCGGCGCGGCATGGACGGGTGCTGGTGCGATTCAGTAGCCATAGTCATTTCTTTGGTGTTGGACGGCGGCAGACGAGCCGTTTATGCGCCAAAAGCCCACGACACTCAAGCAGGCTTTATCAGCGCCGACCTGCCGGTGCGCCGCTTAGATTTTTCGGAGCGCGGACATGCTTGTCCAATGCCACTAGGATTTGAGGCTCGGTCTCCCGCGTGCCAAAGACGTTTTGGACGGCAGCGTCAGTCCGGCGGCCCAGTTCCCCCTCACCCCAGCCCTCTCCCCAGGGGAGAGGGAGCCACGCTGGCCG
>CAIWJG010000430.1 GCA_903912925.1 uncultured Verrucomicrobia subdivision 3 bacterium | reverse complement strand
TATGCGCCCCGAGCACACCGAAGGATTGCCCGTGTCCAGCGATCGCCACCGTGACTCCACGCTCCACGCCCCACGCCCCCCGCTCCACGCTCCACGCTCCACGCCCCACGCCCCACGCCCCACGCTCCACGCTCCACGCCCCACGCTCCACGCTCCACGCCCCACGCCCCACGCTCCACGCTCCACGCTCCACGCCCCCCGCCCCACGCCTCACGCCCCCCGCATCAGCAGCATCAGTCCGTAGGCCAACAGGCCGCTAATAGGGATGGTCAGGACCCACGCCCAAACCATATTGCCGACGATGCCCCACTTGACCGCGCTGAATCGTTTGGTGGCGCCGACCCCCATGATCGAGGTGGAGATGACGTGGGTGGTGGACAAAGGAATTCCCCAATGGGTCGCTAGCTGAATGATCCCAGCCGCGGTAGTTTGGGCCGCAAAGCCATGAATCGGCTGCATCTTGACTACCTTGTGGCCAAGCGTCCGGATGATGCGCCAGCCACCCACGGCCGTGCCGGCAGCCATGGTCAGGGCACACACCACTTTGATCCACACATACACCTTGAATTCCGGCGCGCGCAGGAATCCCAGCCAGGCTGGCAGATGTTCGAAAGCGTTGGTCTTCGTGGTGGCGATGAACAACGTCAGCGCGATGATGCCCATGGTCTTTTGGGCGTCGTTCGTGCCGTGGCTGAAACTCATCCACGACGCGCTTAACAACTGGAGCCGGCCGAACACGATCTTGGTGAGATGCGGACTCCAGTTCCGCAGCAGCACCATGAGCAGCGCCATGAAAGCGAACCCGAGGAGAATGCCGCAGGCGGGAGAAAGGAACATCGGCCCCACCACTTTGGGCCACAGCCCCTCCAGCTTGTGCGTGGTGGGATTCAATGCCGACCATCGGATCACTGACCAGTCGCTGCCGGCGGAGGCGAACGTGGCGCCGCAAAGCCCGCCGATCAGCGCATGGCTCGAACTCGAGGGCAGGCCCAGCCACCACGTCAGCAGGTTCCAGGCAATGGCGGCAAGCAATGCCGCCAGCAAGGTGGTCGCCGAGACATAATGCGTATCCACCAGGCCCTGCCCAATCGTGGTCGCCACCGCTGTCCCGGTCAGCGCGCCAAGTAGATTAAAAACAGTGGACAGAACGATGGCCTGGCGCGGCGTCAGGACCTTGGTGGAAATGGTCGTGGCGATCGCATTGGCCGTATCGTGAAAGCCATTGATGTACTCGAAGACCAACGCCACCAGCAGGACGATCAGGAAGAGCGTCATGGCGTCTCAGGAATTCTTCAGCGCGATGTGGGCGATAACATTGCCGGCATCCCGGCAGCGGTCGATGACTTTCTCCAGCAGCTCATACAGGTCCTTCAACGCGATGACCTGGAGCGCGTCATGTTTGCCGCTGAACAGATCCTTGTAGAGCGACATCATGTGGTTGTCGGCTTCGCCTTCGAGGAACTGGAGCTTGTCGTTGAGGGCTTTCACCTCTTCCAGATCCATGCCCTTGCGCAGCGACTTCACCAGTGCGAGTACGATGTCGGTGGCCCGCTCGAGCAAGTCGATCTGCTTGGAAAAATCAACTCCGCGCACGTGCTGCGGCGCCACCAGGATGCGCGTGGTGAATTTGTCAATCGTCTTCGGTATCTTGTAGAGGGCGTTGGAGAGATCCTCGATGTCCTCGCGTTCGAGCGCCGTGACGAAGGTGGTATAGACCGCGGCGCTGATTTCTCCCGTAATCTGTTTGTCCTTCCGGCGGGAATAGGCAAACTCATCGACCGCCGGCGGCTGATCGAGCGTCTTGCTCAGCTTGACCAGCGCCTGCACGCTCTTGCGCGCCTCCTCTGCGCTGGCTTCCAGCAACGTGAAGAACTTGTCCTCTTTGCCCAACAGCTTCTGAAGTGAAAACATAGTGCCCTACTTCTACCTCACCCGGCCAGAAGCGCACGCAAAAAACACCTCACACCCCCGCCTGGCTCCCGGCCAGTGACAAAGTGGGTGATCAGGGCTCCCATCTAAAACTGTAGCAGCCGACGGCAGTCGGCTCTAATCAGCCCGTTCCGAGCAAGCGCAGGTTTGGGCCGCAGGCCAAGCGATCAGAGACTCCTAACGTATTATCCTACAATGACTTAAGAAGACCTTGTCACTGGCCCTGCCGCCTGGCTCCCGCCGCGGATAAACTCCTCGTGCAATCGGGCATAGACACCCCCCTCGACCAGCAGGCTGTCGTGGGTCCCGCGCTCGACGATCCGGCCCTGATCCATCACCAGCACCAAGTCGGCCTTGCGAATGGTGCTGAGCCGGTGGGCGACAACAAAAGCAGTGCGCCCGCGCAGAAGAATCTCCAGCGCGCGCTGCAGCCGGGCCTCCGTGACGCTGTCTATTGCGCTGGTCGCCTCATCCAGCACCACGATCCGTGGGTCCGCCAGCAGCGCTCGCGCGAAGCAGATCAATTGCCGCTGGCCCAGGGATAGCGCCGCGCTTTTCTCACCGACCTGCGTTCCCAGCCCGCCCGACAGCGCCTCGATCAAATCCAGGCAATCCAGCGCCCGCAGGGTGGCGCGCACCTCCTCTTCGCTCGCCCCGGGCCGGGCGAAGCGGATGTTGTCGCTGACCGAACCAGCGAACAGGAAGTTATTCTGTTGCACACTCCCCATTTGCGCGTGAAGCGATTCGCTCGTTACTTCTAGCAAGTCGTGCCCGTCCACCAGCACGTGGCCGCGTGTCGGTAGGTAAAACTTTTGCAGCAAAGCCACCAGCGTTGTCTTGCCGCTGCCCGTGTGGCCAACCAGCGCGACGGTCTGGCCGGGCTCGGCAGTGAAGTTGATATCGGCGAGCACTGGCCGCCCGCGCTCATATTCGAAATGCACGTCCCGGAACTCGACTCGTCCCTGGATCGGCGGCAGGGCTATGGCTGTCCGTGCGTCCTGCCACTCCGGTTCGTGGTCAATAAGCCGAAAGAACCGCTCGGCGCCCGCCATAGCCGAAAGCGCCTGGTTATATTGGTTGCCGATGACCTGGACCGGGTCGAAGAAGAAATTGGCCAGGAAGAAGAACATCACCAGGTCCCCCACTTCCATGTGCAGCCAGCCTTGCCAGCGAAGCGCGCCGTAACCGCTCAGCAGCGCCACCGCGCCGAGGAACAACTGGCTCTTCATCTGCAGCAGCGGAATGAACACCGCCGAGGCCTGCGCCACTCCCACGTTATTCTCGCCATGCAGGTTCACCAGCTTGCGGAAGAACCCGGCGTTGATCTCCTGTCGCACAAACGCCTGCGTGACCCGGATCCCGCTTACGGATTCGGCCAGGGTGCTCGTCAGCCGGCTCCAGGTCTCTTGCAGCTTGCGCAACCGGTGGCTGATCTTGCGCCGGTAATTCTGGTTGACCAACCATATCCCCGGCACCAGCAGCAGCATCAGCGAAAACAGCTTCCAGTTGTACCACGCCATCAATCCTGCTGCGACCGTCATCTGTACCGCCTGGATTGTCACCACGAACGCCACGTCCTGCACCGCCACGCGCACGCTGTCAATGTCCGACGTCATCCGGCTGATGATGCGCCCGAACTTGGTCTTGTTGAAGAACGACATCGGCAGCGTGGTCAGCTTGCAGAATAGCTCCAGCCGCATGTCATGCGCGACGGCCTCGCCCAGCCCAAGGGCGAAAAGCGCGCGATAGTGCAGCGTCACGACCATGCACAGCACCAGCGCCAGGTAGATGCCCGCGTGCAGGTAGATGCCCGGCAGGTCCCGGCCTGCGATCGGCCCGTTGATGGTCTGGCCGATCATCCACGCCAGCGCCGGCAACTGCAGGCCGCGCGCGAACGTCAGGACAAAGAGCCAGTTGCGCCGGGCGGCGTAGCGCCGCGTGTAAGTGAACATGCGCCGGATAAGCTGGACGCTGAGCGGTGCGTGGTCCGCCTCCCGGTCCTCGATGGGCCGGAAGTAAGTAACCGACTCCCGTGCGCTGCCGAGCTTGTCGCCGGGCTGGGTTGCTTGTGACTTGGGTGCTGGCGGCACGCTCATACTCCCCCCGTGCCGGGTCCCGCTTCGCCGAGGAACTTACGGAATCCTGCGGCTGCTGCAACACCCGTCAGACCCGTCCTACCCGTCAGACCCGTCCTGCCGACGAACTTACCGAATCCTGCGGCTGCTGCAACTGGGTGTAGGCCGGGTGCCCTCACCCGGCGGGGCAGTGCTGCCTGGTGCTCGGAGTTGAAGGCCGGGGTGAGGGGGAACAGGGCCACCCGAAAAAGGGAAACATCCAACCTCGAACATCCAAGGACCCGAGTTTGCGCCATTATTGGATGTTGGGCGTTCGAGGTTGGATGTTGGATGTTTCCGAGGTTCATGGGCAGGCAACCGCCGGTCGCTCCGTAAGATCCATCAATTGCAACAGCGCCGTCTCGCGATAAATCCCCGGCACATGCACGAGCTCGTCATGCATCCCCATACGCGCGAGCCGTCCTTTCTCCAGCACCAGGATCACATCCGCCCGCCGCAACAAGCTCAGGCGGTTCGCCACCACGAACGCAGTGCGGCCCGTCATCGCCTGGCGCAGCGCGGATACGATCTCATGCTCCGTCTTCGGATCCACCGAAGCCGTCGGATCATCCAGGATAAGGATCGGCGGCTGCAAGAGGAGCGCCCGGGCCAGCGCCAGCCGCTGCCGCTGGCCCCCGGAAAGGTCCACCCCCGACTCCCCGAGCACCGTTTCGTAGCCGTGCGACAGTTCCATAATGAACTCGTGCGCCGAGGCTACTCGGGCGGCCTGCTCGATTTGCGCCTGCGTCGCGTGCGGGTTCCCGAACGCGATGTTCGCCGCCACCGTGTTCGAGAAGAGGAAGCTCTCCTGATAGACGATGCCAATCTGGCGCCGATAGGCATCCAAGTCGAGGTCGCGCAGGTCCCGCCCATCCGCCAGGATGCGCCCGTGTTGTGGGTCATAGAACCGCGGGATGAGACTTAGCAGCGTGCTCTTGCCCGCCCCCGTGGCGCCGAAGATGCCCACCACCTGACCGGGCTTCGCCTCAAACGACACGTTCTCCAGCACGTTCGCCTCTGGCAGGTAGCCGAACGTCACCCCCTCGAACGTCAGCCGCCCGGTGAGCCGCGCCGGCACGATGGCGTTCGGCCGGTTCTGCACCTCCAGCGGCGCGTCCAGCACCTCGAACACGCGGCGCGCCGCCGTGAAGCTCTGCTGCACCGAGTTCGCGATGGTCGTGATGTTGGCCACCTGCCCGTTGAACTGCTGCATCAGGCCCGCGAACACCACCAGCCCCCCGCCCAGCGGAATCCGCCCCTGCACGTAAAGCCACCCGCCATACGCGAACAGAATCACCAGGCTCAATTGCGACAGCACCTGCGTGATCGGCGTGAAGACCGATAAGTCGTGGAAGATCCGTCTCTGCTGATTCGAAACCTGCGAGTTGGCCTCCTCGAACCGCCGTATTTGATGGGCCTCCGCCGCAAAGCCCTTGGTCGTTTGCATCCCGCGCACGCTTTCGGTGAAGAGCAGCACCAGGCTGTCGTAGAGCTCGCGGTTGCGCAGGTAACCCGGCCGCAGCCGCCCCGAGTAATAGTGCGTCACCCACCATAGCCCCACCGTCACCGACAGACACGCCACCGTCAGCATCGCATGGATGCGCCACATGAACACCAGGTACACCGCCAGCGTCAGCACCATGTTGACCCCCTGCAACACCACGCCATCGACAAAAAGCCGCGTATTCTGCACATCGCCCGTCACCCGGTTGAAGATCGAGCTGGAGCCGTGCACGTCGAAGAACCGGAAGCTCAGCCGTTGCAGCTTCGCATAAACCCGGTCCCGCAGGTCCGGCACGAGCTTGCCCTGCGTCAACCGTGCCGTGGTCATGTTGTACTGGTAAGTTAGCGCCGCCCGCAGCATCGCCTGCACGACAATCGCCAGCGCCATCGCCGTGACAATGTGCAGCGGCGTCCACCCCGGCGGCGGCATCCAGCCAAAGGGATACACCGGCGCCCGCTGCGACGGATCAAGCGCGTGGCGGATGACGTCAATGACCAGCCCCAGCAACTGCAAGCCCGCCAGCCCCAGCAACAGCAGCATCAGGCTCTGCGCCAGCGACCACAGGCAATCCCCGCGGAACTGCCACGCCAGCGCCAGCAGCCGGCGCACCAGTTCCCCGGAGGAATACTGGCGCTCGTACTGCTTATTGGACGGCGAATCAGACATACTCAGTGTGACACTATGCCGCTAGTTGCGCTTCCATTCCAGCCGAAACCCCTCCCCGTAGCGCAGGCATCCCGCCTGCGATTGAAGGCGAGTATCGAGGCAAAAATACCCTCATTCCTATGGAGTACCTATGGAAGTCCTATGGAGATCCTATGGAAGCCCTATGGAACATCACGGGAACAACACGGGAGCAATACCGGGGCAGCAGGCGGGCAACACGCGTGCCCTACCGAATCAACAGGCGAGCAGTTCCTGCGGCAAGGCGCGCGAGCTCGCTCGTCCTGCATTTTGGGTTTGTTTCTGTGCCTGGATTCCCGTATTTGCGTTTGCGCATGTGTCCGCCCACGCAAATGCCTCAGAATATGAAGCCCACCACAGACCTTACCCGGCGCGCATTCATCAAGCTCGGAGCCACCGCCGCAGCCGCCGGCCTTGCTGATTGCTCCGGTCCCACAGCGCGCACTGCGCAGCCGGCTGGCTCGAAGGCTGGCCCTGCCGCCGTGTCCGGCGCAGACGCCTTTAACTATATTCTCGGTACGCAGAGCATCGGTGCGACCTACCAGTTCACCGACCAGACGCTGATGGTGGAGACCGCCCAGGCCATTCTCGACCTCGGCTCCAACGTGCTGAAGATCACCTTGGGCCGCGACTACCGGCGCATGGTGCTCAAGCCATCCAAAACCGCTTACCCGGAGACCATGCAGTACGTGCTCAACCAGGGCAGCGACGCCCGCACCTCGCTGCGCATCAAGTTCCCCGGCGCCGCCATCGAACCCCCGCCCGAGGACCCTGCCATTCAGAGCTTGGCCGATCTGGCCCGGCTCGAACCCTCCTACCGGAAGGTGTTCGCGATGCCCTTTGCCTACTATGTGGTCTGGACCTATTCGTTCGCACCGCGCTGGTGGAACAAGCGCTTCCCCGCGGCGGAGCAGGAGAAGGAATACCGCGAGTTTTACGCCCTCACTGCCCACTTGCTCAAGACCTACAACGGCACCGGCAAGACCTTCTTCCTCGGGCATTGGGAAGGCGATTGGCACCTGCGGCCCGACTTGAACACGAAGACCGATGACGGCGTGCCACCTGAGTCGCTCCAAGGCATGACCGACTGGCTGAACACGCGCCAGCGCGCGGTGGATCACGCCAAGCGCCGCACGCCTCCCCGCCGACGCGGAGTTCCGCCGCTTCGCGCTCACTTCGCTGCGCGAGTCGGCCCCGCAGCCCTCGGCCGTAAAATAGCCAGAGACACCCATGAGGCCCAGCCCGGAGAGCTGGCAGATGGTAGCTATACGGTGGTCGTTCCCCCTTGCCCCAAACAACCACCGGAAAACCACGTCGCATGGCCGAACTCCCCAGCGGGATGCCAGACCCGGTTCCCACGAGCTACAATCCAGGCTGTTGCCTTGTCCTCACCGACAATCCTGAAGGGATTGTGGAATCCAGCCCGGGGTTGAACCGTCGCACCTCTGCCCCGCGACGGTTCTACCCTGGGGCACCCCGCCAAGCCGTCATTAACCTTGAAAGCGGTTGAATCACCCCCCTTGCCACTGGCCACCGATTGCTGATCACCGACCACTGATTCCCGGTCACCGTCCTCCGCCAACCCCTATTGGGGCAAATCCACGGTTGACCCTTTCACGGTCGTTGGGAGTATAACGATCTAACTTTATGGAATAAGTGCATCTTCAAGGCCCGCCGTTTACGCTGCGGGTAACTTCGGAGATTCGTCCGTCAACCCGTTTGAGAATAGCATGCATGCACTCGAATTCCAGGCGGTTGGTTGCTGCGGCCCCACGCATCGTGTCCCGCCAACCTGGCCCAAAATTCCCCTGCATCGTAATCTCTACCGAATCCACACTGACCAGCCAGGAGCTTAGTCCGTTTAGGAAAGAGAAGGCCAAAAGGAGGGCGACGAGGCCGAGTACCAAGCGGTTGATCAGCAAGTGGAGACTTGAGCCGGTCCTTAGGGTGAAGGCTCCAGCCATTTCTTGGAGCGCAGTTCTCATCGGTTGCTCTTCGCGCCAAGGACATGAGCGCTCGTCTGGAAGTGTCAGGTTCGCGCTTATCGGCCAGGCAGCACGGCTCCATCCTGCACGGTTACCAGTTTGGTCTCGCCCGCCAGCACCTCAAACTCCGCCAGCTTCACGATGGGACTCGCCGGTGCGGAGCCAGATTTCGGTGACGAGAGACTGCAGGGGCCCGGGGGAACCTGCGGGAACACGAAACGGCCGCTGCCATCGGTTCGGACCTGGAATGGCTCTTCCGCTCCCATGGGCCGTAAGCCAAAGTGTCGCTGTTGCCAGTCCAAAGAGATCACCCTATTGGTGACGGGCTGCCCTCCAGCCAGCCAAGCCCCTTCGATCCGCCCCCAGGTGGCAAGCCGGACGGCGCCGGCTTTTCGCAGCGCGTCGGGCGTGGCCTGGGCGTAACCGCTTGCGCACGCAATTACCACCAACTCGATGTTCTTGTCGTCAGGCACCGTAAACCGGCCATTGGCATCCACCCGGCGAACCGATGCCAGCGCTTGGCCGAGCAGCCCCTCAAAGCCTCCAGGCACCAGGCGTGCGTCACTGCCTGACCCCATGAAGCCGACCTGGGCGTCGCGCGCCACGCTGCCATCCGGCAGGTAGGCGAACGCCGTGAGGTCGCTTGCCGGCTGTAGTCGCACATCAAGTGACGTCTCCCCTTCCTCCGGCTGATAGACCCGTGTGATGAAGGTCGCGTGCCCTTCCGCTTCGAAACGGAATACATAGCCGGGGTTAGGCTTACCCCCGATGATCGCTTCGTTCAGATAATGACGGAATTCGCCGCCCGTGAACGTGAGGCAAAACCGGTCGAGCTCACTCCACGACAGCTTCACAGAACCATCGGCAGACTTCCAGGGCCATCCCATGTGAAGCCTGAAGCGTGGAACTAGTTCCCCGGTAGCGGCATCCCGAACAGTCCCTTTGATCAGCAGCGCTGGTTGCAACGTGATGACGTGCTCCTGGTCGTCAGGTCGAAGCTGGATAAAATCACGCCGAATATGCCGGGGACCATCGGCTGAAAACTCCAGCAGTTGGTCGGGCGCGTGAGTCCAGACGGCGCGGCCCTCAGCATCCGTAGTGCAACTGAACTCAATTTGTGGCACAGGCGCACTGCGGTACTCAAGAGGAATGGGGGCAAGACAGAGACTCGCCCCGGCCACGGGCGCGCCGGTTGAATCAACAACTCGCATCCGCAAGGGCTTGCCTGGCCCCATCGTGAGCATCACCGGTTGTATGTTCGTCCCGAATGTTAACTGAACGGCCGCGGGGGCAAAACCATCAGCCTCGGCGGAGACGATGCCCTGGCCTGCCTGACAGGCTCCAACCTGGAAGGCTCCGTCGGCCCCCGTTCGGGCGTCGCGGCTGAAGCTGCTACTCAGCATTCCTATATGCACCTGAGCGTTTGCGATAGGCTGCTGATCGTGGTCCACGACCCTCCCGCATACCGTATTGCCCTCGCCAAGGTGAAATACCAGTGTTCCGTCCAGCAACTGTTGGGCGAGCTCGGGGTGGCTCGATACGAATATCGTTCCGGCTGGAGAATACGCCGGGTGCGATGCGCCGCCGAAAAGCCGCGGGACCATCTCGGGCGCAAGGCGGTTAAGCTGCCACGATCCACTTGCGTCGGTTGTCGTCGTTAGATAAGCCACGCAATGATCCTCGACCCTCAAGCCCTCGGCAGAGAGGTTTTCGGTGTTGAACCCGACCGTGGCCCCGGCAACGGGATTCCCAGGCGCATCCACCACCCGCCCGTGGACCAACACGGGCCGGACCAACCGCACCGTGTAGGATTCAGGAATCACGTCGCCCTGTCTCGGGTGCCAGCGCAACCGCACGTCCGCATAACCATCCACATGCGTCAAGATCAGATAGTCCGGGTTGCAGTTGGGATCAAACGGCACCACGCAGCGGGCCTCGTCCAGCCGAACTTGCTTCGGCACCAGAAACTCCGAGTTCCTCTCCCAGCCTTTTAACTCGACGACCTGGTTCGTGATTGGCCGCGCGGTCTTGTCGTCCACAAAGAACAGCTCCGGCCCGTGAGGCGCAGGGGCGGAGGTGCTTGAACGGGTCACCTCGCGTCGCTCAAAAAAGGCGGAGCGCGGTGTGGCTTGGGCGGTGACACTTGCATCGCGGCCAGCCATGGCGGGTGCCGAAGCAGGCGTCACCGGCGACGGCTTTGGCCTCAGGAGCACTCCAACGCTGGCGACGACCAGCACCACGGCTGCAGTCAGCGCCAGTTTGGTACCGGTTGTCAGGGTTGCCAGAGAAGAGGTGCCTGCGCTGGCGAGGGCGTGGCTGATGATTCGCGAGCCCAGGGCAGCCGGAGCGGTGCCCACCGCCTGCTGCGCCAAGGCGGTTCCCAACGCGGCAACCGTCGAGGTGATGCCACGCAGGGCAAGCTTTTCTCGAAGCTTGTCAGCCGCCCGGTCCACCCGCATCCGCGCAGTATTCTCCGAGAGCCCCAGCGCCGCGCCGATGTCCGCGAAGGGCTTCTTCTCAAAATAGCGCATCAGGAGGGCATCACGGTCGGCGTCGCTCAGTTCGCCAATGGCTTGGTCGAGCACAGGGCGGAGTTGTTCCCATTGGGGGTCCGGGGTGACAGAGGTCGCAGTCATAGTAAGGGCTATTTGTTTAAGGGCTAATTGTTCGCGCTGACGCCGACGCTGCTCGCTACGGACCACTTTGGTTGCGGCGAATCGGGCGCTGGTGTGGAGCCAGCCGCTCAGCGCGGCATGGTGGCGCAGAGATCTGGCCTTCCGGGCCAGGTCGGTGAACACCATCTGGGCCACGTCTTCCGCAATATGCGTGTCGCCACCCACTAGTCGCAGGGCGGTGGAATAGACGTGGTCCACGTGGCGTCGCACCAGTTCTGCGAAGGCGGCATCATCACGCTGGGTCGCGTATCGGTTCAGTAATTCAATGTCCGGCGTCATACGGTTTCTACTCTATGGCACCCGCAAAAGGTGAAAACCGCACAACCTAAATCGCTGGGCCTGGAATTTCGTGCGTTTCTGCACTGCATGGCTAGCGCTTTCCGAATGCCAGCAAAGAGCGGGTTTTGCTTCCCATCTCAATGAAGACGGTTTGAGAGATGTCCTGGGCCAGGTGGCTGTCGCCGTTCACCACCCGGGGCGCGGCGGAATAGACGAAATCAATGTGCCGCCTCACCAGTTCGCCGAAGGCTGACTCGGAGCGTTCTCGCGCGTATGCGTGCAGCAGTTGTTCGTCGTTTTCCATCGTCTATCTACCTAATAGAAGCCGCCGAATGCGAAACCGGACAAGAAATCTTTAACGAAATGCTGAAATCCTGAAACGCTGAGATGCTGAAAGCGGAAAAACCTCATATATTCGCGTCTTTCGCGTGTTTGGCGGTTAACCCGGTTCCCGATGGTTTAACAGCGAAGGCGGGAAGGCGCAAAGAAGAATGCAGGGGCGGATACACGCTTCAGGCAAGTTGGAACCACGAAATACCCGAAATACACGAAATGACAGGCTGATAGTAGCGCTGGGGCGTTCACCCGCTGGGTGAGAACGCATTGCTTTGTAAGTGTGTTTATTTTTCGTGTGTTTCGTGTATTTCGTGGTTTGAAACGCCGTTCTTAGGATTAAACTCGACGCCAGGGCCAATTGTGGTGCATATTGCGATTCGATACCTCACTTGGGGCAATTTACCTGATATGGAACAGAAGATTCTAAACCTGCTTAACCGGCCCAATTACACGCCGTTGAATGCCGCGGAATTGCGCGCCCAACTCGGGCTGCGCGGCAGCCAGTTAAGCGAACTGGAAGACCTGCTGGCGCGGCTGGAGCGCACCGGGCAAGTCGCCCGCATCAAGCAGGGCAATCGCTACGCGCTGCCGCTCGCCGCTGACCTGGTGCCAGGCCGGATCCGCATGAACCGGGCGGGGGTCGGTTTCTTGCAGGCCGACGATCCAAAACTCCCGACCATCCGGATTTCGCAGGATGCCACATCGACCGCAATGCACGGCGACCACGTGCTGGTGCGGCGAGACGTTCGACCGCAGATTCCACGGCAGCGGGCGGCCGAAGAGCCGACCGGCCGAGTGGTGCGCATCCTGGAGCGGACGCGGACGCAACTGGTCGGCACGCTGCAACGGGGCAAGCAGTTTCTTTATGTCATCCCGGACGACCCGCGCATCACCCAGGACATCTACGTGACGCCGCCGCACGACACCGGACGACCGGCGCAGGAGGGCGACAAAGTCGTCGTCGATCTGCGCGAGTGGACGTCGCGCCACATGAATCCGGAGGGCGAGATCGTCGAAGTCCTCGGCCCGCCGGACGCCGAAGGGGTGGATATGCTTTCGGTCATCCGCCAATACAAGCTCGCGCTGCACTTCCCCAAGCGGGTGCTGCACGAAGCGGAGTCGGTGGGGCGGGAAGTCAAACCGGCGGAGAGGGCTGGGCGCACCGATTGCCGCAGCCATCAGGTCGTCACCATTGATCCTGATGATGCCAAAGATTTCGACGACGCGATCTGCCTGCAGCGGTCCGAGTCGGGCCATTGGAAGCTGTGGGTCCATATCGCCGACGTCTCGCATTACGTGAAGCCCGGCACCGCGCTCGACGAGGAGGCCGCCAAACGCGGGAACTCCACCTACCTGGTGGACCGGGTGGTGCCCATGCTGCCCGAGGCGCTGAGCAATGAGCTGTGCTCGCTCAAACCGCAGGTGGAACGGCTGACCAAATGCGTTGAGTTCCTGCTGTCGGCCGAGGGCCAGGTGCTCAAGACGCAGTTCTATCCAGCGGTGATCCTCTCGCAGCGCCGCTTCACTTATAAGGAAGTCTTCGCGCTGCTTCAGCGCCGGCCGCTGGACTCGATCGAGCAGATGCTCCACGACGCCAATGCGCTCACCCAGAAGGTCAGGCGCACGCGTTTCAAGGCTGGCTCGCTCGACCTCGACTTTCCGGAGACGAAGATCCGCCTGGATGAGCGCGGCCGGGTGTTGCGCATGGAGAGGGTGGAGAATGACGTTTCGCACCAACTCATCGAAGAGTGCATGTTGCTGGCCAATGAGGCGGTGGCCGCCCGGCTGATGAGCTTGAATCGCCCGGCGATCTATCGCATCCACGAGCCCCCGGACGACCGCCGGCTCCAGGAATATCGCGAGGATGTGCTCGGCCATCACATCCAATGTGGCAATCTGTCGAACCGCCACGAAGTGCAGAAGCTGCTGGAAAAGTTAAATCACTTGCCCATCGGGCAGGCGCTGAAGATTGGTTTCCTGAGGTCGCTCATGCGGGCACGCTACGCGGTCGAACCGCTCGGCCATTACGGGCTGGCGAAGAAGAAATACACGCATTTCACGTCACCGATCCGGCGCTACGCGGACCTCATAGTTCACCGCGCCCTGTTCCAGCAACAGGGACAGCGCGTGGCGGATCGATCGCTCAAGGAGGTCGCGGAGCACATTTCGGAGACCGAGCGGAACTCGGATGACGCAGAGCGCGACAGTCGGGATGTGAAGATGTTCGCTTTCCTGAATGCGCAGCTTAAGTCCGCGGACCCGACCCGCTATCCGGCGCTGGTAACCGACGTGCGGAACTTCGGGTTCTTCGTCGATGTAACGGGCCTGGGAATGAGCGGGCTGGTGCCGCTCTCCGGGGTGAGCGACGACTTCTATCAGTTTGACGCGACGAGCGGCCAGCTTGTCGGACGCCGCACCCGGCGGGTGTTCAAGCTGGGGGACAAGATCGAGGTGCAGGTGGCGAAGGTGGATACCTTCAAAAAGCAGGTGGACTTCAAGCTGGCCGGGATGACCGCCGATCGCGGGAGAAAAGAGATGCGGCCCCAGAGACAATCACAGAAGCCGCGCGCAGAAAAGCAGGCTCGGTCCGTGCCGCCTCAACCCAAGCCTCTCCCCAAGGGAGAGGGGGAAAGGTGGACCGCGCAGCGAAGAAGCGATGGGCGGCGGCGAGGTCACAGAGGCGGGGGCAGTCCCCAAGGCAGAGCGCGCAGATAAGCAGCTAATCCCCATCAGGAGCCCGTGCCCGACACGACCGTCCGTTTACCCCTGCCCCCTGACCGCAACCAGGCACAGAACTCCTGACCCGCTGCCTGGGTTTGGGGCGGCGTGGAATTTGACTGAGCCCATTTCCAGC
>CAIWJG010000429.1 GCA_903912925.1 uncultured Verrucomicrobia subdivision 3 bacterium | reverse complement strand
TTGCCGGTGACGTTCTCGCACACCAGCGCGGCGTGGTAGAGGCCATGCGTCGAGTACTCCAGAGTTGTGCCCGGGTCGAAGAACCGTTTGGCTGTTCGCCCGTCGCCGCCGTGGCCGAGGATGTATTCCCACTTTTGGCGGTTCGCGATGCCATAGCCCTCGGGTGTGATGCCCGAGGTGTGGTTGAGGAGCTGCTTGACTTTGATCTGAGCCTTGCGCGGGTCGCTCAAAGGCTGAGCCCACGGGATGTAATCAAATGCCGGGTCGTCAAAGCTCATGCGTCGCGGCAAATGGCCCCGCTGGCTCTCCTCGGAAGCAATGGCCAGCACGGTGGCGCAGATTGCCTTGGCACAGGACTTCACGCTTTCAGTATTAGTCGTTGAGCTCGGGTCCCGCTCGACCTCCAGCACGATGTAGCCGTTGCGGATGACTACCGCGGCAAACGGGCGATCGTCCGAGTTCAGCAGCCATTGCTTAAGCTCTCCCAGCTTGGCGGGGTCCATTCCGCCCAGGCGACGAATCTCCTGGGGGTCCTTCAGCTTGCGCCAGCCGCCCTTCGATTCGGGTGGAGGGAAATACGCCGCCGCCTTCTGGGGAACGCTTTTGTCTTTGCCCGTGCCGGGGTCGGACGGTTGGGCGTTAGCGACATCGACTGCAACCCATAACTGGAGACAGACTACGAAGTGAAACGAGCGGAGGAACAGCCAACATCCAACATCGAACACCCAACATCCAATGGCTGGGTGTTTCTGCGTCCTTGGATGTTGGGTGTTCGATGTTGGATGTTGGCTATTGGCCGGGTTCATGGTGAGCATCATTGGGGCTAGTGCTGCGATTCCTGGCTCAAGACTCGCGCTATAGTCGCCACGGCTGCCTGGATATCTTCGGACGAAACCATCAGGCTCGTCACCGCGCGAATGGTGTTGGGGCCAACCGCCAAAACGAGAACCCCCTCTGCCCGCAAGCGATCCACAAATTGCTGGGCTGGCAGGGAGCGAATGCAAAACCGGACCATGTTCGTCTCCACGTCCGCGGGCTCCGTTTCCAACACTCTCACCGCTGCCAGGCCGGCAGCCAGCGCCTTGGCGTTGGCGTGGTCATCGGCCAGCCGGGCACGATGGTTGCGCAACGCGAAGAGCGCGCCGGCGGCAATGATCCCGGCCTGCCGCATGCCGCCGCCGAACATCTTCCGAAACCGCCGGACGTGCTCGATAAACGCTCGCGGACCGGCCAGGGCGGAGCCAACCGGGGCCCCCAGCCCCTTGGAGAAGCAGACGCTCACGGTGTCAAAGGGCGCGGCATATTCGCGTTCCGGAACGCCCGTAGCCACGGACGCGTTCCACAACCGGGCGCCGTCCAGGTGGAGGAGCAACCCATGCTGCCTGGCTGTGGCGGCCACTTCCTGGACCTGCTTGATGGGCCAGATCTTGCCCCCGCCGCGATTGTGCGTGTTCTCCAGGCACACGAGCCGGGTGCGCGGGAAGTGCTGGTCGGCGGGCCGAAGCGCGGCTTCCACATCGGCGCCGGTGAAGATGCCTCGTTGGCCGTTGACGCAGCGGCACATCACGCCGCTGAGCACCGCCGGCGCGCCGCTCTCGTAGTAATAGAGGTGGGCGTTCGCCTCCACGAGGATCTCATCGCCAGGCTCGGTGTGACCGCGGATAGCCAACTGATTGGCCATGGTCCCGGACGGGGTATAAAGCGCGGCCTCCTTGCCGAGCAGGGCGGCGGTCTCGGCCTCGAGCGCCTTGACGGTCGGGTCGTCCCCGAACACGTCGTCACCTACCTCTGCCTGCGCCATGGCTTCGCGCATGGCCGGAGTTGGCTTGGTCACCGTGTCGCTGCGCAGGTCAATCAGTCTCGGCGTCTTGTGCAACATGGCGTCATCATGGACCATCTGCGGGCTTGTGCAAGAAAGCAACTTGGCGCTTCGCAGGTGGGCCAACCTCACGGGAAGGCCCGTCGCATTGCCGAAACCCTTGGGCGCAGAACTTCTGACCCGCTGCCTGGGTTTGGGGCGGCGTGGAATTTGACTGAGCCCATTTCCAGCTAAGGGCACCCATTCCCCCTCACCCCACCCTCTCCCCGAAGGAGAGGGAGAAGTATCCGCCGCGCTACGACCAATTGTGGCGCTTCG
>CAIWJG010000428.1 GCA_903912925.1 uncultured Verrucomicrobia subdivision 3 bacterium | reverse complement strand
TGCAGCGGCGGGTTCGGCCGCGCCCACCTGCAAGGCTTCCAG
The DNA here is from genome assembly GCA_903912925.1 of uncultured Verrucomicrobia subdivision 3 bacterium. Classification (GTDB taxonomy): domain Bacteria; phylum Verrucomicrobiota; class Verrucomicrobiia; order Limisphaerales; family UBA8199; genus PALSA-1440. Next base: position 2,199 of record CAIWJG010000428.1, on the reverse strand, counting down.
ACGCGTCTACTGTGCAACGTCCAAGATCCACTTGCCCAGTTCGCGTTCCCATTGTTTCCTTCTTGTACCCGCGACCCATGTGACCATGGGTGCAAATCGGAACTTGTCACCACTGACGTCCAATACGGGTTCTTCGGCGTCCTCCACCCACGCAGAGCCGCGAAGCTTTGCCGCGACACGAACCGCTGTATGTGCAGCTCGTAGCACTGTCTCATCATCACTTATCCCGTCGGCACCTGGCATTCCGTGAACCGCATTATTTCGAGAATGCCTCGCTTCGTTGAACACGCTCATGAATTGTTTGGTCCATCCGGGTTTATCGTGGGTTGGCAGCAATTCGCCACATTTTCCCCCTCCCCAGCTCCACGGGAGACTGTGAGGGATGCGGGGGGACGAAAATCCCTTTGAGAGTGCTCTGGTGCCCTGTCTCGCGGTTCATCCGGCTGAAGCGCGCGCCGCGGGCGTGGCCCGCGATCCGGGTGGATTTTTTAAGGCATGGCGACGGTGTCCAAGGGTGCTGGGAGGCTGATTGATCGGCGTGGTATCATGACCGTGCCCGGAGAAACGGAGCCAGGCTCTGCGGGGACGCAACCTGACAAGGGATATCCGGGCCGACGGTGCGCCAAAGGTGCATCGGGCCCCTGGTGGGGAGACCCACCCGGGGCCATTTCTTTCCCCGGCTTTGGACACCGTCGCCATGCCTCAAAAAATCCAGCGGTGAAGGGGCGTCGCGCCGGAGGACATAGGTCCGCGCACGCTTCAACCGGATGAACCCCTGCCAGGAGGAATCTGCCGATGCAAGACAAAGAGCTTTATCAACACATCCTTGGTCTCGCTTCGCCGTGGTCCGTCTCAGGGGTCGAACTTGACATCGACGCCGGAGAGATTCGGGTTCACGTTGCACATCCACGCGGAACAAAATTTGGCTGCCCGGAATGTGAACAAGAATTACCCTGCTATGACCATGCGGAAGAGCGACGCTGGAGGCATCTGGACTCGTGTCAGTTCAAGACAATTCTGGTTGCTCGGCCTCCTCGTGTAGAGTGCCCTGAGCATGGCGTCAAGAACGTCTCCGTCCCCTGGGCGGAGAAGAGCAGTCGGTTTACCATCCTGTTCGAACGTCTCGCGATCGACATTCTGTTGGCCACGCAAACGGTGACCGGAGCGATGAGTATTCTTCGGACCAGCTGGGACGAGACCTGGTATTTTGTCCAGCGAGCAGTACGGCGCGGTCAGGATCGCAAAGAAGCCAGGTCGCTGCCGCGGATCGGAATCGATGAGAAAGCGTTCGCCAAAGGTCAAGACTACATTACCCTACTGTACGACCTGGACAACAGCACTGTCGAGGCCATCTCGGACGGCAATAACACCGACAGCGGAATCGCTTGTTTTTCTCAGCTCTCGCAGGAGCAAATCGCATCCGTCGAGGCGGTCGCGATGGACATGAGTGCGGCTTACATCAAGGCCACTAAGCAGGCCATCCCACTGGCTGAAGACAAGATCGTTCACGATCGGTTCCATGTCATGCAGCTCGCCAACAAAGCCGTCGACAAGGTTCGTCGTGGCGAGCACCGGAAGCTGACACTGGACGACGACAACCGATTGGCCAAGACCAAGTACCTCTGGCTTACAAGCCAAGAGAATCTCACCGAGAAGCAGGATGCACTATTCGGGGAAGTCTTTACTTTGCGGCTGGAGACCGGGAAGGCATGGGGTTACAAGGAGCTGCTTCGAGACCTTTGGGATCACGATGACGCGGCCTCGGCGACGGCCTTCTTCCAGGACTGGTACCGCCGCGTGATTCACACAAAACTGGAGCCCATGAAGAAGGTGGCGAGAACCATCAAAGAGCGTCTACAGAACGTAGTCAGCTACTGCACGCACGGCATCACCAACGCGGTGGCCGAAGGACTCAACAGCAAGATTATGTCCATCAAGAGACGTGTCGGCGGCTATCGAAACAGAGAAAACTTCAAGACTGCGATCTTCTTTTACTGTGGGGGCCTGGATCTCTACCCACGATAAACCCGGATGGACCGTTATTTCTGCGCGGACGCTACGTGGATCGGACGGCCCTGCCCGCCCCCTTCGATCGCTTCCAAGCGATGGTGGTTGAGAACAACGAGCAACTCGATAGGCTGATTGACGAGTTGAAGAAGATGTGCAACGCGTGATGCGGTCTTCGGAGGATTGGGTACG
>CAIWJG010000427.1 GCA_903912925.1 uncultured Verrucomicrobia subdivision 3 bacterium | reverse complement strand
GTCCGATCCTGAACTAGAATAGAACGACTTTATGAAGAAATCACCCACCTATCTGAGCGATTCGCGGCCGAAGTTCGCGCCGTATATAATTGATTGCGGCAAGATTCATGCCTACCGCTACACGGCGAATCTCGCGTCCGAACTGAAAGCCAAGACCATCACGTCCGCCGAGGCGATTGCGATCCTCGAAGACATGCTGGTCATCCGGGAACTGGAAGAGATGATCGTCAAGCTCCGGTCCGGCGCCTACGAGCCGATCCGCGACTATAACTACCGTGGCCCGACGCACGTGTCGGTGGGTCAGGAAGGGACGGCGGCCGGCGCCTGCTGCGCGCTGGAGTTGAAGGATAATATCACCAGCACTCACCGTGGACATGGCGAGAGTCTGGCCAAGGGGACCGTCGCCATCCGCCAGATGACCGATGAACAGCTCCGCCAGCGAGTGCCGAATTGCGCGTCCACCAGGCACGAGGACCTGCTCGAAGCGGCCTTAGAGGAACATGTCTATCGCACGATTTGCGAGTTGTTCGGCAAAGACGACGGTTACTGCCGCGGCCGCGGCGGCTCGATGCACATCGCGGACTTCACCGTCGGCCACCTCGGGGCCAACGCCATTGTGGGCGGCGGCGTCCCCATCGCCACGGGCGCGGCGCTGGCCAATCGCTACCTGGAGCGCGGCAATGTCGTCTGCTGCTTTGCCGGCGACGGCGCGTATGCCAACGGCGTCGTGCTGGAATCGCTCAACTTCGCCGCGCAGGCCCAGTTCACCAATCACCTGGCCGACGGACACAAGTTCGGGTTGCCGATCGTTTTCCTGGTGTGCAACAACCACTACGGCATGACCCATCGCAGTGACGACGAAGTCATGGGCGTGGACCGCATGGCGCGCCGGCCGGCCGGGTTCGCCGACAACAACATGCATTCTGAAGTCGTGAATGGCATGAACGTGCTGGCGGTCCGCGACGCGGTAATGCGCGCCACCAAACTATGCCGTGAAGGCCAAGGCCCGGTGTTTCTGGATGTGGACTGCTACCGCTACTGGGGCCACTCGCTGAGCGATCCGCGCAATGAGTATCGCACCAAGGAAGAGGAAGCCGCCTGGAAGGCGATCGACGCGATCGAGACCTACAAGCAGGAGTTGCTCGCCGCCGGGGTGTTGGACGCGACGAGCCTCGCCGCGGTCGAGCAGCGCGTCGTGGACCGCAACGCCCGCGCCGCCAAGCGGGCGGTCGCCGCCGCTGATCCGCTGGCCCAGGACGTGCTGACGTTCATGTACACCGACACGAAGTGCGAGGTCGTGCCGGCTGAGTTTGCGAAGGTGAATCTGGTCGGCCCGCTGCCCGAGATCAAGCGCGTGAACGGCGAACTCACTTACAAGGACGCCCTCAAGGAAGCGCTCGTGCAGGAAATGCTGCGCGACAAGCGCGTGGTGTTCTATGGCGAGGACGTGGCCGACTACGGCGGCGCCTTCAAGGTCACCAAAGGGTTGCTCGAAGCCTTCGGGCGCGACCGCGTCTTCAACACGCCCATCAGCGAAGCCTGCATCTGTGGCACCGGTTGCGGCGCGGCAATGAACGGGCTGCGGCCCATCGTGGAGCTGATGTATTTCGACTTCGCGCTGATGTCCTCGGACCAGATCAGCAACCAGGCCGCGAAATGGCATTACATGAGCGGCGCGCAGACTGAGGTCCCTTTGGTCATTCGCTGCTCGGCCGGTGCGGGCAAAGGCTACGGCGGGCAGCATTCGCAAACGCTCGAATCCATGTTCTGTCACATCCCCGGGTTGTATGTGGTTTATCCCGCCACGCCCGCCGATGCGAAGGGCATGCTCAAGTCGGCGATTCGAGACAACAACCCGGTCATGTTCGTTGAATCGCAAGCGCTCTACGGCATGAAGGGACTTGTGCCGGAAGGCGAATACCTCGTCCCGCTCGGCGTCGCGGACGTGAAACGCGTGGGCACGGACATCACCCTGGTCGCCTGGGGGCCGCTGGTACACGACTGCCTGAAGGCGGCCGACAAGCTGAAAGCGGAGCGCGGCGTCAGCGCCGAGGTCATTGACTTGCGCAGCCTGGTGCCGCTGGATATGGCAACCGTGTTGCGCTCGGTGCAGAAGACGGGCCGTTGCGTGGTGGCCAGCCAGGCCATTCACATCGGCAGCTATACGGGCGAGATTGCCTCGACCATCCAGGACGAAGCGTTCGATTACCTCGACGCTCCCGTCAAGCGCGTGGGGGCCAAGAACGGCATCGCGCCGCAGTCGCACATTCTCGAAGCGGCGTTCCTGCCCAACGTCAACGACATCCTCGCGGCCGCCAACTCCATCCTGTGAGATAACCTATGGCTACCCCCATCATCATGCCCAAGTTCGGTCAGATGACCGAAGAGAGCGCCATTGTTGAATGGCTCAAGAAGGAAGGCGATCAAGTCGTCAAGGGCGACATCCTATTCACCGTCGAGACCGACAAGTCGGTCATGGAAGTGCAATGCTTCGAGGCCGGCACGCTGCTAAAGATCGCCGTGCAGCCGGGCGTAAGTGTCCCGGTGCAAAGCACGGTCGGCTTCCTCGGCCAACCCGGCGAAGCGATTCCGGCCGTAACCGCACTCGCGCCCGCTCCAGCCCCGAAGCCCCAGGAGGCAGGGCACGCCGTCCCCAGCGCGCCGCCGACAACGTCCCCACCTGCGGCCGCGCCAGCAGCTAAGCCTGCGATGGCCGCCCCAGCAATCCAGCAATCCACCACTCCACCAATCCAGTCCGCGTTGTTCCGCATTAGCCCCCGCGCCGCGGCCTTGGCGCGCGACTGTGTCATTGACCCATCGCGCATCACCGGCTCAGGACCCTGCGGTCGCGTCGTTGAGAAGGACGTGAAGGCCTACCTCGACGCCAAAGGCTATCGCCAGCTTCGCATCTCGCCCGCGGCCAAACAGCTTGCGGCGAAGGAAAAGCTGGACATCCTGACGATCTCGGCCGCGCCTGGCGCAGTCCGAATCACGGTAGCGGACGTCGAGCGTGCGCTGGCGGAAAAGCCGAAGGCGATGAGCAAGATGCGGCAGATCATTGCGCAGCGGCTCACGCAAAGCGTCGTCACCGCCCCGCATTTCTACGTCACGGTCGAAGTGGATATGACCGACCTCGCGAAGTTCCGCGCCCAACTCAAAGAGCAGGGTGCCCCCTACACGGTCACCGACTTCATCTCGGAGGCAGTCGTGCTGACGCTGAAGGAGTTCCCCGAAGTGAACAGCTCGACCGACGGCAAGACCACCCGCTGGAACAGCCACGTGCATCTCGGCGTTGCGGTCTCCCTGGAGCAAGGCCTGGTCGTGCCGGTGATTCGCAATGCGGACGAGCTAAGCATGGCCGAGGTGAACGCGCGTTCGAAAGAGCTCGCGGACAAGGCGCGCACCGGCAAGCTCGCGCCCGATGAGATGAGCGGAAGCACCTTCACAATCTCCAACATGGGCATGCTCGACGTGGAAAACTTCACCGCGATCATCAACCCTGGGGAAAGCGCCATCCTCGCCGTGTCCAGCACGCTGAAGAAAGCCGCGGTGCGCGAGGACAAGGTGGTGGTTCGCTCCATCATGAAGATGACGTTGTCCTCGGATCACCGGATTATTGATGGTGCGATGGCCGCCCGTTTCGTCAACGCGGTTAAGCAGAAGCTCGAAAACCTCGAGTTATGGAAGCTGCTGACGGCCTAAGGCGGGGTGTATGAAGAACGCCCGCAGGACATAAGGGATGGTCACCATTTGCCAGCCGCTGCTCCGGCCATGTCCCGGAGGGACAACGGACAATAGCCCAGGGTTTCAACCCTGGGTGTGGTCGTCCGTGGGGATTAGTCCCGAAGGGACGGCTGATAGGCACTGTCTCAACCGTCCCTTCGGGACTAATGGTACTGCGCGTGCACACCCAACGCTAAAGCGCTGGGCTATTGTCAACCATCCCTTCGGGATGAGGTTGCTGAAATCGCAGAGGCGCAGAACCCTATGACCACTGCTCCCAAGACCTTCGTCGGCTTCGGATTTGGGGCCATCCAGGGCGGTCTGTTTCTCTACGAAGCATTTCGCGCGGGCCAGTTCGGGCGTTTGGTGGTCGCCGAGGTCGTGCCCGAGGTCGTGGCCGCCGTTCGCCGCGCCCAGGGCTGCTTTCGTGTGAATATCGCCACTCGCACCGGCATTGTAGTTCAGGAAGTGCGCGGGGTGGAGATTCTGAATCCAACGGTGCCGGCGGACGCGCGAGCATTGGCGGAGGCGTTGGCCGAGGCTTCAGAAATCGCTACCGCCCTGCCGAGTGTGGACTTCTTCCAGCGAGGTGAGCCGTCGGTGGCCGGACTGATTGCCGGCGCCGTCCAGGCCAAGCTTGCCCGGAAAGATCTGCCCCCCGCCATCGTCTATACCGGGGAGAATAATAATCACGCGGCGGAAATCCTGCAGAAACTGTGCGACCAGCACCTTGACGAACCTGGCCGGGCCGAGGCACCCCGCTCGGTTCAGTTCCTGAACACCGTGATCGGCAAGATGAGCGGAGTGGTCGCCGCCCCCGAGGAGATCAAGGCCGAAGGCCTGGCTTGCCTCGTCGAGGGATCTCCCCGGGCGCTGCTGGTCGAAGAATTCAATCGCATCCTGATCACGCAGATTCGCCTGCCTGGTTTCCAGCGGGGCATCGAAGTGTTCGTCGAGAAGCCGGATCTGCTGCCATTCGAAGAGGCCAAGCTCTATGGTCACAACGCGGTCCATGCGCTGATTGGCTACCTGGCCGCCCGCGAAGGCTGCCGCTTCATGTCCGAAGCGGCCAGTGACCAAGCGCTCCTGAAACTGGCACGCGAGGCGTTCCTGGAAGAGTCCGGGCCCGCGCTCATCGCCCGGTATCATGGGCTGGACCCGCTGTTTACTGCGTCGGGCTTTCAAGCCTATGCCGAGGATCTCCTGGAGCGAATGACCAACCCCTATCTGCGCGACCGCACGGAACGAGTCATCCGCGACACCCCGCGCAAGCTATCCTGGGATGACCGCCTGATCGGGACAATGCGACTGGCGCTGGATGCGGGCGTCACACCGCAGCGCTTTGCGCTTGGCGCCGCCGCCGCGCTCGAAACACTGCCCAACAGCCTCGGCTCGCCGGAAAGCTGCCGACAATTCCCCCTCTCCCCTTCCGAAGGGGAGAGGGCAGGGGTGAGGGGTCCGTCGCCAGGTTCAGGCACTCAAAGCGTGTCCGAAGGTCAGCGCGTTCTCCCCTCGCCCATCGGCACCGCCGAGGCCCTGAACGCCCTTTGGCCGGCTCCCGATAAGCCACCCGGCCGCAAGACCCAATTGATCGGGCTCATCACAGAAGCCCAAGTAAAACTGAAATCTAAGCAAAGCTAACTATGGAAACATTTGATGTTGTAGTCATCGGTGCCGGACCCGGCGGTTATCCCGCCGCGATACGCGCTGCTCAACTGGGCGCCTCGGTCGCCATCGTAGAGAAGGAACAAGTGGGCGGCACCTGCCTGAACTGGGGCTGCATTCCCACCAAGGCGCTCATTGCCGCCGCCGATACCTTCGTCCGAATCAAGCACGCCGAGGCTCTGGGCATTACCGTTCAGGGTGCTTCGGTAGATTACGCCGTAATGATCGGGCACAAGAACAAAGTCGTCACCCAGCTCAAAAGCGGCATCAAGCAACTCCTCGCCGCCAATGGCGTGAAGCAGTTCACCGGCGTGGCCTCCTTCAAAGACCGCAACACCATTGCCATTGCAGTGAATGGTGCCGGCGATTCGGCTACTGCTCCCCAAACCCTCGGCGCCAGGAAGGTCATCATCGCCACCGGCTCCACCTCGGTCGTGCCTGGCTTCCTGCCGAAGCACGAGCGTGTGGTAGAAAGCCGTGGATTCCTTGACCTCACCCACCTGCCTGGGAGCATGTTGGTGCTCGGCGGTGGCTTCATCGGCTGCGAGCTGGCCTGTATGGCAGCGATGCTCGGCGTGAAGGTCACCATCGTCGAACTGCTCGAAGACATCCTGCTGCTGCTCGATCCGGACGTCCGCCGCGAAGTGCGCGCTCACATGGAAAAGAACCTCGGCATCCGCGTCCTCACCGGCAAACCCCTTGAAAAGGTCGCCGCCGATGCCGAAGGCGTGACCGGCAATTTCGGCGACGAAGTCCTGAAAGCCGATCTCCTCCTGAGCGCCATTGGTCGCAAGCCGGTCACTGAAGGCCTGCAGCCGGAGAACGCCGGGGTGAAGGTCACCGAACGCGGGTTCATTGAGGCCGACGACTGCTGCCGCACAAATGTGGCCACGATCTTTGCCATCGGCGATGTGACGGGCAAAATCCAACTGGCCCACTATGCCACCGCCCAGGGCATCGCCGCCGCCGAAAACGCCGTCAGCCAGAAGCCGCACAAGCACGATACGATTGTGCCTAACGTCATCTTCACTGCCCCCGAGGTAGGCACCGTTGGCCTCAGCGAGGACGACGCGAAGAAGCAGGGCAGGGCGGTGAAGACTGGCAAGTTCCGCTTTGCCGCGCTGGGCAAGGCTTTAGCCGTCGGCGAAACGACCGGCTTCGTGAAATGGATCGCCGATGCCACCACCGACCAACTGCTCGGCGCCGCCGCTGTCGGCCCGCATGCCACGGAGCTGATCTCCGAGGCCACGACTGCCATCCGCGCCGAGCTAACTGTGCGGGAGCTGGGCCACACCATCCACGCGCACCCCACCTTCAGCGAGGCTTGGATGGAGACCGCCCACGCCGTCCACGGCGAAGCAATCCACGCGCCCCCGAAGCGCAAGAAGTAATCTCCGCGCGTAGCGGAAACGGCGCCCAGAGCGTCTAAGCAACTTGGGACGCGTCTGCGGCGGCACTGTCACAGGAGGGCAGGGCGGCGTGAGGGGTGCTGTTGGGATGGCTCAGGATCATCCGAGCAGGCCCTCAAAGCCAAGGAGTAGAAGAGAGCTACACAAGAGCTAGAAGAGAGCTGGATATGAGCTAGAAGAGAGGGCAACGCGCTACCACCGCGCGTCCAGGTGGCTTTCAAGTGGCTTGTGGGTGGCTTGTTACTGAGGAGTCCGCAGCTTTGGGAAGTAGCAGCGGACGTCAGTCC
>CAIWJG010000426.1 GCA_903912925.1 uncultured Verrucomicrobia subdivision 3 bacterium | reverse complement strand
CCGGCGAGAAGGTGAGACCCGACTATTTCGCGCCCGCCCCGGATACGACCGAGTCCGAGGCAACCGAATCATTCCGCCTTGTTACTCTGAGTGCGTTGGCGCGCATGAAGCTCACTTCGTTTCGGGACAAAGACCGGACCCACCTGCGCGACTTGATTGAGGTTGGACTTTTGGATGGCTCCTGGGTGGCACGACTGCCTTCGGAATTGGGCGTGCGGCTACAGCAATTGTTGGATAATCCAGAGGGTTGAAGATCACAATCCAAGCTCCCCGGGCTCAACGAAGCTTGCTGGCAGGAGGCCGGGTTCCCCGCACCTGACCATCTTCTGCCGATCGCAACGCCTGAACCAGCTCATTACTCCCCGCCTGAATTCCCCTCACCCCAGCCCCGTCCGACGGGGAGTGGGAGAAGGCACGTCGCACTCCCTGTCATTCCTTAATTCAACGGCAGTGGAGGCCACCCCCCCTGCCAAATGTCGAAACTCCAGGGCCCGGTCAGGGAACCCGGCCGGCAATGGGCCTCCCTTACACCAGCCATTGATTGTTTGCTGGAAGACAATATATGTGCAATGGTGTGTGCCTCACCGGAACGGTTGGCACCTGGGCCGAGGCGCCAACAGTTCCCGTGACTTTGCTGAAACGCAACGACCCAGTCGGCCAAATAAGCTATGAAACGGAAGACTCGCGTCCGCCTGGGAGCGGCCCTGACATGAAACACTTGAAAACCTCGTTGGCCAGCGTGGCGTTTGCCCTCTCGGTTCCTTTTGCTTCCGGCGGCGATTTGTGTCCGGCGGGCTACTACAGCACCAACGGCCTGTTGCCCGGAGTTCCCGCACCGCCCGGTTATTTCGTGTAGACCACGGGCGCCACGAATCCCACGCCGGCCAGCCCGGGAAGCTTCGTCAATACGAGCGGGGCGAGCTTCGCAACTCCGGCGCCGCTGGGCTACTACTGTCCGGTCGCCGGGATGAGCAGTGCGCTGCCAGCTCCGCCCGGATACTACGTGAACCTCCTCGGCTCGATAGCCCCCACGCCGGCCAGCCCGGGAACCTTCGTGAGCACGAACAGGGCAACTGCCGCGACCCCAGCGCCGGTGGGTTACTACTGTCCGATTTGGGCCATGACCAACGCGTTGGTGGCCGACCCCGGCTATTACGTCCCCACGGCTGGCGCCGCCAGCCAAACCCCGGCGAGCCTTGGGCATTTCGTCGCCACGTCCGGCGCGTCCTCCGAATCCCCGGCCACGCCGGGCCGCTACTGTCCGGTCACCGGGATGAGCAATGCGCTGCCAGCCCCGCCAGGGTATTACGTTCCGACGCCTGGAGCCTCCAGCCCTACTGCCGCACCGGCCTGAACCTTTGTGTCCTTCTCCGGATCCTTTGCCCCAACCCCCGCGCCCGGCGGATCTTATGCGCCGGTTGCCGGTCTAAGCGCGGCCATCCCAGCAGCAGTTCTCATTATGGACGAGATGGGGACGCCGGGTGAGGGCACCCGGCCTACAAGCGGGCGGTTTTGCGGGGGATGTAGGCCGGGT
>CAIWJG010000425.1 GCA_903912925.1 uncultured Verrucomicrobia subdivision 3 bacterium | reverse complement strand
GGAGAGGGCCGGGGTGCGGGGGAACTGAGCTCACGCCGTTCCAGGTTCCGATTCCTAGCGGCATTGGACCTCCGGTCTGCCGGTTCACGGAGTGTCTGACTCCGTGCCGCTCGGGCCGCCCCAGCCGCTGGCCCGCGGTTCTATCGCATATACAGCGGCCTTGAACTGATTGTTCGGAGCCGCATCGTGCTTCAAGGCAGTTTCGAGACTTTCCGCTTGGCCTTGGCACGGCGTTTGCGCGGGGCGGGTTTCTTGGCTTTGCGCCGAGCCTTGGCCGGTTTCGCAGCGGCTCGCGCAGGCGCTGGTGTCGCGGTCTGGGTATCCAACTCGATGCCGAACACGGCGCCGATTTCGCTCTCGGCCAGTTCGGGGCCGGCGGCCGCTGACTTGCCAGCCAGGTCGGTGGCCGCGGCGGCTTGCGTGATCAATTCCTCGTGGTTGACGGACCGCAACGCAAACAGCAGCTCCGGGCTTTGATCCAGCCGTGCGCCGACCCCGTAAAGCACCGCCGCCACGTGTTTGCACATCGTCGCCCAATCCGGGCAGGAGCACTTCAGCTCGATCTCCGCGGGCGCGGGAAAGAGGCCGGTTTCCTTGCGCGTGATGATGCCCATCACGTGGTCAGAGAAGCGCCCGCGCAGCAACTCGACCAGTGAGCCGATTGCGCCCGAACATTCGTTGCAAAGGCGTTTCCACTTCGCCTTGGCTGCCGGCGCAATGCTGATATTGACCTTGTAAAGCTCCGACCCGCTAACCGTCGCCTCGATCTCGCCGGAGCGGATGTCCAGATGGACTACCGATCCATTGCGGACATAAGTCCGGCCGCGCGGCAGCCGGTTCTCGTAGTCCATGTAAGACTCGAGGTTGTCGCACCAGGCCTTGCCCCAAAAGGTGTGGGCAATCGTGCGGCCCTCGATATGAACGGGCTGGATGGTCTTCCCCTTCTTTGCCAGCTTGGCCATTTCCTTGGCCGCTTTGCGGCGGCGCTCAGCCACCGATACGTAAGGTCGAAATCCGTAATGGTTCCAGCTCATAATGCGTGGCTTCTTTATGCCTCAGTCGCACGGTTTAAGTCAAGCGCCACGAAACGCAACAGCTCGGGGTTGCTCATTTCCGTGAGTAACCTCTCGCTCCCGCCTTCCAGCAATTCGGCTGACAGCGCCTTCTTGTCCTCGAGCATCGCGTCAATGCGCTCCTCGATCGTGCCCCGGCAGACAAACTTGTGAACGAGCACATTCTGCTTCTGCCCGATGCGAAAGGCGCGGTCAGTGGCCTGGTTTTCCACCGCCGGATTCCACCAGCGGTCGAAGTGAATGACGTGCGCGGCTTGTGTGAGGTTCAACCCTGAGCCGCCCGCTTTCACGGTCAACAGGAAGAAGGGCGGTCCGTCATCCCGCTGAAAGGCCTCGACCAGCTTGCGCCGCTGAGCTACGGCCGTGCCGCCATGCAGCACCAGCCCCGGCCGGTGGAAAACGTCCCCCAGGAACGCCAGCAGCGGGTCGGTGATCTCCCGGAACTGAGTGAACACCAGTGCCTTCTCCTGGCGTTCGGCAATCTCCTCCGCCAGCTCGCGCAGGCGGGCGAACTTGCCGCTGCCTTCCGGCGCGTAACCGCCGTCCCCGAGCCATTGCGAGGGATGATTGCAGATCTGTTTGAACCGCATGATAGCCGCCAATACCAGGCCCTTCCGCTGGATGCCGTCCGCGTTTTCCAGCGACTCGGCCAGTTCGGACACCGCGTTTTGGTAGAGCGCGGCTTGCGCCTTGGTGAGTGAGCACCACGCCCGCACCTCGGTCTTCTCGGGCAAGTCAGCGATGACGCGCTTGTCGGTCTTAAGCCGTCGCAGGATATAAGGCCGCGTGAGGGCGCGCAGCGGACCATAATCCGGCTGGCCCGATTCGCCACGGCCGCGGATGAACTTCGAGAACGCGCTCGCTGACCCGAGCAGGCCGGGATTGAGGAAGTCGAAGATGGACCACAAGTCGCCCGCCCGATTCTCGACCGGCGTGCCAGTGAGCGCGAATCGCGCCTTGGCCTTCAGTTCCTTCACCGCCCGCGCCTGGCGGGTGCCCGAATTCTTGATCGCCTGGGCCTCATCGAGAATGACTACGTTCCAACTCCGCTGCCGCAAGTCCTCCATCCGCGCCAGCATCCCATAAGTCGTGATCACCAGGTCCGCACGCTGTCCCGCCGGCGACTTGAGCAATGCTTGCGGCTCCTCCGGTTCGGAGGGGTGGACAATTATATAGGTCAAGGCGGGGGTAAATCGCTCGATCTCTGCGCGCCAGTTCGCGAGCAGCGAGGCGGGGACCACCAGGAGATTGGACTGCACTTGGGCCTCAGCCTCATCACTCGGCGAGCGCTTCTGCCCGGCGTTGATCGCGCCGGGGTCGGTCTTCCGCTTGAGCAGCATGGCCAGCATTTGCACGGTCTTGCCCAGGCCCATGTCGTCCGCCAGGCAGCCTCCCAGCCCCAGCCGCGCCAGAAACCACAACCAGTTTACTCCCACCGCCTGGTAAGGGCGCAGTTGCGCCTGCAAGCCGGGAATCTCTGCCCCGGCGCCCAGGCGGGAAGGCTCGCGTAACTCCTCCAGCACCCCTTCCAGCCATTCGCCGGCCTGGATACCTGACCACTCGCGCTCGACTCCCTGCGCGGCACCTTCCTCAGCACTGGCTGCCCCCGGCTGAAAACCGGCAATCATCCGCATCCCCTCGAAAAAGGTTACCCCGTCGCGCCGCGATAGCGTCTGCACCTTCTTCCAATGCGCCAGCGCCTCCCGCAGTTTATCCGCATCCACCTCCACCCATTTGCCCCGCACCAGCGCCAGGCCGTCGGCCGCGTTGAGCAGCGACTCCCATTCCGCTTCCGTCAGCGGCTCCCCATCCAGCGTCCGGTCCACTGAGAAGTCCAGCAGCGTGTCCGCCCCCAGGCCGGCGCTCCGGTTCTCGCCCACCCGCACGCTGACCCGGGGCCGCGGCGGACGCCCCCCTTTCCACCAATCCGGCAGCCGCACCACCACCCCCGCCGCCTCGCACGCGGGTGCGTCTTTGAGAAACCGGTAAGCCTCGGCGGGCGTCCACGGCAGCGGCTTGAAGATGCGGCTGCTGTCCACCAGCTCCCGCACGAACCCGCTCTTCTCGGCGGCCTTTTGGACCGGGGACAGCAGGTTCAGCAGCGCCGGCTTATTCCCGGCGCCGGCATACTCCTGCAAAGCGCGGCCCAGCGGCAGATGTTGCACGCGGGATTGGCTCGAAATGCGCGACGCATAGCTCGCCATGAAAGCAAACGGATGGGTCGGGTGCCGCTTATTCTCTGCCAGGTGAAACGTCACCCGTCCCACCATCCGCCACAGCGGATGGCTCGCCTTCAACCACGCGCCTGCCCCCTCCGGGTGCTTGGCGATTTCCACCCGCACCAATTCGTCCAGGCTGCGCCAGAGCCGGGCCAGCACCTCCGCGTTCAGATACTCGCCGCCGCGCATCGGCGGGGCCGTTTCCGCCAGCGCCGAGAGGTCTGCCTCCGGCGGTGGTGGCAGCGCTGCGAGTTCTTGCGCTTGCTCCAGGCCCGCCGTGTGACAGAGCTGCGTCAGAAAACGCCGGGCCAATTCCCGCCACCAGGCGCCTGCCGGGGGCAGCGCCGCGTTAAGCTCCCGCGTGCCCAGGTGCAACAGCCCGCGCGCCGCTGACTCCGCGAACGCCGCCGCCACCCGCCGCCCGGTCTCGATCTCCAGCCACGGCGAGGGCGGCGCGGCGTTCTCCACAAGCAGAAGTCCGTGCGGCGTCAGAATCACGTCTGAGGGCGTTTCGATTAGGTCCGACATTGCGCCTATTCTGCTGCCCCGGAGCGCCGTCCCGCAAGCCTCCTTCGGCTTTAGCGTGGCTTTGGGGTCGCATTGGGGTCGCAATCGGTTGCCCATCAACACGCCCTCCGGCACTGTCCCGGACCCTCACCGTAGCCTCGCCGTAGCCTCGCCGTGGATAACAATGT
>CAIWJG010000424.1 GCA_903912925.1 uncultured Verrucomicrobia subdivision 3 bacterium | reverse complement strand
TTCCAGCTCGGGGCACCCATTCCCCCTCACCCTACCCTCTCCCCAGAGGAGAGGGAGAATTATCCGCCACGCTATGACCAATTGTGACGCTTCGACAGTTGCAGCGACGGGCACCCTCTCCTTTGGGGAGAGGGTAGGGTGAGGGGGAATGGGGCTCACGTCGTTTCCACGGGTTTAGGATCAATGAGGCTCCTTTTTACTTGGTGGTTGAACGGGCGCGGGCTAGGTTGATCTAACGAGCATGGGATACCTAGAGATGGCCCGGCGGGCCAGAATATACATCGGTCACGGCAAACGATGGTTTGCCGTGGTGCTACTCCTTTTCGGCACGCTGCCGTTGCCGGCTCAAAAGGTTCCGGTAGTGGAAAAGCATCTCGCGAACGGGATGCGCCTTCTGCTGGTGGAGCGGCATGATGAGCCCACCGTCGCGGGCGGCTGGGTGGCGCACGTGGGCAGTTCCAATGAACGACTCGGGATGACCGGGATCGCGCACCTGTTCGAGCACATGATGTTCAAAGGGACGCCAACCATCGGGACGAAGGATTACAAAAAGGACCTGGAGATCATCGCTGCCCAGGAACGCGTGCGCGATGAGATGCGAGAGGAGGATCGGAAGATGCGCGCGGCGTATCGCCGTGGGGAAATCGATGATCTGCTCAAGCTCGAAAACAAGTCGCCGCGCTATCGCGAGCTGGAAAAGGAGTTCACCAAGCTCATTGGCGAGCAGCGCGACGTCCTGGTCAAGAACGAGTTCGACCGGATCTACAGCGGGGCGGGCGGCTCGGGCATGAACGCCTTTACGTCCGAGGATATGACGGCCTACTTCATCACCGTGCCGGCCAACAAGTTGGAGCTGTGGATGTGGATGGAGTCGGACCGCATCCTGCATCCCGTCTTCCGCGAATTCTATGCCGAGCGCGACGTAGTCTTCGAGGAGCGACGTATGCGGACGGATTCGACCCCGCTGGGCAAGTTCCAGGAGGAGTTCAACGCGATGTTCTGGGAATCCTCGTCTTATTCCTGGCCGGTCATAGGCTGGCCTTCGGACATTCCGGATATCTCCAAGGCGCAGGCGGATGACTTCTACTCGACCTATTACTCAGGGCAGAACATCACCATCATACTCGTGGGTGACTTCGAGGCGGACAAGGCGGAGGCCCAAGTGAAGAAATACTTTGAGCGCATCCCGCGCGGCCCGAAGACCCCGCCGGATGTCGTGACGCTCGAAGTCAAACAGTTGGCGGAGAAGCGGATGAGCGCCGAGGCTGAGGCAAACTCCCAGGTGGACATTCTCTGGCACACGGTGGCCTTCCAGCATCGGGACTCCTATCCGCTGGAAATACTGGGCCAGATTCTGTCCACGCGGACGGGCCGTCTCTACAAGGGTCTGGTGCTCGGCAAGGGCACGGCTACGGAGACTTATGCGGACCAGTCCTCGATGAAATGGGAGGGTTACTTTAACGCTGGCGGCGAGGCTAAGGAGGGACACACACCGGAGGAGGTCGAGCAGGGCATCTGCGACAATATCGAGACGTTGAAGAAAGAGCCGGTGCCGCCCGAGGAACTGCAGAAGGTGAAGAACAACTTCGCCGCCGCTGAATATCGGCGGCTCTCGTCGAACACCCCAATCCTGATGCATCTGATTCGTAACGACGGCGAAGGGGACTGGCGCGAGATCAACGAGTCCGGACTCAAGATCCAGGCCGTGACCGCTGCCGATGTGCAGCGCGTAGCCAAGCAGTATTTCACAAAAGAGAACCGGGCGGTGGCGGTTTACGTCCGCAAGCCTGGGACGCCGGCGAAGGAGGCGCAATGAGCACGATGCCTTTAGAAATCCGAAACCCGAATCCCGAAGGCGCGGAAGAAGCCCGAAACCCGAAACCCGAAACCCGAAAGAAGGCCGAAATCCGAGGCCCGAATGGCAGATGTGGACGCCGGTCAGTTGCTTTATTCGGATTTCGAGCCTCGGATTTCCTTCGGATTTCGGACCTCGGATCTCGGATTTCGCCTGGCCTGCTAGCGGCATTCGCCGGTTTGACCGCGCTATTGGCCGGCGGCAGCCTCTCTCCCGCCCGCGCCCAAGCGGCCATTTCCGACCGGCCGGAGAAGCTTTCCTATCCGCCACTCACTTATGAGCCGCCTGCGCCCGACAAGTTCCGTGTGGCGCTCAAGAGCGGCCCCGTGGCCTATGTCGTCTCTGATCGCGAGCTGCCGCTGATCAACATTGTCGTCTATGCCCACACGGGGGAGTATCTGGAACCGGCGGGCAAGGAGGGTCTGGCTGA
This sequence comes from uncultured Verrucomicrobia subdivision 3 bacterium, assembly GCA_903912925.1. GTDB lineage: Bacteria > Verrucomicrobiota > Verrucomicrobiia > Limisphaerales > UBA8199 > PALSA-1440. Next base: position 6,751 of record CAIWJG010000424.1, on the reverse strand, counting down.
GATGACCGGCTACCTGCTCGCTCGGGGCGGGACGAAATCAAAGACTGCCGAGGCACTGGAGGAGCGCTTGGCGTTCCTGGCCGCGCAGCTCAACTCGGGCATCGGCGAGAACCAGGGCAGTGTCAGCCTGAACCTGCTCGCCAAGGACCTCGATGAAGGGCTGGCCATTCTACGTGAGGTCCTGACTGCGCCGCGATTTCAGGATGACAAGATTGCGCTGCGCAAGCAGCAGACGATGCAAAGCATGAAGGAGCGCAACGATGAGTCCGCTGCCATCGAAGGGCGTGAGCAGGGCTTCCTGGCCTTCGGTGAAAACTTTTGGGCGAATCATTACCCCACCGCGGCATCGGTGGACTCGCTCACCCGCGCCGACCTGGAAAAGTTCCACCAGCAATGGTTCCATCCCGCCAATTTCGTCGTGGCAGCCAGCGGTGACTTCGACCGCGAGCAGATGGTGCAGAAGCTGGAGGCCCTCTTCGCCGATTGGCCGTTCAAGGGCGAAACCCCGGCACCTATCCCGACTAACACCACGTTCGCCGCTACTGGCGTTTACCTGGTCAACAAGGATGTGAACCAGGGCCGTGTGGCGATGATGCTCCCCGGCATCCTGCGCTATAACCCGGATTACTTTGCCGTCGTTATCATGAATGACATTCTGGGCGGGGGCGGTTTCACCTCGCGCATCATGAATCGCGTGCGGTCGGACGAAGGGCTTGCCTACGACGCTCATTCGATCTTCCAGGGCGGCATCTATTATCCGCTGACGTTCACGGCGGGCTTCCAGTCCAAGTCGCGCACGGTGGCGTATGCGGCGTCCCTGGTCCTGGATGAGATGAAGAAGATCGCTGCCACGCCGGTGACTGAGAGCGACTTGAACACTTCCAAGCGCGGGTTTATTGACCGGTTCCCGCGGGCCTTCTCGACCAAGGCCCAGGTGGCAACGATCTTTGCGCAGGACGAGTTCACCGGCCGCTACGCGCGGCAGCCGGATTATTACAAGACCTACCGCTCCCGGATGGAGGCCATCAGCCGTGAGGATGTGCTGCGCGTGGCTAAGAAATACCTGACGCCTGACCAGCTCGTTATCCTCGCCGTGGGTCAAAAAGACCAGATCCTGCTCGGCCATCCCGACCATCCGGTGAAGTTGACCGAGCTGGTCAAAGGCCCGCTGACGGATGTCCCGCTCCGCGACCCGATGACGATGAAGCCGCTCGGCCGCTGAGGGATGAAGCCGTGCTCCCGCCAGGACGGGTGGCAAGACCGGCCGTTTGACACCCTTGTCCCCGTGTGGCACCATCCGGTCACCATGAGTGAGATCAGGCGCCCAAGCTCCATCACGTGCGCCGCTTTAGGCAGCGGCGCCGTCCACGGCAAGCGGATTCTGTCGTTCTGTTATGCGGTACGCACCACCCCGGCCCTATGATTGCCAGTGTTCCCAGCCTGAGAATCCCCTTGCCGATGGCGCAGATTGACTCGTTTTGCCGGCGGTGGAAGATTGCTCGCTTGGAGATTTTTGGTTCCGCCCTCCGCGACGATTTCCGCCCCGACAGCGACGTGGACCTCCTGGCCACTTACGCGCCCGAGGCTCGTTGGAGCCTGCTTGACCGTGTCCGGATGAAGTTCGAATTGGAAGACATGGTCGGGCGCACAGTGGACTTACTTAATCGGCGCGCGCTGGAGAAGGCAAGGACTCATGCCCGGGCTGCGGCCATTCTGGCTCAAGCCGAACCCCTCTATGTCCAATCCTAACGGCCGATCGCGTTTCGTGAATAGCCTCGCGGCGGGTGAATGCCTCTCCCGCCTGGGGAACGCAGCATTCATGCGCCAGTCGCGCGGGTAATCTCACCCTCTGCAACTTAAGTGCGGCGTTCCAATGTGCTCAAGCCCAAGGCTTAGCGGCAGTGGTAGGTATGCTGCCGCGCGTGGAACTCATAAGTTGCACTTTGAACCTGAGATCTTACACTCCCGCCCCATGCATGATTTCCGTTACGTCGGCAACAAGCTTTGCTGTGAAAAGGTCACCGTCGAGGCGCTCGCCAAGCGCTTTGGGACGCCCCTTTACCTCTACTCGCAGCATACGCTGACCGCGCGTTTCCAGGAGCTCGACCAGGCCCTGGCGGGAGTGGAGCACCTGGTCTGCTTCGCCGTGAAGTCCAACTCGAATCAGTCCGTGCTGCGGTTGCTGGCCGGGCTCGGCAGCGGATTCGACATCGTGAGCGGTGGCGAGTTGCAGCGGGTGATCGCGGCTGGAGGTGACCCGCGCCGATGCGCCTTCGCGGGGGTGGGCAAGTCGGAAAGCGAAATCGAGTTCGCCCTGCGGCAGGGGGTCCACACCTTCAACGCCGAGAGCGAGCCAGAGCTGGAGCGAATTAACCGCGTGGCGGCACGCCTGAAGAAGATCGCGCCGGTGGCGGTGCGCGTAAACCCGGACGTGGAGGCGCACACGCACAAGAAGATCACGACCGGCACCTACGAGAACAAGTTCGGCATCGCCTTTGAGCAGATCGAAGGCGTCTATGCGCGGGCGAGCAAACTGAAACACTTGCGCCTGCGCGGGCTGCAGATGCACATTGGCTCGCAGATCACGGAGGCAAGCCCATTCGAGCAGGCCGTGCGCAAAGTGCTGCCGCTGGTGACGCGACTGAAGGAGAAACACGGGTTGGAGTTCATCAGCCTCGGGGGCGGGCTGGGCATCGTCTATGAGCCGGCGCTGGCCAGCGGTTCGGCTGCGTGGTGGAAATCCGCCCAGGGGAAACGCATGCTCACGCCGCAGAAGTACGCGGCCCGACTTTTGCCGTTGCTCAAGCCGCTCGGCCTCAGGATTCTGATTGAGCCAGGCAGATTCATCTCCGGCAGCGCGGGCATCCTGGTAACGCGCGTCGAGTACGTGAAGCGCACGGGCAGGAAGAACTTCCTGATTGTGGACGCCGCCATGAATGACCTTATCCGGCCCGCTTTTTACGAGGCTTACCACGAAATCCTGCCGGTCACCCGCAAATCGGGTGCCTTGGTTCGGTCTGATGTAGTGGGACCGATCTGCGAATCGGGCGACTTCTTCTGCCAGGACCGGCCACTGCCCAAAGCGGGGCAGGGAGATTACCTGGCCCTGATGAGCGCGGGGGCGTATGGGTTTGTGATGGCCTCGAATTACAACACGCGCGCTCTGGCGGCGGAAGTCATGGTCAACGGCAATCAGGCCGCTCTGGTGCGCGAGCGACAGCCGATCCAGGACATCTGGCGCGGTGAAAAGGCCGCGCCGTGGTTGAGATAAAGAGGAGCCGGCCAGCCGTCACTCCAGCAGCGTCAAGTAACCAGCCTGCCTGAAATGATGATCGCCCGTGAGGGCCTCCCCCAGGCGCTCGCGCTTCATCACCACAAATGAAATGCAGTCGGTCAGGGTCCATTCCTTGTCCTTCCGGCTTGAGTATAGCGCCAGTCCCTCGGCGAACAACTCAGGGCGGGCAGGAATCACCGTCACGGCCGGATCGGATCGCAGGGCCTCGTGGAAGTCGGCAAACGTTTCCCGGTCGCGGACTCCGGCCATTCCATCGGCCACCTCCGTAAGCACCCACTCCGTCGTTACCAGGTTGCCGCCGAAGCCCTCGAAGTATTGCTCCGCCGCTTCATGCGCGCCGTCCTCCGCATTGAGGTAGGCGAAGAAGAAGAAACTGTCCGCGAACAGCCGCTTCATGGCTTCGGGCGCCCGTGGAGGTAATGGTCGTGATTGCGCGCCATGTCCCGAGGCAGCCCCCGGGCCGAGCCCGAGAACCGGCGGAGCCTTTGGCCCAGGGTGGAGGCGCCAGCCGACTCAATGGGCTCTACGGCCACGATCGTGCCGTCTTTGAGGTTTTGGGAGCCCTCAAGCACCACAACCCCGTCTCTCACTTTGCCGGTGTAGTTCATACTCTACTAACTCTGCCTGCTTTTTTGTCCTTTTGCAACGCTGTCCACTTTTCGCCGGCGCGGTTGCCGCGGCTCAGCCCTGTTTGGCGCGTGGGTTGTAGGCGTCGCGGAGGACCTGGATGGTGTGGCGGACGGGGAGGTTGGAGCCGAGCTTGGCAAAGTGCGTCCGGAGCTGGGTGAGGCAACCGATGTTGCCGGTCGCCAGCACCTCTGCGCCGGTCGCCAGAACGGCCCGGGCCTTCTTCTCGCCCAAGGCGGCGGCAATCTTGGGCTGGTCGAGGTTGTAGGAGCCGGCGCTACCACAGCAGAGGTGGGCGTCCGTCAGTTCGCACAACTCGACGCCAGGGATCGCCCGCAGCAGGTCGCGCGGCTCGCGGCGGACGTTCTGCGCGTTGGCGAGGTGACAGGCGTCGTGATAGGCGATGCGCTGCGGGCGGCCGGGCCCGGTCGGTGACTCGCGCAGGCCGAGGCGGGCAAGGAATAGAGCCACGTCCACGACCCGCTTGCGAAATACGTCGGCGCGGGCCTCGTCGGACGTGCCACGCAGCATCAGGTGATATTCGCGCATAGCGGAGCCGCAGCCGGCGGCGTTAGTGATGATGGCGTCCACGTCTATGGGAAAGGCAGCGAGGTTGCGACGCGCGAAGCTTTGCGCTGCCGCCAAATCGCCCGAGTGCCAGGCTAGGCCGCCACAGCAACACTGCGCCGAGGGGACGAGCACTTCAACGCCGTTGCGGACGAGCACTTCAATAGTGGCGGTGTTGATGTCCGGGTCGAGCACTTGCTGGGCGCAGCCGATGAGCAGCGCCACGCGGGCACGGCGTTCGCCGCGAGCGGGTGTGATAGCTGGCCAGGTCTGGGCTGGAGGCACGGATGGGGGCGCGAGGTCCAGCATTGACTGCAAGGCGGCCGGCACCAGGGGTCGTACAGCGCGGCCCAGCCCGGCAGCGTGCAGCGCCAGTCGGAAGCGCGAGGGATAGGGGATCGTTTGCGAGGCCAGCCAGTGGCGCAGCTTGTCCGTAGCGGAGCGTTTGAACTTCGAGCCGGCCAAAGCGCGGAAGGGGCTGATGAGGTCGTGATAGGAGACGCCGCTGGGGCAGGCGGGCTCGCACGCCAGGCAGCCCAGGCAACGGTCAATGTGCAGTTGGGCGGCATCCCAAGCGAGGGTGCCCTCCAGGGCCTGCTTCATGAGCACGATGCGCCCACGCGGACTGTCCATTTCCTGCCCCAACTCGGCATAGGTCGGGCAGACCGAGAGGCAGAAGCCGCAATGGACGCAGGCCTGAACGGCATGAGTCATCGGCTCGCCGAACGGCCCGTGCTTCCCTGGTTGGATGGAGTGGAGCATTAGTCGTCCAGTCCGGGAAACCGGTTTTGCGGGTCCAGCGCTTGCTTGACCGCGGTGGAGATAGCCGAGTCCGTGCGCGTGCCGCACCAGAGGGGCGCGTTGCCTGACAAGCAGACGGCCGGGAGGGACAAAGCCCGCAGCCGTTCTTGCAAGGCAGCCGCCGGAACCGAGGAGGGCAGGGAAACGAAGGCGACATTGCCTCCTGCGCTCACGTGGATACGCGTGTCTTCGAGTGATCGCGCGACCGCATACAGAGCCGGCACGACCGCCGGCGTGATGGCCACTTTGACCAGCACGCACCCGGAGTGCGCCCAGCGGAACTCGCGGAGTTCGGTCCAGGCGGCATCCGCCTCGGCGACGGATAGGACTTGGCCCGGCCAGCGGGCCAGAACTTCGCACGAGAGGGCCTCCAGGGCAGGGGCCGGGCCGGCCAGACGCAGGCAGACGGTCTTGCTGTCGGGCAGCAGATCAAGGGCATCAAGCTCCCAGCGCGAGTTGGCAGCCTCCGTGAGCACCTTGGCGGCGGCTTCCGCGTCGCTGGTAGTGAGCCGCAACGTGAGCCGGGAGGCGGGCACTGGAAAGACCTTGAAGGTAATCTCCGCCAGCATGCCGTAGCGTCCGAGGCTGCCGACGAAGAACTTGGGCAAATCAAAGCCGGCGCAGTTCTTCACCACTTTGCCACCCATGCGGAGCAACCGGCCCTGACCATCCACGAACCGCACCCCCAGGATGAAATCGCGCACGCCGCCGAAGCGGAAGCGGCCCGGCCCACTGAGGCCCGCGGCGACCGTGCCGCCGAGCGTGGCGCCGGCTTCCACCAGCATGGGATCGAAGGGCAGGTATTGGCCCTTCTCCGTCAGAGCCTGGTTGATTTCGCGCAGAGAGGTGCCGGCCAGCGCGGTGAAGGTGAATTCTTCGGGCTCGTATTCCACGATGCCATGCAAGGCGCCGGTAGAGATCAAGCAGACGTCGTCTGGAACCTGTGAGAGGCGCGGTTTGGTGCGCGCGCCAATCGCGAGCACGCGTGGCCGGGAGCGGACGGCTTCGACCAACTCGGCGGGGGTGGTGGGGGTTATGGGTATGCTCACGAGTACAACGAAAAATACATTAGTCCGGATGGAGCACAACCGTTCCTGGCGGTGGATGTGGATAGTCTTAGAGGCTTCAGCTTTGACGGCGGCCTGTTCCCCCTCACCCCGGCCCTCTCCCCCGGGGAGAGGGAGACACGCACTCCGTCTTTCGAATATTCCTGGCGCGCTAGGTTTGTGGATGCGCTGTCGGCCATTCTCCCTCTCCTTTGGGGAGAGGGCAGGGGTGAGGGGGAACGGAACACCCGCAGCCCACCTTGAGCCCAGTAGATAGAGGCCGATGAATATCTCATTCTTCGTCTCCTCCCATCGACACTCGAAGGCTCCTGCCAAGGCCGGGGCGTTAATTTAAGAGACTGCACGAGGGTTGCATATTCGCTGACTGGGGCTGCTGGAATATCGGGAGAGCCGT
>CAIWJG010000423.1 GCA_903912925.1 uncultured Verrucomicrobia subdivision 3 bacterium | reverse complement strand
GCTTGTAGGCCGGGTGCCCTCACCCGGCGTCCCCATCTCGTCCATAATGAGAATTGCTGTCATTTTCTGCTTGTAAGTCTCAGCAGGAAGAGTAAACCCGGTGACATGGGGAAGGCAGCCTTAGAGCTTTCTCCAGGAATTGGATTATGAACCATAATGCTGCGTTTCTTCAACCCTTCGTAAGTGGATTATGAATACGCATTCACATCCTCCAGGCTCTGAACCCGCCAGCACCCATTCAAACCATGATCCACAAGCGGAGGCAGGCTTCAGTCAGGTTGATTGGCTGAGTGATAAGGGGCCGGCGTTCATGGCCAACCAGCACGACCAGCCGGGCAATATTGCGTTAGCCGATGGCAGCGTGGAGTGCTTCAGCCGCTCCAGATTGCAGGCTGCGCTCAAGAAGACGGGGGACACGGGTCGGTCAGCAGGAACGCATTTCAAACCCGCTACCGGCATTGGCCCTTTGCCGGGGCCAGGCTGCAACCGCATCCAACTGCCTTGATTTGATGAACTTGGCTCAAGAACCAGAATCCTCATGAAGACCCACCGCTCCGCTTTCTTAGGCTGGACAAGCTCCACCCTGGCGATCCTGCTGCTGTGCGCCACCACGGGCCGCGCTCAGAATGTCATCGCCTGGGGTGATGATTCCCAAGGGCAAACCGATGTTCCGCCTTCGGCAACCAACGTCGTCGCGGTGGCAGCAGGGGCCAGCAATAGCCTGGCCTTGCGAGCAGACGGCACTCTAATCATCTGGGGCTCTACTACCACCGTTCCGTATAACATAACCAATGCCACCGCCATCGCAGCGGGCGCAGCGCACAATTTGGCGCTGCTAGCAAATGGAACAGTTTTGGCCTGGGGAAATAACACCTACGGCCAGATCACTGTTCCTCCTTCAGCGACTAACGTGGTCGCAATAGCAGCGGGCGACAACCACACATTGGCCTTGCAAACTGACGGAAGAATTGTCGCCTGGGGTAGAGGAACCTTAGGACAGACGAATATTGCCCCTATAATTACGAACATCGTAGCAATAGCTGCTGGAGGCGACCGTAGTTTGGCACTTCGCGGTGATGGTGAGTGTTTCATTTGGGGTAAGGGATATTATTCGGCCACGGGCACCTTTCGCTATCTAACAGACAGCGTGGCAATTTCTGCCGGAGACTGGCAACAAGTGGCTCTCAGTGCGGCAGGCCTCGCGGTTGGTCAGGGCGCAAGGGTGCCGCCTTCGGTTACAAACCTTCTTTTTGTCTCATGCTCGTCAAACTACAGCCTCGGGCTGAGCGCTGATGGAAGTGCTGTTGCTTGGGGCAATAATTCCTTAACAAATCTCCCGCCCACGGCTACCAACTTGATTGCCATCGCTGCCGGGCCGTTTCATTGTCTCGCCGTAGCGGAAGATTCCTCGGCCCCGCAACTTCTTCGTTACCGGCCAGCGTACCAAACACAATCATTTCCTACTTGTCGCCTGCCATTATTCGCGCCAGCCGTAGGTAACAAGCCGCTCAGCTACCAATGGTTAGCGGACGGCGTCCCCATCCTTGGCGCGGACACGCCCCTGCCGGGTGTCCCTGCCGTCCTCGGTACCGACAGCGTACAATACCAGGTAGTCGTGTCTAACGCTTTCGGTTCATTGACCAGTGCCGTGGCAACGGTCTCGATCCGGCCATTGAAAGCGTGGGGATCAGACACATCCGGACAGACCCAGATTCCCGCCACCCTCAATAACCCTAACACCGTCGCTGTGGCCGCAGGCGAGCATCACTGCCTTGCTTTGAGCAGCAACGGACTTGTCTCGGCCTGGGGGCAAAATCAATCTGGCCAGGCAAGCGTACCACCAGCCACAACTAGCATCGTGGCCATTGCTGCTGGAGGTAAGCAAAGCTTGGCCTTGAAGGATAACGGTTCTGTAATCGCCTGGGGACTGAATGGGAACGGGCAGACCAATCCTCCCCTGTCGGCAAACAACATCGTCGCCATTTCGGCTGGATGGGCGCACAGCCTTGCACTCCGCGCTGATGGGACGGTCATCGCTTGGGGTGACGATGAGTGCGGGCAGGCAGGAGTCGCGCTACTTGCCCGTAACGTCATCGCCATCGCCTCCGGTTACTGGCACAATATGGTTCTTCAGTCTGATGGGACGGTAGTCACTTCGGGATTGGATTATACGGTGCCTCAGTCGGTCACGAACGTTGTGGCAATTGCCGCGGGTTGGGAGACCTGTTTGGCACTGCGGTCTGATGGTTCCGTCATAGCATGGGGTGAGAACTCTCACGGCCAGTGCAATGTTCCGCCTCAGGCCACCAACGTGGTGGCTATTTCTTCTGGATACTATCACAGCATGGCACAACGAGCCGATGGTTCGGTTGTTGCTTGGGGCATGGAGTATTGCGGCTCAACAATTATCCCTGCCGGAATGACTCAAGTTGGGGCAATAGCTGCCGGCGGAGAGTTCAACATGGCCATTGCCGGAACAGGGCCGCCCCGCTTTAGCCGCCAATTGACTTCAATCGTGGCTCGGGAGTCGGGCCAGGCGGTTCTCTCCGCAAAAATACAGGGGAAATACCCGATGCACCTCCAATGGCTGCTCGATGGTAGTGCCATTCCCGATGCGACTAATCGTTTTCTCTTGGTCAGACCTCTGCAATCCGCTAATTCAGGCAATTACACTCTGGTAGCCTCGAACGAGATTAGCCAGGTGAGCAGCAGCCCCATAAACTTGATCGTTAATCAAGGGGCTGGGCCTGTAAGCGGAATCGCGGAGTGGCGGGAGGCGCCGTATGGCCGACAGGACAGCACCTCTCAAGGAACCCGAGCTACTTGCTCGACTGCTGCTGGAGGATTTCATCGCCTCGCTTTGAGCGTCGATGGCACTGTTGCCGCCTCGGGCAAGAACGCGGACGGCCAACTCAATGTTCCACCGGAAGCCACAAACGTCGTTGCCATTGCGGCAGGTCGGGATCACAGCTTGGCGCTAAGGGATGACGGGAGAGTGTTCGCTTGGGGACGAAACTGGGACAACCAAACCAACGTGCCACCGACGGCGACGAACATTGTTTCACTGGCAGCCGGTTGGGCTCACAGTCTCGGCCTGAGGGCGGACGGCACGGTCGTCGCATGGGGAAACAATGAATACGGGCAAACTTCCGTCTCGTGCCTCGCGATGGAGGTGGTCGCGATCGCCGCGGGTTATTACCACAATCTCGCCTTGCGAACTGATGGGCGCGTGGTGGCGTGGGGATTTGATGAGTTCGTGCCGCCCGAGGCCACCAACATCGTGGCAATCGCAGCAGGATGGGGACATAGTCTGGCGTTGAGTGCAAGTGGAAGGGTGCTCGCGTGGGGCGACAACACGTACGGCCAAATTGATGTACCTGCAAACGCTACCAACATAGTCACGATTGCCGCTGGCTTCTATCACAGCGTAGCGCTCCGTGCCGACGGTTCTCTCATCGCGTGGGGAAACGGAAACTTCGAGGTGCCTGCTGTGCCAGAAGGTATGCCCAACGTGGCAAGCCTGGCGGCTGGCGAGGATTACAATCTTGTTCTGGCTGCAACAGGACGGCCGCAACTTGGCCGTCCGCTTCGATCCGTCATTGCACATGCAGGAGGACAAACGATCCTTCAGGTGCCAGTCCAAGCAACGTATCCTGCGAGTTACCAATGGTTCCATGAAGGAGTTCCGGTTGACGGTGCGACAAATCTCTTACTCGTACTCACGGGTATTCAGAGTGCGGCCGCCGGCAACTACGTGTTGGTAGTAAGCAACGGTTTTGATCAGGCCAGCAGTTCAGCACAGAATTTAGTCGTGCTGCCAAATCCTGTAACGCAGACGGTTGTCGGCGCGTGGGGCGATGACAGCAAAGGGCAGTGCGATATTCCACCCGCGCTCATGGATTCTCGGGCGATCGCCGCGGGAGCATTTCATAGCCTGGCATTGCAAGCAGACGGAACTGTCGTCGCATGGGGTAAAAACGACGACGGCCAAACCAATGTGCCACCCGCAGCAACGAATATTGTTGCGGTCGCCGCTGGCGGCTACCACAGCCTGGCCTTAAGAGACAACGGTTCGGTGCTTGCGTGGGGCGGGAACTGGGATGGGCAAACCAATGTGCCCTCGACGGCAACCAACTTGGTCGCCATTGCTGCCGGCTCCGCTCACAGCCTGGCTCTGAGCAGAAATGGAACGGTGCTGGCCTGGGGCAACAACGATCTCAGGCAGACGAATATTCCAACTCTCACCCGGGGAGTCGTCGCTATCGCAGCAGGCTATTACCACAACCTGGCATTACTCTCGGACCACACTATTGTTGCCTGGGGCTTGCAAAACACCGTGCCGGCTTCGGCGACGAATGTGGTAGCCATCTCCGGAGGCTGGTGGCACAGCCTGGCATTGCGGGCAGACGGGTCGGTAATCGCGTGGGGTGATAACTCTTACGGGCAATGCACGGTTCCCCCAGCGGCCACGAACGTAGTCGGGATTGCAGCCGGCTATTATCACAGTCTGGCGTTGCTGGCCAATGGCACCGTCATCGTGTGGGGAGCCGGAATTAACGGGGTAACCAATGTCCTCACCGGTTTGGGGAACGTGGCCCGCATCGCTGCCGGGCAAGACTACAGCCTGGTCATGGTAGAGCTGGGACCACCGCGGTTCAACCGCGGCTCCGGGGCCCTTGTAGCAAATGCTGGTGGCAAGGCGACCTTCGTCGCAGATGTCAGCGGCACGAGCCCACTGGCTCTCCAGTGGTATCACGACGGCGCATCCGTTGAAGGCGCCACCAGCCGCTTCCTCCTGCTCACCAACGCGCCGTTGTCCGACTCAGGCACCTACACGCTGCTGGCTACGAATATCAAGGGTCTGACGAACAGCCTCGATTTCAGTCTGGCCGTGCAGTCGGCTCCGGCCGTCGCCGGCAATCCATCGCCTCAGAATGTGCTGCTCGGAACGCACTTCTGCCTGAACGCAGACGTTTCGGGCCTGGAACCGCTGCTCCTCCAATGGCGCCTCAACGGGGTTGACTTGCAGGACGGCCCACGACTCAGCGGCGCCACTAACAAGGTGCTCTGCCTCGCAGGCGCGAAAAGCGAGGACAGCGGAAGCTACAGCCTGGTGGCGAGCAACGCGTATGGCTCGGTTACCGGGCTGGTCGCGCAGGTTTCGGTGAGTTCCATTCTTGCCTGGGGGGATAATTCAGCGCGGCAACTCAATGTGCCGACTGGCACAACGGACGTGGTAACCATTGCCGCCGGCGGTGATCATGGCCTTGCTTTGCGGGCAGACGATTCGATCGTCCCCTGGGGCGACAATTCCTCCGGCCAGAGCAACCTGCCGCAGCCAGGGGGCAACATTGTCGCCGTCGCGGATGGTGGATCCCACACATTGGCGTTGCGGTCAGATGGCACTGTCGTCGCGTGGGGAGATAACTCCTACGGACAAACGAACGTGCCATCGTTTGCCGGGCCAGTCGTAGCCGTCGCGGCCGGCGGGTTTCACAGCTTGGCTCTGCTCTCCAATGGCAGCGTTGTAGCGTGGGGTTCCAACGCCTCGCTTCAGGAAAGCGTGCCGGTGTCAGCGACCAACGTGCTGGCCATTGCCGCGGGTGACGCTTTCAGCCTGGCCGTAAGGTCTGACGGTACGCTCCTCGGTTGGGGAGCCCTGCCCCCGGTTCCGGCAGCCGCGACCAGCGTGGTGGCGATTGCAGCCGGGGCTAGACACGCATTGGCGCTGCGAGCCGACGGGGCTCTCATCGCGTGGGGCGGCAATTACTACGACCAATCCTCGGTGCCCGATTCCGCGACTAATATCGTAGCGATTGCCGCCGGCGGGGACAACAGCGTGGCCCTGCTCGCCAACGGCACCGTGGTCTGCTGGGGTGCCGATTACTTTGGACAGGCGTCGGCACCTCCATCGGCGACGAACGTTTTGGCCATAAGCGCCGGCACCGCCCACAGCCTGGCGCAAGTGGGCGACGGAACGCAACGTCCCAGCTTGCAACCTTTGAGCAGAGCGGCCACGATCGGCCAACCGGTAATCCTCAACGCTGGTTCGCTCATAGGCGGCGTGGCCAGTTATCAATGGCAGCTTAACGGCTTAGACTTGACGGGAGCGACTAATGCGGCGCTCGCCATCCCGTCCGCCACCTGGACAAATGCGGGTGTTTACCGTGTCGTAGCCAGAAATCTGTTTGGCTCCGTGACCGGACCCACTATCGTGCTGACGGTGATGCGTACCCCGCTCTGGTTCGACACGGCCCCCGGGGGGATTGTGGTCAGCAACGACGGCACGCACCTCCGTGTGCTCGGAGCGTCCGGGGTCGGCCCCGTAGTCATTCTGACGAGCAGCGATATGCAGGCCTGGGAACCGATCCTGACCAATCCACCGGCCATCGGGGCGGTCGAGTTCATTGACCCAGAGACCAACAACCCAGCCGGAAAGCTCTACCGCGCCCTGGAGGGCACGACGGCAGGGCCGTTGCGGATTGACATCCAACCGTTGCTTTCGCAAACGGGCAGTAGCGTGCTGCCGATACAATTGACCGGCCTGACGGCTAATGGTCCAGTGATCATCTACGCTTCCTCGAATCTGCTGGATTGGAGCGCCATATTCACCAATCCCCCGACCGTCGGCCCGCTTCAATACCTGGAGGCGCCTCCAACAGGTCAGCCAGTGCGCTTTTATCGGGCATCTGAATACCGCTGACCTCAGAGCTAATCACGTAACCCACCGGCCAAAGCACAAAATACAACTATTACCGCTTATGAAAAACCTAGGTAAACAGAACGCGGCTTTCACTCTTATCGAGTTATTAGTCGTTATTTCCATCATCGCAATCCTGGCAGTGTCATTACTGCCCGCGTTGGCCGGCACCAAACGCGGCGCACAGCGCATCAGTTGCAGCAATAACCTCAAACAGGTCGGACTCTCTTTCCGGAGCTTCGCAATCGACCACGACGGCAACATGCCCCAAACGCTAGCCCGCTCGCAAGGCGGGGCCTCGGAGGATGTTGGCTTCAGAGTTCTGGGCACCGACCAGCAGACCAGCAGAGGTGTCTCTAAGATGTTCCTGTGCATGTCGAACCAACTGAGCACCCCGAAGATCCTGTTCTGCCCGGCGGAATATGAGAGCGCATACCGCCAGGCGGCGCGTACCTTCGCGGGGGTACAAACTCCTGGCAGCAACCAGGTCCTCTACATCAACGACGTGAACGTCAGCTATTTCATCGGGGTTGACGCGCAGGAAACTTCCCCACGGATGTTCCTGACCGGTGACCACAACGTCGGCGGGGATGCCAATCCGCCGACCAAACCCTATTGCTATTTGACTGGGCCGACCGCGACCACCGGGACGCCATATATTTGGATGGGCACCAATTATAGCGTCAATATGGGGCCGGCCTTCACGGCCCAGCAGCACGACAAGCAGGGCAACGTTGGGCTGGCTGACGGCAGCGTAGATTGCTTCATCCGATCAAGGCTCCAAGACGCCCTCAAGCGTTCGGGTGACACGGGCCGCTCGCCGGGGACGTTCTTGCCCGCCGCTGGCGCCACCGCGGGCGCAGGCTGTAACCGCATCCAATTTCCTTGATCTGATGAATATGAGAAACATGCGTAAACAGAACAGGGCTTTCACTCTTGTCGAGTTGTTAGTCGTTACCTCCGTCGTCGCACTCCTGTCGGCCCTCTCGCTGTCCGCCGTTACGGGCGCCAGGCCCAAAGCCCAGCGCCTCACTTGCATCAACAACCTCAAACAGGTTGGACTCTCCTTCCGGACCTTCGCAATCGACCACGCCGGCAACATGCCGCAAACACTAGCCGGCTCGCAAGGCGGGGCCTCGGAGGATGTAGGCTTCAGAGTTCTGGGCCCCGCCCAGCAGACCAGCAGAGGTGTCTCGAAGATGTTCCTGTGCATGTCGAACCAACTGAGTACCCCGAAGATCCTGTTCTGCCCGGCGGAATATGAGAGCTCGTACCGCACGGCAGCGAGCAGCTTTGGGAATCCGGGGACTGTTAGTACCAACCACAATGTCCTTTACACGAATGATCTACAAATCAGTTACTTCATCGGGGTTGACGCACGGGAGACCTCCCCGCAGATGTTCCTGACCGGTGACCACAATGTGGGCGGGGATGCCAATCCACCGTCCAAAGCGTATTGCTATATGAATGGGCTGACCGCGACCGCCGGAACGCCATTTGTTTGGATGGGCACCAATTATAGCGTCAATATGGGGCCGGCCTTCATGGCGAATCAGCACGACAAGCAGGGCAATGTTGCGTTAGCCGATGGCAGCGTGGAGTGCTTCAACCGCTCTCAAATCCAAGACGCCCTCAAGCGCTCGGGTGACACGGGCCGCTCGCCGGGGACGTTCTTGCCCGCCACTGGCTCCACCGCGGGCACCGGCTGCAACCGCATCCAATTTCCTTAACCTGAGGAACTTAGTTCAATTACTATCGGCTACTCGCCGGGCGTGGCCCGGAGTTGCGCCGTCAGTGCATGGGGCACACAGGCACACCATGAGCCAATGCTAATCTCGTAAGCCATTGATTATCAGATCTTTGTGCAATCCACATCAGGCCGCCCCCACACCACCCCCATACCAACACCAGACCGCCAAGTGAATGCAGAAGGCAGAATGTAGAATGAAGAAAGGGCCGGGCAAGCCCCCTGGCCAGCATTCTGCATTCTGCATTCTGCATTCTTCATTCTGCCTTCTGCATTCGCCTAAGCCACCCCCATGCGACCTCAAAGCCACCTCGAAGCCACCTCAATGCGTGTTGCTAGCCAGGCGGTAGGCACCCCAAAGCCACCCCCATGCGTCCCCCATGCGTCCCCCATGCGTCCCCCATGCGTCCCCCATGCGTCCCCCATGCGTCCCTCATGCGTCCCCCATGCGTCCACAAGGCTCCCACAAAGCGCCTACAAAGCGCCTACAAAGCCTGGAGACGGACCACGGACATCACAACCGGCGAACTCGCATCCAAAGGCGCTGTCAATCCCCAGACTTGCTGCCCGGCACGCAGTGCAGCAACCCGGGGAAGTTAAGCCGCTCCAGGTTGAAGTACTCGTAGCTGACGTATTGGAGGTGGGCATCGAAGCCGAGGAGGTTGCCGCCTCGCTTCCCGTGCAACCGCCCGAGCCCCTCGCCTTGCGACGGATAGCTGCTGCCGTCGTTGTAACAGCTCTGTCCCGGGTAGAATACGTAGTAGTTCGGCTCGTCCGGCTCCCACATGCAGTAAGCGGTGGGATTGAATTGGCTGATCTTGTAAGCGCGCGCGCCAAGCGCACCGAACCCATTCACCGCTCCGTTCATGATGTACGTGGACTGCTTGTTCTGGCGCTTGGTCCAATACGAGTTGAGCGTGACATTGGTCATGTCCTTGGGACACCAATAGATCTTCATGCTCTTCACGTAAGACCAAACCTGTCCGCCTTCGTAGGCCAGCGTGGGATTTGAATTATAGGGAGCAATCGTCATGTTCGGCGGGTTGCCTGCCGAGGGGGTGTAGAGCCACCCGGGGTAGTCGTTGCCCCAGTTACAATCGGGCATCGAGTCCTGGTTATCATTGGCGTACATGTGGATGCCGAAGCCCAGTTGCCGGTAATTGTTGGCGCAGGCTATGCGCTGCGCTTTGTCCTTCGCTGCGGCCAGGGCAGGCAGCAGCAGCGCCGCCAGGATGGCGATGATCGCGATGACCACCAACAGTTCAATTAACGTGAACCCGGCGGTGAGGTCCCGACAGACGCATTCCTTCGAATCCGAGGTTCTTTCTCCGTTCGCCATTGGCTTAATCTTTCTCTTAACCGATGCCTTAGCTTGCCGGTTCTTAGCGGGCACTTCAACTCATTCTCCGCACGTCCCTCCGATGCGCAGCTCACATTTTGCTGGAGCGCGGACATTCTTGTCCGCCGGTGGGCTTTCGGGCTGACCATGACGCAAAGGCGGACAAGAATGTCCAATGCCGCTAGGATTTGAGGCTCGGTCTCACGCGTGCCAGAGACGTTTTGGCCGGCAGCGTCAGTCCGGCGGCCCGTTCCCCCTCACCCCTGCCCTCTCCCCAGAGGAGAGGGAGCCACGCTGGCCGCGCTACGAGCCTGCGGGTGCGCACGATATGCGAAAGCCGGGCTTGGCCTCTCCCTCTCCTCCGGGGAGAGGGCTGGGGTGAGGGGGAACTGGGCCGCCGGACTGACGCTGTCGGCCAAAACGGCTTTGCCATGCGTGAGACTGAGCCTCAAATCCTAGCGGCATTGGACCGGAGGTCTGCTCCACACCTGAACAGTTACGGGTAGCGCCGGGGCGGAGATCGGCGCTCCGCTTGGCGACTGCGCGCCCGGCCTACATGCCGCTCAGCGGCGGGGCGCGGGCGCCGGCAAGGGCAACGTTTCCCCCGATATGTTCTGGGTGGATTGGTAAACGCCGGGCTTCAATGACTTCAGCGGATCATATCGTCGCCAGGAGATCCAAGCCGAGAAGAACGCCACCAGCGCGACGACCACACCGATCCCGATTAATCCTTTTGGCCAATCCACCTTTGAGAGCTGCAGCATCAGGAAGTCGAGCACCCCGCGGGGGCGATCCGTCAGAGGTGGCGGCTCGGAGAACTTCGTGGTTTCGGCCAGCTCTGCTTCGAGTGCGGCCATCATCTGCGGGACGTCCAGCTTCAGCAGGGTCGAGTAGGTGCGCACGAAGCCGCGGATATAGACCGGGGCGGAGAATACATCGAAATTGCCATCTTCGAGCGCGAGCAGATGGTCGGTCCGAATCTTGGTGATCTCGACAACTTGCTGCACCGTAAGGTTTCTGGCCTCGCGGGCTTGGCGGAGTTGTTGGGCGACCGTGGACATGGTTTTCATCTTCTACTTGTTTCCCACGAGCATTGTCCAGCAATATCCAACTACTCGGCCGGTTCCCGTCCGTCCGCGCCGCGACCGTCGAGGTCAATGAGGATGTCGCGCGGTTCAGCGCCGTTGCTGGGCCCGACAATGCCACGGTTCTCCAGCTCGTCCATGATGCGCGCCGCGCGGCCGTAACCGAGGCGCAGGCGCCGCTGGAGGAGGGAGACGCTGGCCTTTTGTTCGCTGCGGATGACCTCGATGCAGTCCTGGATGATTTCCTCGTCCTCGTCAATGCCACTCGCCTCCCCGGAGCCACTGCCCGCGCGGGAAAGCTGCTGGTGGATCTCCAGTTCGTAGCTGGGTTTGGCCTGCTTGGCGATGAAGTCCACGATGCTCTGGATTTCCTGATCGGAAATGTACGAGCCCTGGGCGCGGGTCAGCTTGGCCGAGCCGGGCGGCAGGTAGAGGAGGTCGCCTTTGCCGAGCAGCTTGTCGGCGCCCATAGCATCGAGAATGGTGCGCGAGTCCACCTTCGCCGCGACCTGGAACGCGATGCGGGCGGGGATGTTCGCCTTGATGACGCCGGTGATGACATCCACGCTCGGGCGCTGGGTAGCAACAATGCAATGGATGCCCGCCGCGCGCGCCATCTGGGTGATGCGGGCGATGGCCATTTCCACATCCGCGGGGGCGACGAGCATCAGGTCGGCCAGCTCGTCGATGATGACCACGATGTAGCTGAGCTTCTCGGGGATGATGATGTCTTCTTCGCGCGGGACGACGATTTCCTCGTCCACTTCCACGGCGAAACCGTCGGCGCCGGGCTCGACTTTCTCCTTCTTGGCCACGAGTGGGAGTTCGGGTTCCTGGATCGGCAGGGGCTTGTTCTTGGGACGCGAGTTGAAGGAAAGGATGTTGCGGACGCCGACACGGGCGAAGATCTGGTAGCGCTTCTCCATCTCGTTGACCACCCAGCGCAGGGCGAGAATGACCTTCTTCGGGTCGGTGACCACGGGGACGACGAGGTGGGGTAAGGCGTTGTATTGCTGCAGCTCGACCACCTTCGGGTCGATCATGACGAAGCGGAGCTGGTCGGGGGAGAAGCGGTAGAGCAGGGAACAGATGATGGCGTTGATGCAGACGGATTTACCGGAGCCGGTGCTGCCGGCGATGAGCACGTGGGGCATTTCTGCGAGGTCGGAAATGATGGGGTGGCCGTAAACGTCCTTGCCCAGGGCCAGCGGGATGCGGGCTTTGGTGTTGCGCCATTCCTCGGACTCGAGGAGGTCGCGCATGATCACAGAGGTTTTGACCGGGTTGGGCACTTCGATGCCGACGGAGCTCTTGCCGGGGACGGGGGCCAGGATGTTGAGGCGCTCGGCTTTGAGGGCGGCGGCCAGGTTGTTGTTGAGGGCGGTGATCTTTTCCAGCTTCACGCCGGGCGCGGGGTGCAGCTCGTAGCGGGTGATGGTGGGGCCCTTGGTGATGTCGCCTAACGCAACCTCAATGTCGAACTGCGCGAGCGTCTGCTGCATCAGGCGCGCGTTGGCCATCAGCTCCTCTTTGGACTCGGTGGGCTTGATCGTCGGGTCGGGGTGTTGCAGGAAATCCATGGGCGGCAACTGGTAGTTGCCAATCATGGGGGTGGAGGCGACGGTAATGGGCTTGGGTCTCCGGGATTGCCTGGCGGGCAGGCCGGTAATGTGAACCTCGGGTTCGGACGCCTTTTCCCCGACGGCGGCCTTTTCAGCCGGTGAACCGTCGGCGTTGGCGTCGGCTGACTCTGGCTTCCGGCCCAGGATGTCTCCTGCCGTGGCGGCGGCGACTTCACGGGCGGGAATGACTTCAACCACATCCGCGGCTGCCGGCTCCTTGACCGGCTCGGGCTGGGCCGGCCGCTTGCCCCGCCCGGCTTTGCTCGGCTGCGAGACGCTGAGGTCACGGACGGTGGGCGTGGGCACCGGTTGCATGTCCGGTCCCAATCCGGATCGCACCCCTTCATCCTCCAGTTTCTTCACCTGCTTTTGCAGGTCGCGAGCCCGGCGCCCGATCACTTCTTCCTCCGTGGTCAGCCCCTCCCCGGCGGCGGCGCGGCGGCCCCATAGCCTCCGAATCCACTCGCCCAGTTGGAAATTCGTCAGGAACAGCAGGCTGATGAAGTACAGCATCAGGAAGATGATCGTCGCGCCCGCCGTGCCAAAGCATTCGCCGAAGAAGTGCTGGTTGAGGTTGCGGCCGATAATACCGCCGGCATTGGTGTTGAGATTACGGTGCAGCTTCTCAAAGTAATCCCGGTACAGGTCCAGGAGGCCCATGCAGCAGAGCACGAGGAGCAAGGCCCACGCCCACCGGCGCCGAAGGTAAGCAAACGCGTCCAGGAAACAGCCCAGGCCCACCGCGAAGAACAACACCGGGAAGAGATAGGCGGTCGCACCCACCCAGAAGAACCAGTAGTAGGCCAGCCACGCCCCGAACGGGCCGATCCAGTTCCGCACCGACGGATTCGGCGGCACGGCGTTGGCTGAGACATCGCGCGGGTAATACGACAGCAGGGAAGCCAGCAACAGCGCGGCAAAGCACATCAGCACCACGCCGATGATGTCATTAAACCCACGGGAGGATTCTGAATTTGCTGATGCCTTGCGAGCCATTGCCTGAGCTTACTAGTTCCCGGTGACGGGTGACAAGAGATGAGTGGCAGGGCTGCCGGATGAGGACTCGTGAAATGACACGAGCGTTAGGCCGGCAGCCCTGAAATCCGAAGGCCGAAACCCGAAATCCGAAGGAAATCCGAAGCCCGAATACCGAAAAGGGCCAGCCGTCCGCACGCCCTTCGGATTTCGGTTTTCGGATTTCACGTCGGGCCGCGGTTAGCCTCAGCCCGGGCTGGCCCCTATTCCCGGTACAGGTCCAGGAGGCCCATGCAGCAGAGCACGAGGAGCAAGGCCCACGCCCACCGCGAAGAACAACAGCGGGAAGAGATAGGCGGTCGCCCCCACCCAGAAGAACCAGTAGTAGGCCAGCCACGCCCCGAACGGGCCGATCCAGTTCCGCACCGACGGATTCGGCGGCACGGCATTGGTTGAGACATCGCGCGGGTGATACGACAGCAAGGCGGCCAGCAACAGCGCGGCAAAGCACATCAGCACCACGCCGATGTTGTCACGAAACCCACGGAAGGATTCTGAATTTGCTGATGCCTTGCGAGCTATTGACTCAGCTTACTAGTTCCCGGTGACGAGTGGCAGGGCTGCCGGATGAGAACTTGTGAAATGAAGCGAGCGTTAGGCCGGCAGCCCTGAAATCCGAAGGCCGAAACCCGAAATCCGAAGGAAATCCGAAGCCCGAATACCGAAAAGGGCCAGCCGGCCGCACGCCCTTCGGATTTCTGATTTCGGATTTCCTTCGGTTTTCGGATCTTATTAAAGTGGGCTTGCGTGCGCCGCAACTGTGAGCGAAGAATGGGCTATGACTTGCACCGTCAAAGTCAAAGATGGGTCAATCAGGCTCCCTCCCGGCATGGAACTGCCGGACGGAGCTGAGGTGCGGCTGACCATCCCGGATTCTCTGTCCCAACCGTCGTTTGCTGAACGTTACGCCGCTTACATCGGCGTCGCTGACGATCTGCCGCAGGACCTGGCGGCGAATTTGGACCACTACGTGCATGGGCACCGGAAGAAATGAACCGGGTCTTTGCGGACGCCTTGGCTGGTTCAGCCAGCAGGCGCTTCGTAGCCTCGTTTATTCGTGACCTCGCTCAAGACCCCAAGGTCAGAATTGTGCGTGCCGCAGGTGACTGGTTTGAGCGCGGTTTGCAGCTCTACGAAAAGCGCGTGGACAAAGACTGGCCGCTGACTGATTGCATATCGTTCGTGGTCATGACGGACGAGAAGCTCATGGACGCCTTGACCGGTGATCACCATTTTACGCAAGCGGGCTTCAAGGCGCTGCTGGCGTGAGCGCGTAGGGCGGGCCCAACCCGAGACTCCGTAAATGCTCGGGCTTAGGCGAGGCGGCAGCCAGCGCAGCCGGCGCCCTTGAGCATGATCGCGCCGGTGGGGCAGACTTCGGCGGCGCGTCGGGCAGACTTCCGCAGCGCCGCGGCCATCGGGCGGTCGAATGGCCCGGCGACACTCACCTGGAACCCGCGCCCGATGAACGACAAGCCGAGTTCTTCGCCCGCCTGCGCGGCCACCTGGACACAGGCGCCGCAGATGATGCACTTGCCCGGCTCGAAGGTGATCTCCGGGTGAGAGGTGTCTCGCGCGAAGTGGCGCCGCTCGCCGACAAAGCGCTGCGGGTCCACGCCATATTCGGTCGCAAACTGGCGCAGCCGGCAGGGGATCGCTTTGCCGCAGCCGCAGCCCAGGCAGCGGCGGGATTCCCGCGTCGCGGCCTCCGGCGAAAAGCCAAGCTCCACTTCCTCGAAGGTGGTCCGCCGCTTCTCAATCGGCAGATGCGGCATGGGGGCGCGGGGCGCCTGATCGATACCCCGCAGGAACACCGCGAGTTCATCCTCGCTCAACTTGCCCAGCACTACATTCACCGCGGCAGGTGAACCGATGACCTTCTTGCCACTCAAGTATTGGTCAATGGACGCCGCCGCAAGCTTGCCAGCAGCCACCGCTCGCACGGCAAGGTCCGGGCCGGTCACGGCGTCGCCGCCTGCAAAGACGCCGGGCAGATTGGTACCCAGCGTTTTTGGGTCAGCCGCAATGCCCCATTTGGAAAGGGTGACCTCTGCGCCGTCAAGCGGCTGGGAGTCCACGCTCTGGCCGATCGCAGCAATGACGCAGGTGGCCGGCACTTCGAAATGCGAGTCGGGAATGGCCAACGAGCTTGCGCGGCCACTGGCATCGGACGCCCCCAATTGCATTCGCTGACAGGTGAGCACGAGCTTCCCATCCTTGCGCTCCAGCCGCAGAGGGCTGATAAGGAATTCGATCTTAACGCCCTCGGCCTCGGCCGCTTCGACTTCCTCCATGAGGCAGGGCATCTCGCGGCGAGAGCGGCGGTAAAGCACGCGCACGCTCTTTGCCCCCAAGCGCACCGCACAGCGGCAGGCGTCCATGGCCGTGTTTCCGCCGCCGACAACGATGACGTCGCTTCCCACAGTCGGGGCCGGGCCGTCAGCAAGCTTTTCGAGGAACTCAAGCGCCGGCGTAGCCAACTCTTCGCCCGGGCAGCCCAAGCCGCGCGAGCTCTGCGCGCCGATGGCGAGGAACACGGCGTCGAAGTCCCGGCGGAGATCGCCGAGGGTGAAATCGCGTCCCAGCCGTTTGCCTAGGCGGAATTCGGCGCCCAGGTTGCGGATCATTCCGATCTCCGCATCCAGCACCTGGCGCGGCAGGCGGAACGCGGGAATGCCATAGCGCAGCATTCCGCCCGCGTGCGGGTGGGCGTCAAACAGCACCGCAGCGTGCCCCCGGCGCAGCAGATGGTGGGCCGCAGCGAGGCCCGCCGGCCCTGCGCCGATTATAGCGACGCGCTTGGAGGGTTGGGTGGGCGTCCCGCCTGCTGCCTTTGCCGGGGCGCCATTGCCAGAAACCGGGGCAGCGGAGGCGCGCTGTCCTAGATCAGCGACGAAGCGATGCAGGTTGCGGATCGAAAGCGCGTCCTTCACTTCACATTGCCGGCAGCGCTCCTCGCACAAGCGCGGGCAGACGCGCCCAAGCGATGCCGGCAAAGTGAGATCGTTCGTCACGATCTCCGTTGCTTGCTTAGTGTCGCCCGCCGAAATACGCTCGATGAAATTGGGGATGTCGAGCTGCGCCGGGCATCCCGTTTTGCAGGGGCCGACGCAATCGCCTGCATGGTCGGAGAGCAGGAGTTCGATCGAGGTCTTGCGCGCCGCGCGCACCTCGTCCGAGTCGTTAATGACTACCATCCCTTCGGCCACGGGCGTAGCGCAGGAGGGCCAAAGGTTGGGCCGTCCTTCGATCTTCACCGCGCAAAGGAAGCATGAGGCGGAAGGATCGAAGCCCTCGATGTGGCAGAGCGTGGGGACGGAGAGGCCGAGAGTGCGCGCCGCTTGCAGGATGGTTTGCCCGGGGGGGACTGATGCCGGGCGACCGTCGATGGTGAGTTTGACGGGGATCATAGCGGCGCGAAGTCCGAAGGCCGAAACCCGAAGGCCGAAAGAAGGCCGAAACCCGAAGGCCGAAGACCGACGCTGGTGCCGGCTCCCACCAGTTGATCTATGAGCCGATTATTCACGGCATTGCGAGGAACCTTCTTGGCGAAGCGGATGATATTCTCCCCAAACCGCACCGTGCGTTCACCCAAGTCTTCTGGAGGAAGCGGGATTATAGGTTCCTCCCTCAGCACCTGCGGCTCCACCGATGCCTCATCTGCCCACAACCAAAAATCTGAAAGCGATTCGGGTATTGCCCCGGCCCCGCAGTAGTCGGATTTCGGAATTCGGCCTTCTTTCGGCCTTCGGGTCTCGGCCTTCGGGTTTGGTGCTACTGGGGCTTTCATAGCACCTCCACCGCGTCATACGGGCACACCTGCCGGCAGGAATCGCAGCGCGTGCACTTGTCCAAGTCAATCACGTGGCGCGAATAGGGCGTCATGGGGATGGCATCCACGGGGCAGTGCTGGGCGCACAAAGTGCAGCCGGTGCAATTGTCCCGAACCCGATATCTGATGAGCGCTTTGCACGTGCCGGCGGGGCAGCGGCCTTGCAGGTGCGCTTCATATTCGTCCCGGAAATACCGCAGCGTCGTCAGCACCGGGTTGGGCGCCGTCTTGCCGAGGCCGCACAGACTGCCCTGGCTGACCTGGGGTGCGAGCTGTTCGAGTTCTTGCAGGTGCTTGCGGCTGGCCTTGCCGGCGCAGAGCAGCTCCAGCAGCTCAAGCATGCGCTTGGTGCCGATGCGACAGAAGGTGCACTTGCCGCAGGATTGGTTCTGCGTGAACTGAAGGAAATAGCGCGCGATGTCCACCATGCATGCGGTGTCGTCGAGCACTACCATACCACCGGAGCCCATGATGGCGCCGATGTCACGCAAGGACTCGTAGTCCACGGGCGTGTCGGCCAGGCGCGCCGGCACGCAACCGCCGGAGGGGCCGCCAATCTGCACCGCCTTGAATCTGCGCCCATCTGCGACACCGCCGCCGATCTCTTCCACGATCTGGCGCAGCGTCGTGCCCATGGGGATTTCGATCAACCCTGCCCGCTGGATCTTGCCGGCCAGCGAGAACACTTTCGTGCCTTTGCTGGTCTTAGTGCCAATGCTGGCAAACTCCTGTCCGCCATGGCGGATGATCCACGGCACCATGGCAAGCGTCTCGACGTTATTGATCAGAGTGGGTTTGCCCCACAGCCCGGACTGCGCCGGGAACGGCGGGCGCAAGCGCGGCATCCCGCGACGCCCTTCCACCGACGCGATCAGCGCCGTCTCTTCGCCGCAGACAAAAGCTCCAGCGCCTTCCTTGATCGAGATGCGCAGCGGGTAATCGGCCCCCAGCAACCGGTCGCCCAGCCAACCCCGCTGCTCACACTCCGCCAAGGCGGCCTTTACCCGGAGCAACGCCTGCGGATACTCATGGCGGATGTAGAAGATCGCCTCGTGCGCCCCCACCGCCACCGCGGCGATGGCCAGGCCTTCGATGACCCGGTAGGGGAACGACTCGAGGATCATGCGGTCCATGAACGCCCCGGGATCGCCTTCGTCGCCGTTGCAGATAACGTACTTGGTTGGGTCCACCGTCTTGCTAACCATGCGCCATTTCTGCCCCGTCGGAAATCCTGCCCCGCCGCGCCCGCGCAGGCCAGACTGCTCCATGGTGGCGATGATTTGCTCCGGTGAAAGTCGGGTGGCGTCATGCAGCGGAGGGGTAGCTGCGGAGGGCTGGGGTGTTCGCACGGTCCCTTCCCCCTCACCCCGGCCCTCTTCCTTGGGGAGAGGGTGTGGCGAAGGCCGGTTCTCGACATTCCCCAGGACCTTCGATTCGCCGACCGACTGTCGATGGTTCTCCCTCTCCCTTGGGGAGAGGGCCGGGGTGAGGGGGAATGCGTTGGTGCCACAGGGCGTGACACATCCGGGCCGCTGCACTCCCAAACACCGCGCCAGCGCCGCAAAGCCGTCGTGGGTGAGGTATTCGTTCAGGTCCAACGGGTCCAGCCGCCCATAGTGTTCCATGGCGATGTGGACCTGCCGTTCGAAGAAAGCCTTCTCACCGTTCTGGCTCACGGCCAGGCGCTCAACCGTCGGCGCTGCCGGACCCTCTTCCATCAGCAGCCCATCCAGAGCCCGCGTCCAGAGCTGCCCTACGCGGAAGGCGAGACCACGGGGGCGGAAGTGCTTTTGCACCAACTCGCCTGCTTGGGCCACGCTGAGGCCGGAGTAGGTCGTGCTCTTCTTTCCCGGCACGGCGACTTCGACCATCGGCGTCCGATAGCAGGCGCCGACGCAGCCAACGCGTTTCACGGTGGCCTTCACGCCGTTGTGCGCCAGGCTCTGCTGCAGGGCGCCAAACACCTTGTCCGTTCCCTTCGCCAGGCAGCACGAGTCGAGGCACACCTTGATCTCAGCACCGCCATTGCTTTGTGCGGGGGCGCTAACGATCGGCTTGGCGGCTCCGGCGGCTTGCCGGCTCGCCAGGAAGTCGCGAATGGAGGCCGGCACCTTCTCGGCCGTGGCAAAGCCGATCGTTTCATCCTCAATCCGAACTACGGGAGCCAGCGTGCAGCAGCCCAGGCAGGCGACCCGCTCGATAGTGAATCGTCGCTCAGCATCGGTGTCCGCGCCCTCGGGGATGTGCAGGTGGCGGCGCAGGGCGTCCTCGACCCGTTCAGCGCCGCCCACATGGCAGGCGGTGCCGTGACATACATGGACGATGTGCTTGCCGCTCGGCTCGTGCCGGAACATGTCGTAGAAAGTCGAGACCCCGCTGATCGCCGCCGGCGTGATCTTCGTGGCCGCGCAGACGCGTTGCAGCGCTTCCTCCGGCAGGTAGCCGTAATGGTCCTGGAGCGCCTGAAGGATAGGGATGACCGAGTCGGGGGCGCGACCGAGGCGCGACACTGCGTCGTCAACGTATTACAGGTCGAGGCTCATGAGGGGAAATCCGAAACCCGAAGGCCGAAATCCGAAGGGAATCCGAAGAGCCCGAAATCCGAAATCCGAAGTGGGGCGCAGCGAAATCCATCCTGCGCCCGAGTCGGCTTCGGATTTCGGGCCTCGGATTTCGGGCTTCCTTCGGATTTCGGCCTTCGGGTTTCGGATTTCATCACTGCCCCGCCGCCTTCTCCTTCGCCGCCGCTGTCCCCAAACACCACACATTCGTCAGGCCGCGCAGGAAGATTTTGTCCGCTGCAAACGCCGGGCTGGCATGGAAGCCGTCACTCATCTCCGTGCGGAACAGTTCCTTGAACTCGCGAGCTGCCTCGACCACCGCGGCGGTGCCCTTTTGGCTGAAGAGGTAGAGGCGGTTGCCCGCCAAGCTCGGCGAGGCGTGGAACTCCGTCTCGTAATCGTGATCCCATTGCTTCTTGCCGTCCTTCGCGTCCAGGCACGTAAGCATGCCGGACGTGGTGATCGTGAACACGAGTTCGCCGTTGCTCAGGGGGGTGGTGACATCCGGCACGTTGTCCTCAAACTTCCACGCCATATGGGTCTTGGTGACGTTGCCTTGCCCATCCGGGCGAATTGCCATCAGCGCCTCCGATGGGCTCGCAACGATTACCAGGCCTCCCGCGAACACGGGCGAGGGGGTGATCTCGCCGTTCAGGCCGTCGGCGCGCCAAAGCTCGGAGCCGTCCGCCGCCGCATAAGCAATGACACTCGGCACAGCCAAGGTGATGATCTGTCCCTTGCCGGCGGCTTCCATGACGATGGGCGAGGCCCAGGAGCCCCCCACCTTGCGCGGGGTCTGCCACACGACCTTGCCGGTGCGCCCGTCCAACGCGTAGAGCTTCGACAGGTTATCTTCGTTGTCGCCCTGGTCGAGCTGGACGATCAGGCGGTCGTGCCATGTGTCCAGCGAGGTGGCGTTGCCATAGGGATTCTTCAGGGCACCGAAGCTCCTGGACCATGCCAACTTCCCGTCGAGAGTGAACCCGGCGCAGTCGCCGTTCGCGAAGATCACATACACGCGCCGTCCGTCCGTGGCCATAGACGAAGCCGCGTAGCCGGTGGATTCCGGCACCTCAGCCGGCTTGGCCGGAGCGCCCGGCACATTGGCCACGGGCTGGCGCCACAGCACTTGGCCGGTCTTGCCATCCAGGCAGATGACTTCACGCTTGTGGGCGTCGCCGGCCGAGAAGAAGACACGGTCGCCCCAGGCGATCGGGGAGTTAAAGCCGCTGGCAGGGCTTGCTACCTTCCAGGCGATGCCGGCGCCGGTCTTCACATCCCAGGTGGCGGGCAGATTGGTCCATAAGGAGATTCCGTTTCCGCCCGGTCCGCGGAAGCGGGGCCAGTTACGTTGCATCTCTTCAGCCGAGGCGAAGTCCCCCGACTTGGCGGCATCTGCGGCAGGCGATCCTCCGGAAGTAGCGGCATCGCCTGCGCCGAGCGCCTTCTCCATCTCTCCCGTCCCTTTGGGCAG
>CAIWJG010000422.1 GCA_903912925.1 uncultured Verrucomicrobia subdivision 3 bacterium | reverse complement strand
GTTTCAATCCGCGCCCCGCCCACGCGGGCGGGGCGACAGTGGCCCCATCTTGCGACTGAGCCACCGGGGTTTCCTACCCCTTTTCCGCCAACCTGCCAAGCCTTCTTGCACCAAAGGGTATTCAGATGTCAAAGAACGGGTGCAAAACTCTATACTGAACATAGTTACACAGCATCGCGAACTCCCGGTTGCCGAACCGGCGCTTGGGGTTCGCGGAATGGTTCCCATCATGCCGCAGTCTAGCAACTCTCAACCATAGGCTATTCATAACACCAACGGCTCGGTCAGGTCCAACGGCTTAGCCACTCCGTGGTGCTCAATCCGTTGCACCGCCTTCTCGTCCAGGAAATAGAATCGCAGCGAGTCCTTGTCATCCTTGATCTCGCGTAGCAAGCGGTTGCGCAACGTCACCCATTCCATCTGGCCCACCTGGCACTCGAAGACGCTCTTTTGTACCCGCACGCCATAATCCTCGCAAGCCTGGGCCACGCGGCGCAACCGTCGCTGCCCGGCCTTTTCCACCGTCGAGACATCATAAGTGACCAGTATCAGCACACGATCAATCCCCTCGCCTCATCTCAGAATCTCCGGCTTCACGTTTCACGTTTCACGCTTCACATTTCACGTCTCATCTCGGCACGAACGGCACGTAATCCGGAATGTCCCCCCGCAGATAACGGGCGAGGATGCGCGCCTGGACGAAGGGAAACTGCGCGATCCGGAACTCCTGTTCCAGCAGCGGATGGGTGAGCTTCTCCTGCTTGCGTTGCTGATAGGCAGTGATGACCAACTTGCGCCCCGCATCCGTGAACTCCACCGCTCCGCCCTCGCGCACGCGGAAGTGCTCCGGCCCGACTTGCTGCCGATTCACCAGCGTCACCGCCAGCCGGTCCGCCAGCCACGCGCGAAACTCCTCCATCAGATCCAGCGCCAGCGCCGGACGGTTGGGGCGTTCCGCATGAAGGAACCCGACAAACGGGTCGAGGCCCACACTGGTCAACGCCGCGATGCAATCATGCCGCACCAGCGCGTAGAGGAACGAGAGCAAACAGTTAATGCGGTCCCGGGGCGGACGGCGGTTTCGGCCCGCGAAGCGAAAGTCGTCGCGTTGCTGTTTCAGGAACAAGCTGAACACGCCGAAATAGGTGACGGCACCCATGCCCTCGGCGCCGCGCAAACGATCGAGCGCCCCAGCCTGGCGCAGATCCTCAGCCGTCCACCGACCCAGCTCATGAATCTGGCGCGACAGCGCATCAGTCACCACGGCCACCTGGGCGCGTTCATCGGTGGAGTCGGTCTCTCGCCCGGCGCGCAAGAGCGAATTGCGGCTGTTCTGGAGTTTGCCGGCGATGATTTGCCGCGCAATGGCCGCGCACTTGCCGGCGTCATCAGCGGCACGAAACTGGGCCCGCCGCAGCAACACGCTCGTGTCCGCCACACCGGTCATGCGCGCGTGCAAATAGCCATTCTCACTCAGGAAATTGACCGCCACCCCATGTTCCCAGCACAGATCCAGGGCGGGCGGGCTGATGCTGCTGGCGCCAAACACGCAGATGGATTCCAGCATGTGGATGGGGATGGACAGCTTGCGCCAGTCCGACGCGTGTTCCCGGCTGCGCTCCTCGCGCGGCAGATCCTCCGGATACACCGGCACCTCGACTTGCAGCGTCAGATGGTCCCGCGCCACATAGCTGCCGTGGGTGGTCAAATACAGCGTGTTTTGTTGAATGTCCGGCATGGGGTGGCGCCTTTGGAATCTGTGATCTCAAATCTGACATCTTATTCCAGGCCTCTCGCCTCCGCCGCGCGCACCAGCGGATGGTCTGGCGGGAGTTTGCTCAACAGCACCTTTTGCACGGCGGCCACGCGCTTCCTGCCTTCATCGGCCTGGCGCGTTCGGCGGTTCAGGTGCCGTTGGCCTTTGATGTCCGAATCCTGTAGCGACTCGGCCCAGCCTTGCAACCGCCGCGAGCACGACTCGGCCAGTAATTTCAAAGCTGCAATTTCAGATTTGAAATCAGCCAGCCGCGGCCGCTGTTCCATAAAGATGAGCTTCGATCGGGTTTCCCCGGCTGAGCCGCGCGCAATATACAGAAACGCCAGCAGCTCGTTGGTGGTGCCGCGCTCGAAGCCCTCGGCCACGTTGTCTGAAATGGACATCACGCTCCGTTCGATCTGGTCCCGCAGGCTGAAGCTGATCTTGAACCGGGGATCTTCGGTCAGATCGAACACCCGGTGAGCCAGGCGCATTGCCTCGTTCCAAACGGGCAGATCTTCAAAACGTTTGTAGGTCATAGGATGGTTTATGGTTTACAGATGGTGTTTGATGGGGTGCTGATTTCAAATCTGCAATCTCAAATCTCAAATAGCCGAATGTTTGCAGGTCATAGGAAGGTTTATGGTTGGTGGTTGCTGGCTGTTGGGGTGCTGATTTCAAATCGGTGATCTCAAATCTCAAATAGCCGACTGGCTGCGCGGGCCGCGCCCCCAGTTCCGCACGTCACCCGCGGCAGGCAGATTTCGTATAGCGAACACTCCTCGCAGGCCGGCTGGAACACCGCTGCCGGCACCGACCCGCTGGCAGCCAGCCGATGCAGTTCGGCAATTGCGTCCTCAGTCAATTTCCGCAACTCCGCCGTAAACTCCACTTCCCGCCGCCGTTTGCTCGCCGCGTGGAACACCGCCCCGCGCTCGACCGTCACGCCAAACATCTCCTCCAGGCACAGCCCCTGCGCACAAAGCTGCGCATCATCATTCTCGAACACCCGCCGCTTTCCTTTCTTATACTCCACCGGCACCAAGCTCGCGTAGGTGCCGACGTCAGGAGACTCTGACTCTATTTCTGCTTTCTGCTTTCTACTTTCTGCTTTCCGTTCCCCCGCCTCCACCACATCACACTTGCCCGACAGCCCCAGCCGATCCGACCACACCGGCAACGCCCGCAGCACCGTCACGCCCTTGGCGACCTCATATCCCGGCAAATCCGCGTGTTCGTGGAGAATGTCCCCGCGCGCCGTATGCGCGTTGGCTGCGCGCCACCCCTCGACCACCTTCAACGCCGCCCGGCGCGGGCAATAGAGGAGATCGTTGAGCAGCGAAAGGGGCAGCGGCTCGGGCGCATTCGCAGCGGCTGACAAGCAGTTCGGGAGCGGACTCATATCCCTCAGACCAGCGGATCAATTCTATCCGGGGCCTCCCCTTGCCGAGCCTGTTCCGGGTATTCAGGCATGGTTGGCAAGGGTTTTGAGGTTAGGGAACAGGTCTTCCGGCCGCTTTCCGGCCACTTCCAGGTAAAGAGCGTCTGGGCACAGGTCCAGCTCACCAGGCCACGTGAGGGCTCCCTGGCTGGCCAAAAAGGCCCGGCGGAAAAACGCGTAGTCGCCCCAGGCGGCGAACACCCCCTGGCCAACCATCCGCGACAGGTCCACGGTGCCTTCCACCCCGTCATCGAACAGCAGCCAAACCCGGTAGCCATCCAGAACTTTGAACGAAATGATCCTTTTCATACTTCAATTCTATGACTCAATCTGAAGGCGAGCAGTTCTTACCGTAGCACATGCGTCTCATTCCTGCCGCGGCGGTTCGTCCTTCAGAGCCAAGCCAGAGGATGCCGGTTCCCGCTCACGTGCGAGTTGCTCGCGAATGCGATGGACCTCCGCGATGATGGGATCATAGACCTTGTAAGGCTCGCCTGGCAGGGGGGCTGGTTCGGCGGCCTCACGCGCGTGTATGCGGGCCTGCAACTCCTCCAGCGAATTCACGACCGGTCCGGCATGTGGATGCTCCGCGAGCCATGCGTCTATCTGCTCCAGGAATCGTTGGGTGTCTCCGTCCGCCTGAGTGGCCAGCCGTTCCTTCACCGCCTCAAGCTCTTGGAGAATCGGTTCAGCCTTCATATTCAATCGCTCCCATCAGTTGCAACGGCGTGCAAACCACCGGCAGCACGCTCCCGAGCTGTTCCACCACCGGGCGCAGCCGCGCCAAGATCATGGCGTTGGCTAAGTGTTTCAGGTTCCACGTCAGAAGGTAATCCAGCCGATAGACCGAGGCCGTTGCCAAATGCACCGCATCCGCCTTGGCTTTCGCCGGCAAGGGGCCCGCCGCCAGAATCGCGGCTGCCAGCTCATCCACTGCCTGCGTGCGCCGCAGGACCGTGAGGCAACTCAACGCCAGCAACCGGCGGCGGCTGGCTTCCGGATTGCCCTCCGCGGCCTCGCGCAATACTTCGGCTGAAATCACACACTCAAATCCGGGACGCCGCAGGCGCCACCAATCCGCGGTCCAAACCTGCCACTGATGCGCCAGCGTGCCCGCCGGAGGCGTGGCCACCAGATAGCTGACCACCGCCGTTTCGATATAGACGCTTTCCATATATGGGTCACAAAGACCCGCCCCCGTTCCCACCGGCATTCAACGCCGCCCGCGGCGGGCAGCGGAGCAAGTCGTTGAGCAGCGATAGGGGCGGCGGGGCCCGCTGCTGGGGATTCGGACTATTGACACGAGTGGCAAATGGGGCCAAGCTTGGACCAATCCAGTTCGCTGGAGGTGGAAGGCCCTGGCCTTCGGCGCCCTTCGGGGCGCTTTTTTTTATGGCAGCCATTTTCTCCCCCAACCTTCGATGACGCCGGCGGCGTTGCGGTGGTATTTGTCGGCCTCGAGGATCGCGGCAATCCGGCCACCGAAGTTGGCCGGCAAGGGCCGACCCTCGCGGCGGGCGAGCGTGGCGCGGAAACTGGCGTGGGCCATCAGGTCGGCCAACTGAAGGCCGGCGATATTGTTGGCCTTGGATTTGACTTTGAGCTGGCGGCTAGTGAGGCGAGCGCGGAATTGGTCCGGAGGCACAAAGTCGGAGCCTTGCTCGAACACCCGCTCGAAGGAATCCTTGAGCCGCCGGTCCTCTTTCCCGCCGCGGGATTCGCTCATGACATCGCCTTGAGCGTCACGCTGACACAGCCAAAGAACGAAGCGCTCGACCATCACCGTAAGGCAGTAGTGGTAGGGATCAAAGCGCCAGGTCCGGTAGCGCTGTTGGTGTTCGAGTTTATCAATCACCACCGTCAGGACCGTGTAATCCCAGATCTGAAACAGGGCCAGCAGTTCGGCGTTGAAGGCCGTTTCGACGTTGGTATCGGTTAGAGCTTCAAACGGTGGCTTCTTGTTCACAAGTTCCTTGCGGTGGAGCACGACCGGGTCGTCGGGATGGGAGCCGAAGAACTTCCGCTTCAGGGCCTCGATGGCCGGGAAGACCGTAGTGTCCACATAAGCAAGGTCGAGCGCCACCCCCGTAAGGCTGAGGAAACGATGGTTGGGGTCGGCCGATGCGCCCAGGTCGGGGTTCCCGACTTCATCAATGTAGAGACGGTATTTCACTGGGGCTCAATCGGAGTCACAGGGGCGCAAACCCGTTCTCCCCTGTCTTCAACGCCTCAATTACCCTCGATGATTCGCACCGGGGCTTCATGCCTCACATGCAGCTTTACACCTTTAGGCAACGGCCTGCTTTTGTTCTGCTCTTTCTCTTCTTTATCTTTCTCCTTGTTGCCCGGGTCGTTTGAATCCCAGCGGTTGATGATCTCGTAATCGGCAAAGGATTGAGGGGCTTCCTTGTCGCTGCCGTCCGTGTTCTTCTTGAGCCGGACTTCAATACCTTCAAAAAGGACGTGGGCGTGGGCGCAGCCGAGACGGGCTTCGCGCGGGTTCTGATCCTTGTTGCTTTCGGGTTGCGTGCCGACGTGCTTGAAATCGTAGATGCCACGCACGATCATGTCGCCGCGGGCGGCGGAATGGTCGTGAGTGAAGAGGTTGTCCATGGCAGCGAAGAGCAGGTCAAGGTCGGCATCGGTGAACCCGGTCTTCTCGGCAAAGGCGGGCGAGACGTAGCACTTGGCCGCGTAGAGGCCGTAGGGGACGATGTGTTTGTGGCCCATCGTGCGCTCGCTTGCGGCGTCTTCCTCCTTGGTGACGGCGCAACGGGTCACGGTAATTTCGATGGGCGTGATGGGGTGGAAGGATTGGCCAAAGGTGAACTGAACCGGGCCGCGCACCTGGCCCCAGGCGGAGCCTTTCATTAACTCGTCGCCGGTGGACAGCACGCCACCAAAGGTGCGGACGTCGTAGAACTCGCGGCAGAGCCACCGCATCGCAGCTTCCTGCTTCTTTTCTCTCGTGGTGTTCGCTGGATCAGCTTTGGCGGCCTCGACACCCCTACCGATCTCAGTGTTAAGCACTGCTCCTTGTTGAACAAGCAGGTTGTAGCCGTTGCCGCTAGCGTCGCGCAGGCGATCCTTTTCAAAGTCCAGAATGTAGTTCCGCACTTTTCGTTTGAGGCACACGTCGGAGACGAGGCCGCGGTTAGAGTTGGGTTCGATGCGCGGCATGTTGCCGGCGTCCGGGTCGCCGTTGGGGTTGCCATTGGTGACCTCGAACAGGAGTACGATGTCGTGGCGGTTGGTGAGAATGTCGTTGCTCATAGCTTTGTCTTTGAATTTGCTGCGTTATTGTTGGTTGTTCTGTGATTGGTTCTTTTCCACGTTCGCCTTGATGGCTGCGGCGTCGGCGGCTTTCTGTTGGTAAAATCCGAGTGCGAAGCGACCCTGGGCTTGCAGGTCGAGCACGCGCGGAAAGTGGGGCGGAGTGCGCTTGGCACG
Organism: uncultured Verrucomicrobia subdivision 3 bacterium; assembly: GCA_903912925.1. Lineage (GTDB taxonomy): Bacteria > Verrucomicrobiota > Verrucomicrobiia > Limisphaerales > UBA8199 > PALSA-1440. The sequence goes on along the minus strand of CAIWJG010000422.1, from coordinate 5,777 downwards.
CATCTCGTCCGTCTGGCCGAAAAGCGCGCAGATTTCGGTGATGCGCCTCTCTGTGGCGGTAGCAGCGCCACGGCCTTTGTCGCCTTGGCCGGCCAGCTTCTTCAAGTGATGGACGTGAAGCCGCCAGAGAATGTTAAAGGCCCCGTTGGGTGTGGCAGACGCGGTGCCGAAGTAGCGTTCGACGACGCCAGGGCCTTCGAGTTCGCTAACGACCTTCCCGTCAGCGTTGCGTTTCTTGTGGGCCTCTTGTTGGAGGGCATCGAATACAGCCAGCAAACGGCCGCAGTTGTAGGCAATGTCGCTGGTATCAGCGACGAGTTGAGGTTGTTGTTCCATAGGTTTGTTTGGATTGCGGTTAAGGATGAGCTTGAGTAAAGCGAACCGCGCCTGGCCGGACGGCGGCACGGGTTGGCCGGATTTGCGAATCGCGTCGAGGGTTTTGCCGGGGAGCGGGGTTTCCAGAATACCATCGCCAAACTTCATCAGGTCGGCTTCCAAGCGGTGGATGACGCGCTTGATGAGCGACAGCGGAACAGACGTAGCTTCGAGGGCAGCGCGATACAGTTGGGCGGGCACGTCGGGCACGAGGTCTTTGGTGTCACGAATCGTGGCAGCACAGAGATCTTGTATGTTGGGGAACGATGACTCTGGCGGCGCGAAGCGGGAAAAGGCAACCAGTTCCAAATCGTGGAACCACTTCTGGAAATTCTTTGCCACCTGATCCAGAGGCTCGTCCAGCCAGTGTCGGACGACAACGCGCCCCGCGTTGCCGGTGAGCGTGGCACTGTAGAAGCGGTCGAGCCGCAGTGCGTCGCGGGCAATGCCGCTAAAAGGTGTGAGCAGGAATTGGCGGACTTCAACGGGCTGCGGTTTGGTCAGCAGCCGGGCGATGAAGCTCATGGCTTGCTGATTTTGCTTCGCCCAGAAGCAAACTTTCAGGCTGCCGATGCGAAGCGAGTGCTCATCTCGTTCCAGCAGGTAATTCAGTGCGAGCGCGTAGTTGGCAGCGGCGGCTTCGGAGATGGAGCAGTTTTCGCCCATTTCAAAGCCGTAGGATGAAAAGGCGGGTGAGTCTTGGGCGAAGCTGACAACGTAGCCGCCACTACTAAGGTTGGGAACTCCGAGAATCTTAGGCTTGTGGGATCTGGCCACTGGCTGGTCCGCTTGTTCGCTGAGGATGCAAAAGCCTTTCCGGCTTGGGCCAGCAGTCTCGGCAGCGCCTTCGGCGTCGGTGAAGGCTTGCTGTGGATAGAGTTCAAACCAGTAGCGCGTGAGTGTGTGGTCGCGGTCTTTTCCATCAAAAACAGGCGAGTCGTTCACTTGGAATGTCAGCGTTGCATTCCTCAATTTCTCCCAGCCGCCGGTGGCGGTGCGAATGCCGAATTCCAGTTTGCCGTTGCGGTTGGCACGCGACTCAAGCCACGGGATGTCCGCCTGAATCAAACCGCCGTCTTCGCGGAGATAGCGTTCTTTGAACTTCAGCAGCGACTCCAGGGCGTCCAGTTGCGTGGCGGCTTTGGCGTCGGCGATTTGCTGCCAGAAATGCTGGAACGCTTTGGTGGGATTGCCGCCAACAGCCGGATCGGAGGGAATGGCTTCACCCTTGTCTTTGTCGCGGGCGAAGATGCAAACACAGGACTCGGCCAAGAAGTAGGACTTGCCCCCGTTGTTTTCCCCAGGGAAGCGTGGCATCGGCAGGTCGAGGCCAAGTTTGTCTTTGCCCCGCGCGTCCTTCTGAAACAACGCTACAGCCCCAGGTCCAACCAGCTCGCCCTCGGAGTTGATTGGCAGGTAGAAGTGAATGGTGCGATCCTGCACGGGAAGGCTGTCCAGCAATCGTCGTTCTTGGGCGAAGTCGTAGAGAGCGCGTAGGAACATAGGTCAGGTGTTGTTGGCCGCGTTGTAGCCGGACGGCCCGCGCGTGGCGCGGATTTCGACGGTGCTCGGATGGCAGTCCATCACAGCGTCTTTGATGTTGGCCCGGAAGAAGCAGGCTCGTGGCGTGGTCACTTGGCCAAAATGCCCTCGTTGTCTCGCTTCGGCCACCAAAGGCGGTTCCCAGGCGAGTTCCGCGTAGTCCTGTTCGGCGTTAAACCAAGCAAAGCCTCGCTGGCGGTCTTCCGGGTGGAATACGTCGTAGAGCATCAAGCCCAGATTTTCTTCCGGCCAGGGGAATTTGTGGGCGTTGTCGGGCTGTTCTACCCAATCGAAGTCCGCGGCGAACTCTCGGCAGCCGAGCGCCGGACGGTAGTGGCACTTTCCGCTTTGAGCACGGCGGCGGGTTTCATCGCGATACTTGCCGAGGTTGTCGCGTGGCGGACGGGCTAGATGACTTAGACAAACCTCTGCAGAGATGAGATAGGCCACGTCCGCAAGGGCGAGCGTGTTGCGTTGTGTGGCATCGGCAGCGCCTCCCCCGGCTTGGAAAGGAGCGAATGATTGCGGAGACTTCATCCACTTTTGCGCGACGCTAGGCTTGAGGGTTTGGGTGACTTCATTGCGGCGGAAGCTCACCCACCTGCCCTTGCCATATTCGCGCCCGCCGGCAGTGTGGCGGAGGACGGCGATTTGGTGGATGAGGTAATACATCTGCGGCTCCCAGAAGACGGCTTCGAGGATGCCGCGCGCGGCGGAGGGCGTCATGATGGGGTAGCTGACGCGCTCGACTTTCATTTCGGGGCGGGTGAAGCAGGCGAAGTCGCCCCAGACGCGGAGATGGATAAGGTTTTCGGGTTTCATTGGAGGAAGTCTTCGAGTGGACGCTGCTCGAGCAGGAGGCCGAGTTCGGGGTGGTAGTGACCGCTCTTGAGAACGTGGAGGTCCAGGTTCGGCAGCAGCGGTTGCAGGTGGCGCTGGCCTTCCAATATCTGGAAATCGCGCAGGCGCACGTTGACCATGAATCGTTGTAGATGGCGCAAGTCGGTCTTGTCGAAGCGTGGCTCGTTGGCGGCGCGCTGGCGGGTCTGGATTTCCGTGATGAGCCGAGCACCTCCGCCGTATTCCACGATGACTGGGCGGGTGTCGTCATCAATGACTTTTGCCTCGCGGCCCACGGTGCGGAAGAGGAGTTCCCGGCGATGGTCTTGTATGGCGGCACCCTCGGGCTGAGGCAGGGCGTGAATCATACCGAAGTAGCGGGTGAAAAGCGCGGGATTGGTGGCCAGTTCCTGCGGGGTGATGTCGGCCAGAATCGTGCCGGCGAATCCGGTGGCCGTCTGGTAGAGGCGTCCGCGTGGCAAACCGTTATCCGCCGGAGTGAAGACGTGGACCTGGCCAAACTGTCCATCGGGCAACCGGCCTTCGCGATTGCAGCGGCCCGCCACCTGCACGATGGAGTCGAGAGGTCCCATTGCGCGCCAGACGACCGGAAAATCCACGTCCACGCCGGCTTCGATGAGTTGGGTGGAAACGACGCGGCAAGGGCAGCCAGCAGTGAGGAGTTGGTGCATGCGGGCAAGCACGTCGAGCCGGTGCTGCGCGCACATGGAGGACGACAGGTGGAAAACGGCCAGCCTGTCCACCTCGGGAACGTGCTGGCGGATGTGCTCCCAGAGCGTGGCGGCATGTCGGCGGAGATTGACGACGCAGAGAGCTTGACGCTCACTCGCGAGCTGTTGGGCAAGCTCTGGCCAGTCCAAGGCTTGCTCGGCTTTGGGGAAGTGGTAGTCCACACGGCGAAGGGCTTCGAAGAGTTTGGGTGGTTCGGGGGCGATTTCCCTCATCTCTTCCGGCGTAAAACCATCGGGTAGGTGCGCAGTCTTGAGGAAGGCCGGTTGCGTGGCGGAACTGAAGACGAAGCTGACGCCGTAGTTGCGCTGGAGCTCACGGAACACATTCAACACCGGGGCCAGCAGATGTGTCGGCAGTGTTTGCACTTCATCAAAGATGACGACGGACTTGGCGATTCGGTGCAGCTTCCGGCACTTCGCAGGCTTGTCAGCGAATAACGATTCGAGGAACTGGACCGAAGTGGTCACGACAATCGGGGCGTCCCAATTCTCGGTGGCGGTTTCCAAGGCGGCTTTCTCTTCCTCATCCATGTCGCCAGGTTCCGGCGCAGCGGAGTGATGCTCCAGAATGGTATCGTCCCCCAGCACATCGCGATAAACAGTCGCGTTCTGTTCGATGATGGAGAGGAACGGAATGACCACGATGACACGACGAAGGCCATGCGCTTTGGCGTGGGCCAGGGCGAAGGCCATTGCCGAGAGCGTCTTGCCACCGCCCGTCGGCACGGTCAGCGAGAAGAAGCCGGGATCAAGCTTGGCGGCTTCAAGGCAGGCGTCGAACACGTCATTGCGGAGTCGGCGGAGTTCGGCGTCCTTTTCGCCGGTTGGCTTGCTTTGGCGCTTACGCTCGCGCTCAGCGAGAACTTTGGCTAGCAAGTCGCAGGACATCTGCGGCGTGAGTTCGTCATCCGCCGCGGCTTGCTGCGGCCAGTTCGCACTGTCCAACCGATCGGCGTCCACGAGCGCCGAGAACACCATGCGGGTGGCGAATTCCAAGGTGAGGGCGTCTTGGTCGGTGGCACCTTGAACGGCGCGCTGGATCAAGTCCGAGCTTTTCCAGCGGAGCATCTCCAATTCACGCTCAAGTAGTGCGGCCAACTGCGGTGCCTGCTCCTTGGCTGGATACTGACCGCTCTCCAAGGTGCGCTCTAGGTCGTTTGCGTTTGGCAGCCCCGCATGGTGGCCAGCAATCGCGAAGGCCTGAGGAAGAGCGTCTTGAAGCGCAAGGGCTCGTGCCCAAGCCAAAGCAGCTCCGTAGATCGCGTGATGTGTGTCGCTGCCGGCTTTTCTCTCGTTGCGCAGGTATTGTTGGAACTCTGCGCGAAACTTCCCCAGGTCATGCAGCAGCCCAGCCAGCCAAGCCTCATCCCCGAGACCCAGAGGGTCGGCAAACCGCTTCGCCAACTCCGCGACATTGCGTAAGTGCGTGCATAGCAATTGCCAGTTCGCCAGATCCTGGTCCGGCTTCCCGTCCGCTCTCACCGCGGTATGCGCGTAATAATTCACCTTGTGCTCACTCAACTCTTGTTTGAGCTTTGCAGAAGCGTTTGTAACCCCGAGCCCGCCCCATGACAAGCACTCAATTTCGTGCGGGCGCGTCGTGCATTTGTCTGGAGCGCGGATATTCCTGTCCGCTTTGGGGTTGCGTGGCGCACCGGGGCGGACAGGAATGTCCGCGCTCCTCTCGCCGCGTCGTTCTCGGAGAGCCGTTCGTCGGGCGGCCACGAGGCGAACTCCGGCTGGTAAAGGGCGGTTTCGAGGCGGCAGGTCGCGTTCGGCCAGCCACGGGGCTACTTGGGAACAGGCGAGGAGGCCACGGGTGGTTGCGAGGAAGCGGGTGGCGCGATCCGGTCGAGTATCTCTTGCCGGAAGCCCAGTTCCACCGGTTCCTGCTCGAAGGCCATGCTCTGCGCCACGTCCTGGGGAATGGCCTGCCAGCGGCGGCGGAGTTTCTCCCCCGCCGGGAGGCGGCGCCACTGGCTGATGCTCTCGGTCCAGTTCATCGGGCATACTGCCAAGACCGCGGGATAGGCGACACCGAGCAACCCCTCACCCCAGCCCTCTCCCCTTCGGAAGGGGAGAGGGAGTAGCCGCGGCAGCTTTGGGGGTAGTGTATGCTGCGGATTCCTCAGTGGTTTACCTCCGGCGGCAGAGTTTTCAAGGTAGCTGCTCAGGTAGTGGGGCGGGCGTCTCGCCTGTCAGGAGGGCGTCTCGCCCTCGGTCCCCACGCGGGCGAGGCGCCCGCTACGGCAGGCGAGTCGCCCGCCC
>CAIWJG010000421.1 GCA_903912925.1 uncultured Verrucomicrobia subdivision 3 bacterium | reverse complement strand
TGCTTGAGCAGTCCGTCCTTGCCCAACAAATCTTCGGGCTTCTGATAGTCTTTAAGTAGTTCGTTCAAAACTGCATCGGTAATGGCCATATTTCATTGTCCTTTCGTTTGGCCACTTACACGAATTAATTTACAGCTCCTCTCGTAGTCCCGCTTCTCAATCCGAATGGGATAGGTCACGGTCTTCACGTTTACAAACTGACTACAAAGGCAGCCCCTTTGGCAAGCCATGCTTCACCACTCTTGGCCGGACGAACCCCTGCGGGGAGGCCAAGCTACGCCCGGAATGTCGCATCCCCATGAAATTAGCTTGATTGTCTCACCGTTCCGGAACATGAATGCGACGCGATGATTCACACCAGAAAGGCCGCAAGCATGACCAACATCCCTCATGTAACCGATGTAACCGATCTAGCCGATGTAACCCATGTAACCCATGTAACCCATGTAACCCATGTAACCCCTGTAACCCATGTAACCTATCTAACTCCCCCCCGCTCCTTCCTCTACCTCAGTCTGCTCCTCGCCCTGACGCTCCCCGCCCTGGCCAGCCTCTCCCCCGAACGGCTCCGCTGCGAGTACTTGGACAACCCGCTGGGCATTGACACGCCCCAACCGCGCTTGAGCTGGGTGCTCGAATCCAGGCAACGGGCGGAAAAGCAAACCGCGTATCAGTTACTCGTGGCAAGCAGCGAGGCCCTATTGAAATCGAACACCGGCGATCTTTGGGACACGGGGACGGTAACGTCAGACCAAACCGTGCAGGTGGTCTATGCAGGTAAGGCGCTCCCCTCCAGCCAGCGGTGCTACTGGAAGGTGCGCGTGTGGGATAAGGATGGCAAGACCTCCGCTTATAGCCGTCCGGCTTGCTGGGAAATGGGCCTGCTGTCCCCGCAGGATTGGCAGGGCCAATGGATTGCTCCCACGACAGACATTGATTCTCTGCCCGCTCCCCTGCTCCGCCGCTCGTTCACGCTCGATGGCAGGATCGCGCAGGCCCGCGCCTACATCTGCGGGCTGGGGTATTATGAGCTTCACATCAACGGCAAGAAGATCGGCGACCACTTGCTGGACCCGGGCTATACCCGCTTTGACAGGCGCGCACTCTACGTCACCTACGACGTGACCGAAGCCCTGCGCCGGGGGAAGAACGCCGCCGGCGTAATCCTCGGCAACGGCTGGTACAACGTGCAGACCAAGGCGGTCTGGGATTTTCACAAAGCTCCGTGGCGTGCCGCGCCCAAACTGCTGATGCAGGTGCGGGTGGAATACGCCGATGGGCGAGTCGAAACCATCGGCACTGACAGCCGCTGGGCGACGAGCACCGGGCCGATCACGTTTGACAGCATTTACGGCGGTGAGACCTACGACGCCCGCGCGGAGAAACCGGGCTGGGATACGGCGGATTACGATGATTCCGGCTGGGCCATGGCCCGGGTGGTGCCTTCTCCCGGCGGTAAGCTGTCGGCGCAGATGATGCCACCGATCAAAGCGGATAAGACGCTCAAACCTGCCAAGCTCACCGAACCGCAGCCGGGTGTCTTTGTATTCGACATGGGCCAGAACATGGCTGGCTTCGCCGAACTGCACTTGCGGGCTCCGGCGGGCACCAAGGTTGTCATGAAATACGGGGAGCGGCTTAGCAAGGACGGCATGCTCGAACGGGCGGACATCGCGCAGCACGTCGTTAAGGTGGACACGAACCAGCAGTTTCAAACCGACACCTACAT
>CAIWJG010000420.1 GCA_903912925.1 uncultured Verrucomicrobia subdivision 3 bacterium | reverse complement strand
TTCTATTTCAAGCGCGCCTTGCTTGAAGCGCGACTGCCGGTCGAGGGAGGCCCCGACCTGGTGGTGGTGGACACTCACTTCGATGCCTGGACGGCGGGCACCGACACCAGTGAGCGGCAGGCCCAAGCGACCGCGGCGCTGCTCGCCCGACTCGATCAGCAGGGCTGCACGTGGTGCCTCGGCGGCGACTTCAATATTCTGCCGCCCGGACCGGCGTATTCCAGCCTCCCCGCCTCCGAACAAGCCGAGCTCAGGAGCACCAGTGACTTGGCGCCTTTGTTCGAACGTTACCAGGCTGTGCCCAGCCTGACGGAGACCGGCGGCGGCGACTCCGCACGCTGGTTCACCCATTGGCGCAACTGTTTGCCGCGACCGGACCGCACTTACGACTTTCTATTCTTCCCCCGGCACGTATCCATCGGAGATCATTACGTACGTCAGCGAGACCCCGGCCAGACCGAGTTCCTGCGGATATCCGATCACTTCCCCGTGCTGGCGGAAATCACCTTGCCCACAGCCAAATGAACCACGCCGGTCTGCACCAACAATCGCAGTCAACGAAAGGAACGAGGTCTCCATGAAACTTGTGTTTGTCAACATCATGCAGGAGCTGCACCGATTCGATTCGACGGCCTACATCACCCAGCCGCCGGTGCCGCTGGCCGTTCTGAACGGCGTCACGCCGAAAATCATTGAGACGGACCTGCTGGATGAACAAACGGACCAGGTCCGCTTTAACGGGGATGTCTTTGCCTTCACGCTCTCGACTCAGTACGCCAGCAAGGTGTACCGGCATGCGGACGCCCTGCGCGCCGCCGGGAAGAAGGTCATTCTGGGTGGCATTCACGTCACCGTCTGTCCGGAGGAGGCCATGCTCCACGCGGACGCCATTGTGACCGGCGAAGCCGAAATGCTCTGGCCCGCGCTCTGCGATGACCTTCTGGGGGGAAGACTCAAGGAGCGATATGACGGCTCGCCTACGCCTCCAGCCCGGATGAAGCCGGTTGATTATCGCTTTTTTGCCGGGCGGTCCTACCTGACGCCAGCCTCCCTCTTTGCGAGCCGGGGCTGTAATCACCGGTGCTCGTTCTGCGTGAGTTCGCGCTACATGGGACCGTTTCGCACCAAACCGCTAGACGTGCTCGAACAAGAGATTGACCAACTGCAGGATCTCTACCCGGCCACCTTCCTGCAGTTCACCGACGACAATCTCCTGGCAGATCGGAAGTACGGGACTGCCATGCTCGACCTGCTCCGGCGGAAGAAACGGCGCTTTGTCACGATGATGACGGTCGATCAGTTCTGTGACGGCGCGCTGATCGAAGAGATGGCCTCCGCCGGTTGCCTGGGCGTGGCGGTGGGCGTGGAGTCCCTGGATGACGACAATTGCATCTCCATGCACAAGTTTCAAAACGTAGGCCGCTCGTTTCCCGAGGCCGTGCGCTGGGCTAACGCCCAGGGGATTCAGGTGTGCGGTCTCATCATGTTGGGTCTTCCTCACGACACGCCGGAACGGCTGGCCCGCACTCAACGCTACCTGGAAGCGGTCCCCTGCACCCTGTATGACCTTCGCATTCTGCGCCTTTACCCGAGCACGCCACTCTACGCCCAAACACTCGCCGGCGGGAAGGTTACCAAAGACTGGTGGCTGGAAGAGCAATCCGGGGCAGCGAATCATCTCGTGCCCGGCTGCCTGAGCATGCATTTCCAGCATGATCACTTCAGCCCGATGCAGCTCCAGCACTGGGCTTTGAAACTCACCTCCGAGTTGGGCCGCATGAAGTCCGGCGTCGTTGCCAACGTGCTGCGGGTCGGCCGCCGCGGGCGCGGGCTGAAGTTTGCCGCGACACTCCTCTCCGCGCGACACAAGGGCGCCAAGCAAGCGCGGATGTTGCTCAACCGGGTGGAGCAGGCGATGGCAGCGAACGGGGAGAAAGCGCTAGTCTGAAAGACAGGCCATCCGCATGCTGATCGCGCACTCAACACTTATGAACCTCAATCGTGGGCTGAAAAGCTATGAGTAACTCATTGACGTCGAGCCGGCGCAGCCTGTCTCCATTCTGGCTGCTGTGCATTCTTACGGGTCTGAACCTCTTCAACTACCTCGACCGCTACGTCCTGAACGCAGTGCGCACGCCGATCGCGAAGGAATTCCACATCAGCTACACCGCCTCGGGGGTGATGATGACGGTGTTCATGGTCGGCTACTTCATCACCGCCCCATTCTTTGGTTACCTGGGTGACCGCTTCTCGCGCAAGTGGCTGATCGCTTTTGGCATCTTTGTTTGGAGCCTCGGGACAATTATGACCGGATTCGCAGCCACCTTCACGATGCTGCTTGCGTTTCGTATATTGGTGGGGGTTGGCGAGGCCAGCTACGCCACGATCAGCCCAAGCCTGATCTCCGACACATTCGGCCCGGAGAAGCGCAACAACGCGCTCACCATTTTTTACGTAGCGATTCCAGTGGGTTCCGCCCTCGGATACGTGCTTGGCGGTGAGATTTCGGCGGTCTGGGGCTGGCGCCATGCGTTCATATTGGCCGGCCTGCCAGGCCTGTTCCTGGCCCTAATCCTGTTGCCCTTTCCGGACGTTCGCCGGGGCCAATCAGAACTTGCCGCCGGCCATGCGGTGACCAAACCAAGCTGGCAACAGTACTTCGAGTTATTTAAGAATCTTCGATACCAGCTAGTGGTGTGGGGTTATGTGGCCTACACCTTTGCCATGGGGGCGTTTGCCGCCTGGGGGCCAACCTTCCTGGAAGAAGCGCACGGGCTGAGCACTGCCCAGGCCGACCGATTCCTCGGGGGGACACTCGTGGTTGCGGGCCTGCTGGGTACTTTCGTTGGGGGGTTTGCGGCGACAGCGTGGCACAAGCGCAACCGCGCCGCGTATGCCTGGGTTCTGGCGTGCTCGATTTTGAGCGCGGTGCCGGCAGCGTTTGCTGCTTTTCTCGTCAAAGACACGATGTGGAGCATGGTTTTCCTGGCGAGCGCCATGTTCCTGTTGTTCCTGGGCACGGGGCCGGTCAATACGCTCATCATCGAAACCGTGCCGCTGAACCTGCGTGCCAGCGCCATGGCCCTATGCATTTTTATGATTCACCTGTTCGGAGATTTGTGGTCGCCTCTGATTGTGGGCGGCCTGGCTGATCTCTCCAGTCTGAACAAGGCCGTCATGATCCTGCCGTTGGTGCTCGCGATCGGGGGCGCGTTCTGGACCTCCCTGGCGCTGACCTACCGTCAACCTGGGTCGGCGCAAACTGCCAAACCGGCGAGCGCGCAGAAGCTCTCCCTGTAATCAAGTAGTAGCCCGCACCGCCATGAAAGCATTGCCTGCAACTTCCAGCCTGATTAACGCCATCGCAAAGCTTTCGAGCTTAGCAACGGCCTGCTGCTTGCGGTGGGGCGCAGCCTGCTCGCCGGCGGTTCACCTTCACCCGGCAATGGAGTCGTGGGGAACAGCACACCGCAACTCGCCCACGCTCGTCAATACATTACAAACAAATGACTCACCCGCGCAGCGTCAAGTACAAGTGGGCGAGCCCAAAAGCAAATTCATCATTCATGACCACCACCCCTTCCCCCTGGCACGAAACAGTCAAGACCCTTCGCCAATACAAGTGGATCATCCTCTCAGCTCTCGCTCTGTTCGTCATCACGGCGAGCATCGAGCTTGCGATGGGACGGCTGGCGCTGGGGCCGGACGGCAAGTTTGGCCTCTGGGAAGGGGACATCTGGAGCAGCGAGCAGTCCCAACGCATTGCCGATCCCTATACCTTTTCCCACACCATCCACGGCATGTTGTTCTACGGGTTCCTTTGGCTGGTGGCGCGTCAAATGCCCGTGCGCTACCGGTTCGTCTGCGCGCTCCTGCTGGAAGCCTCCTGGGAAATCCTGGAGAACTCACCGCTCATCATCAACCGCTACCGGGAAGTGACAATCTCCCTAGGATACGTGGGCGACAGCGTTCTCAATTCTCTGAGCGACATTGTATTTGCCGGCTTGGGCTTCCTCTTTGCCCGGAGAGCCCGGATCTGGGTCACGGTTCTCGTCATACTCACGATGGAGGTGGGAACGGCGGTGTGGGTGCGCGACAATCTCACCCTGAACGTCATCATGCTGGTTCACCCGGTCGAAGCAATCAAAGCCTGGCAATCCGCCGGACGCCCCCTTCCCTAGAATTCCGGCTGGAGCAAACATCTACCGCTCACCCGCGCAGCGTCAAGTACAAGCGGGTGCGCTAAAAAGCAAATTCCTGCTATCATTTCATGTTCACTTGGCATCCGAACCTGATGTAAACTGCGGCGTATGAGCACTGACCTGGCACAACAAGCCTGCGACCGATATGAGATCGCCGACACGCTGCATCGCTACGCTTTCGGTCTTGATCACGACGATCCGGATTCGCTGGCGTCGGCGTTAACGGAGGATTGCCTCTTCGATTTCAGGCCCGCCGGGGCCAAGCTTGGGATCACCTTCCCCGCGCTAACTAGCCGCGACGCCATCCTGGGGAATGTTCTTCCGCTTATCGGGCCGCTCGACACGAGCCATACGGCCAGCAATCTCCAGATCGAGATCAGCGGCGATGCAGCCACTCTTTCCGCGTATGTCATGTCGCAACATTTCATGCCGCGGCAAGGTTCGCGCCGCGGATCGGAGAACGCGCTTTTGATGAACCGTTACGATTGCGAGCTGGTGCGCGTCGGCCAGAAATGGCGCTTCAAGCGGATCACGATTGATAACGCCTGGATGCAAGGCGACCCGGAGATTCTCAACGCGCTGGCCGGTCGCCAGGCTTTGCGCGCGAAGCAAGAGCAAGTGTCACCCGGTGACACAAAAACAGTTCCCGCCAGCAGCAGACCGGAAGCAAAACGCTGAAGCGCTTGGTCTGCACTACCTTAAAGCAGGGGCCGGTTCTAACACTTGCGCTTGCAGGGGGGGTAAGCATACTACGCACTCTCGCTCTAATCGTTCCGGCCGATAAATGGCCTGTGGAGGAGCCGAAAGCCAGGGGTAACAACGGGTAAGAAAGGATGACGCTCAACGGTCGTATCCGCAGGAGTTACAGCTCCTTGGGTGCTGTGGGAGAAAGCGACTGGCAAGGCTTCTGGGAGGTGGTGCAGGAAGTGGAAGCGGTGCAGGCCGAGCGGCGGGTGGTGGAAGGATTGAAGCGGCTGGGCTGGAGCGAGGCCGACCTGAAAGCGCGGCGGAAGGGCGAGCCGAGGAAGGTGGATTTAGTGCTAAAAAGTGCATTCAGTCTGCAGTCGTTTTCCGTCTCAGATATGCTGCCCACACGAAAACAGTGACGATGACCGTGCGAGGGTGCCCGGAGACGGTTCATGAGGCCTTCAAGAACAGCGCCAAGGCCAACCGGCGCAGCCTGAACAAAGAGACCCTGACCTGGTTGGAGAAGCAGCTCGCCAGGGAGCAGGTCGAGCCGGTCGTTACCGGCAAGGAGGCCGCTCGCATTCTGCGGGAGGCTAACAGGGGCCTGACCGCCGAGGATCGCCGACAAATAGCAAACGGCGTCGAGGAAGCCAGAAAGAGAATGAACCTTGAGCACCTATCAGTATCAGTTTCTGTAGGAGGAGGCGATCCGCAAGGCGGTGGACTTCTCCACAACCGCAGGGCGTCAGACCGTAGATTGGTCCCGCCTACCCTGCGAGGCGCGCTTTTTGGAAAGGAAATTGGGACCAGCCAAGGCACACTACCTGTTGTGGTTTACCGCTTTCGATGAACCCCACATATAGCGCTTTCTGGAGCGTTTTTGGCGTTACGTGCCTCAGATTGCAACGGTTGGCCTCGCCGGTGGGCTTCGGGACAACGGCGCGATTGGGACCCAGGGAGAACCCGCCGTATTCCGGTGTAATGAGCTGGGGTGAGGGGGAATTCGATGGCCAATTGCTTAGATACGCCTAAGCTCGACTGGTAAGTGATGCCCTGATAACCTGGCACACCATGCCCGCTAGACGAGCAGAAACACAGCGCCGTCCGCGTAAACTCGCGGCCCAAGGTCGCAAGACGCGCACGGTCGTCGCCCCGCCGCCCATCGTGCGCGAAATCTTCGCGCGGACCCGGACGCCAGGCTTTCAGCGTTACCTGCGGGATCTGCTGGTCGAGCTTTGCGCCATTGAGACCACGCCAAACCCGGACGTGAAGCGAATGCAGGCTGCGGAGGACGGGTGCTTTCGTATTCTCGAACGGGAACTAGGCAGCCTGAGCTTCTCCGGCGCGCGCCATGAGCGTAGGCCCGTGAATCCCGCCATCCAGGCGCACCCCAATTACTCGCTGCTGCATTTCACCAAGACGCCCCAGCAGCCGCAGGGCCTATCCCCGGAAGAAGCCTACGCCGGCCGTTCCAACCTGCTCTACGTCGTCCCCGGCGCAGGCGATGGCAGCGCTGGTCAATCCGTCGCGCTGAACGCACACATTGATGTCGTTGCTCCCTACTTCCCCCCGCGCGTTAAGGGGGGCATCGTCTTTGGACGCGGTGCATGCGACGACAAAGGCCCAGCGGTCAGCATCGTCGCCGCGCTCAAGGTGCTGTCCGAAGTAATGCCCGGCGCTGGGTTGAAGTGGAACCGGAACGTGGTGGCGATGCTGGTGGTCGAGGAGGAAACGGGCGGCAACGGCTCCCTCTCGCTCGCCATTGATCGCGACCTCAAGAAGCTCTACGACAGCATCCTGGTTTGCGAGTGTACGGACCTCAAGATCTACCCGGCCAACCGTGGCGCGGTGTGGTATCGCGCCGACCTGCGGCCGCCGGAAGGCGTGTCGGCGTTCGAGATGTTCGCCTTCGTCAACGAGGAGATGGAAAAGGAGGGTGCGGCCATTCGCGCCGAGAGCCGCCACCCGCTGTTTCCCCAGCGGCCCGTCCAGACCTGCCACGGCATTATTGGTCCCTTCGGCGAGCATCCCAGCCGCATTTGCGGGGAAGTGAGTTTCACCGTCCGCTTTGACCGCCCACCCGACGAACAGACCGAACTGCTCGTGCGCGATTGCCTGGAGGCCGGTCTGGCCGCCTACGCCGGCCTCTACGGCGATAAGTCGAAGGTGACCGACTCTGCGACTGGCAAACCGATGGTCGCACGCCACTACGATCTCCATCGCGAGGGCAATACCTTCCGGGTGGATGTTCACGGCGCGACCGGTCACATGGGCGCCATCCGCGAGCGCGACGGCGCGATCACTAAGATGGCCCACCTGGTCCGCAGCCTGCTTTTGTCGAGGACCAAGCTGGAGGCCAGCGCCAGTGGGCGAGTGTGTTTC
>CAIWJG010000419.1 GCA_903912925.1 uncultured Verrucomicrobia subdivision 3 bacterium | reverse complement strand
TGTGCGCATCTTAGATTTTTCAAAAAACAACACCACTGAGTAATTGGAATAGAAACATTCTTGTCCGCTCCCGAAGCTGAGTCACCCCCGAAGCGGACAAGAATGTCCAATGCCGCCAGGAATTGAGGCTCGGTCTCACGCGGGCCAAAGACGTTTAGGGCGGCAGCGTCCGTTCGGCGGACCAGTTCCCCCTCACCCCGGCCCTCTCCCCGGGGGAGAGGGAGCCACGCTGGCCGCGCTACAAGCCTGCGGGCGCGCACGCTCGGCGAGAGTTGGGCTTGGCCTCTCCCTCTCCCTTGGGGAGAGGGCCGGGGTGAGGGGGAACTGAGCTCACGCTGTTTCCACGGTGCCAGCAGTTCTGAGCATGATACCCGCCAGACCAGGTTCCGATTTCTAGCGGTCTGAAAGCCGTCTCCGGCAATCCAGGCAGAGGAACGTCTTGCCGTCAAAAAAGGTCATGAATGGCATGAACAGGTCGTTACACCGGTCGCAGGTTTCATAAATCTCCTGCGGCGGCACGGGTTCCGCTACAAGGGCTACACCATGCGTCTGTTCCAGCGTCTTGAGTTGCTCAGCGACAGAGTCACCCCGGTAATTGAAGACGATAGCCGCCGAGCGGTCTTCGCTAACGAAGAGGCCATTGGCGTCCTGAGCCAGGTATTTGCCCCGCGCGTCGCGGATGAAGACCTTGATATCCGGGGGCTCATTCAGTTTGTCGCTTCTTCTTGGCATCTGTGACTGGACTACCAGCGTGTTCCTTGGTCGTTCGTTGGACCAAGGTTGCTCACAGGCTGCCGATTTCCGAATAGGAATTCAAGGCTCACCCACTGGACCATACCAATTCTCATTATGGGACGAATGGGACGGATGGGACGGATGGGACGGATGGCGGATGATCCCATGCGGCCTCGGACACCCTGAAGGGTGGACTCCAAACCTCCCAGACCAGCCAAAATGAGAACTGCTGACTGGGATTACGGAATCGTTGCCAAGAGCGGCTCCGCTGGATTACTCTCGGGAATATGAAATGGTTTTCAGTCATTGTCGCGCTGCTGCTGGCCTTGTCGGGCGCGCGGGCGCAGGGGCCGGATGACCAATACATCCAGATTTACACCCTTATCCAGGAAGCCGACAAGCTGGTCAACGATCTCCTGCCCAGCGACGCCTTACCGAAGTATCTCGAAGCCCAGACTGCGTTGCAGCGTTTCCAAAGGGGTTACCCCCAGTGGAACCCCAAGGTAATTGATTTCCGGCTAAGTAACATTGCGGCGAAGATCACCGCTCTATCCGGAAAGCCTCCCGCTTCAACCGCTCCGGCCCCAGCCGCTGAGGCCCCAACTACCCCCGCCCCAGCCGCCCCCGTACTAGCCCCAGCCGCCCCGAGCAGCGCAGCCACGAGTGCCGGCCCGGCCGAAGTGCCCAAGCCAGCACCCAGCGATTGGGAGGCTCAAATTGCGGGGTTGCGGGACCAGGGTCGCCAGTTGCAGGCAGACAAGTCGGTGCTCGAAGCGAAACTCAAAGAAGCCCTTTCCGTCCAGCCGGCCGCCGCGGACCCGCGCGAGCTGGCTCGAGCGGAGGAGAGAATCAGGAACCTGCTGAAGGAGAACGATCTGCTCAAAGTCAGCCTGGACCAAACGAAGGGGAAGCCCGGACCGGCGCCAGATACCAAGGCTTTGGACAAAGCGCGACAGGCTCTGGCGGAGACCGATCGCAAGCTCGCGGAGCAAACGAAGACGGCGAATGTTCAAGTGCTCGAAAACAAGGCCCTCCAAGCCAGGCTGGACCAGCTCGATGCCAGCCCCCCCAACGCCGCTAAACTCAAAGTAATCAAGAAGGCGCTCCAGGAATCCAACCGCAAACTCGCTGACCAATCCAAGCTGGCCTCAGGTCTGGCGCAGGAGAAAGAGGCCCTGCAAGCCCGGCTGAAGACCTTGAGCGTAGATGCCGAAGCCACGGCCGCGTTGCGCGCTGAGAATCAGCTCCTGAAGAAGCAGCTTGCCGCCCTGAAGGCTGCGCCCCTGCCCGAAGACAAAGCGGAGCAGGCGCGCCTCCAGTTGGCCCAAGCCCAAATCCAGCTTGCCGCCTTGCAGTCCGATAAGGAAATGCTCGGGCTCGAAAAGAGCGCCTTGGAGAACCGGATAAAACAGATGTCCACCTCGCCCCCGGCCACCGCCGGCGCGCCCGTGTCACCCAAAGCTGCGGACGGGGCGCGGATCAAGCAACTGCAGAAGGAACGGGATGACTTGCAGAAGCAGCTCGCGGCCGCCAACAAAGAGCCGTCCAGACGCAAAGGCAAAGCCACAACTGCCCGCGTGGCGGAACTTGACGGTCAATTGGCCAAGCTGCGGGCCCGGCTCGAAGTGTACGAGGCCCGGCAGGTTCCCTATACGGCTGAGGAACTGGCCCTCTTTAAGTTGCCGGAAACCAAACTCGCGCAAGCCGAGCGCAAGGGCGGCAAGAAATCCGTCAACGACCTGCCCCCCGGCACGGTGTCGATGGTGGTTGAGGCGCAGCGCCTCTACGCCGACCGACAGCTCGACAAAGCCGAGGAGAAATACATTCAGGTGCTCCAGCAGGACAACAAGAATGTTCCCACCCTGGCCAACCTCGCCGTGATCCAGCTTGAACAGGGCCACCTTGAAACTGCGGAGGTCAATATTAAGCAAGCCCTCGTTCTCGCCCCCGACGACCCTTACAGCCTGTTTGTGCTGGGCCACTTGCGGTACATGCAGAAGAAATATGATGACGCTGTGGACGCCCTCAGCCGCGCGGCAAAACTCGATCCCCAGGATGCGCAGATCCAGAACTTTCTGGGCCTGGCCCTGAGCGAGAAGGGCCTGCGCGGACCGGCGGAGACCGCATTGCGCAGAGCCATTCAGCTCGACCCCGGCTACGCCAGCGCGCACGCTAACCTCGCGGTGGCCTACATCACGCAGCAGCAGCCGCTCGTGGAGTTGGCCCGCTGGCATTACCAAAAGGCCTTGGCCGCCGGCCTCCCCCGCAACCCGGAACTGGAGAAGCTGCTCGATGCAAAGAAGGCCGCCGACAGCGGACAATGAACATGCGCTGTGCCTCCACCATCGGTGCCAGCATTCTGCATTCTGCATTCTGACTTCAGCCTTCCATCCCTATGCTTCGCCAGGCTTTACATGAGATAAGGATTCCCACGCGCGGCCGTGGCCTCTACGACTTCACCGCCGAGGTGGCGAACTGGGTCGCGCAGAACGGGCTCCGAAGCGGCTTGGTCACGCTGCACCTTCGCCATACTTCGGCCTCACTGCTTATCCAGGAAAATGCCGACCCGGACGTGCGGCGTGACCTGGAAAACTTCTTTGCGCGCCTCGTGCCGGACGGCGATCCCCTTTTCTCGCACACGGCCGAGGGCGACGACGACATGCCCGCCCATATCCGCACCGCGTTGACGGCCGTCAACCTTTCCATCCCCGTAAGCCAGGGTCAGCTCGCGCTGGGCACCTGGCAAGGGATTTACCTCTGGGAACATCGCCGCGCCCCGAACTCGCGCGCCGTGACGGTGCATTTTGTCGGCGAGTAGCGGTTGAAGGGAACGGCAGGAGGCGGAAACCTGAAACCCGAAACCCGAAATCCGAAACCCGAAGGAAGGCCGAAATCCGAAACCCGAATGGGGCTGGTGGTTATTTCCTTCGGCATTAGGTTTTCGGGCTTCGGATTTCCCGGCTGGCGGCTCCATCTCTGCCGCATTCCGGGCGGCCGTGCTTTAAGCTTTCCAACACCCCTGCCCATTGGCATTTTCGGCTACGTTTGAAGACTATCACCTGGTTCAAAGCAGGGCTCGGCTGTGCGTTGGTTTGGGCTGCCGGCGTGAGCGCTACCGTGAACTGTCTGGCCGCCGCCACCACCAATGCCAATCGCTTCGGCTTCAGCGGCCCGGAGATCTTCCCGATTGATAGCCAGATCAGCCAACTGCATGTGGCGGACATTGACGGCGACGGCCTCAACGACATCATTGTGGTCAACAATGCCCACTCCAGGATCAACCTGCTTTACAACCAGACCGGCAAGACCAACCTGACCGCGAAACCCCTGCCGGTGGGCAAACGCGAGCCCAACGAGCTGCCACCCGATGCCCGCTTCCGCATCGAATCCATCGCCTCCGAGAAACGCATTTCCTCGATAG
>CAIWJG010000418.1 GCA_903912925.1 uncultured Verrucomicrobia subdivision 3 bacterium | reverse complement strand
TGAAGCGGGGTGTTAATGAGAGTCGGCCGCCCACCCCGAAGAAATCTGTCGTGCGCCCCTTCTCAGCTTTGGGGCTATACTCGGCTTGCCTTTTCGGTCTAAGTGGCCCTAAATCTCGTAATCATGAATACCCCATCTGGCAATCTCATGGCCCGCCGCGATTTTCTGAAGACCTCCGCTCTGGTCGGCAGCGCGCTGGCGCTGCCGGCGCTTATGCCCGGAAAACTCTCTGCCAGGGGAAACACCGACACGCTCCGGGTCGGGTTGATCGGTTGCGGTGACCGTGGCGCCGGCGCCGCCAGCCAGGCTCTCTACGCCGACCAGAATGTCGTCCTGACCGCTATGGGCGACGCGTTCGAGGAACCCTTGCAGAGGAGCCACGATGTCCTGCAGAAGATGCACCCGGACAAAATGAAGGTCACTCCCGAGAAATGCTTCGTGGGCCTGGACGCCTACCAGAAGGTGATTGATAGCGGCGTGGACGTCGTCCTGCTCGCTACGCCACCGGGATTCCGGCCCGTTCACCTCAAAGCGGCAGTTGACGCGGGCAAGCACGCCTACTGCGAGAAGCCGATGGCGACGGATGCGCCGGGCGTCCGGTCGGTGATGGCCTCTGTCAAAGCCGCCAAGGCGAAGAACCTCTCGCTGGTGGCCGGCTTTTTCATTCGTTACTTAGACGGGAACCGGGAGTTCTACCAACGGATTCACGCGGGCGCCATTGGCGACCTCCGCGCAGTTTACGCCCGGCACTACAGTTTCCCGATAAGACCGATGCCGCCGGCCAGCGACCGTCCGGCCAAGATGGGCGACCTGGAGTGGCAGATGCGCACTTGGAATAACTTCACCTGGCTTTCAGGCGATGGCTACGTAGAAGCAGCGTGTCACAGCGTGGATCGAGTCGGTTGGGCGCTCAAGGATCAGTCGCCGCTCAAAGCCGTGGCCGTGGGCGGACGCCAGACCCCCAACCACCAGGGCAACATCTTCGATCACATGTTCGTCGTGTACGAATTCCCCGACGACGTGCGCGCGTTCGTGGCGCACCGCCAGATTCCTAACTGCCACTTTGATAGCTCCGATGAGCTCATCGGTAGCGCCGGTTTTGGCAAGTTCCCCACTTTCGGGTCGTGGACGCCGTCCATCAAAGGCAAGGAAGATTGGCGTTACCCAGGGCCGAACCTGGACTTGGGGGAGCTCTACGCCAAAAGCAACAATAATTGGCATTGCAGTGGGCCGAAGACCGACCCGTGGCAAAGGCAGCAGAGCGAACTGATTGCCAGCATTCGGAGCGGCAAGCCAATCAACGATGGCGAGTGGATGGCGCACAGCACGCTGATGGCGATCATGGGGCGCATGGCCGCTTACACCGGCCAGGAGGTCACCTGGGAGCAAGCCCTGAATTCGCAGGAGAAGCTGGTGCCTGAGCACCTTGACTGGAACATGAAGCTCGACATCGCGCCGATGGCCGTGCCGGGGGTTACCAAGTTGATCTAACCCAATGACCCAGCGAAGGCAGAAGGCAGAAGGCAGAGGGCAGAAGGCAGAAGTGCCGCTCCCGCCGCAGGCCGCCGCCTTTGCCGCTCAATCGCAAATCGCAAATCGCAAATCGCAAATCTTCCGGTGGCTGCTGGCGGTATTGCTGGTGCTGGTGACGCTGGCCGTGTACTGGCCGGCGACGCGAGGTGGCTTCATCGCCTACGATGACAACCTCCTCGTTACCGAGAATCCTCAGGTCCAAAAGGGATTGACCTTGGAAGGCATGGAATTGGCCTGGTTCAACCCGGTGAACTGCCTTTGGCATCCCCTCACGGTGATGTCCCACATGTTGGATTGCCAACTGTTCGGTTTGAATCCCTGGGGGCATCATTTGACCAGCGTGCTGCTGCACGGGCTCAACGCGGGGCTGGTCTTCGCGTTGTTGCAACAGATGACCGGCGCGACGTGGCGGAGTCTATTGGTGGCGGCGTTGTTCGCCGTACACCCGTTGCGCGTCGAATCGGTGGCCTGGGTGGCGGAACGCCGGGGTCTGCTCAGCGGGTTCTTCGGCTTGCTCGCGCTTATGGCTTATGCCCGCTATGCGCAGCGGAGAATGCAGAATGCAGAATGCAGAATGCAGAATCCAGCGGCCCCCAACCTGCAACACGTTTCACGTTTCACGTTTCACGCCCGCACCTTCTATCTTCTATCGCTTGGCTTCTTCGCCTGCGGGCTGATGAGCAAGCCGACGCTGTTGACGTGGCCGTTTGTGATGTTGCTGCTGGATTACTGGCCGCTGAGGAGAATGCAGAATGAAGAATGCAGCCCAGTGAAGTGGAAGGCAGACTTCACGGGCCAGGGAATGAAGAATGAAGAATCCGGCGACACGGACCACGCACCACGCAATACGTTTCACGTTTCACGTTTCACGTTTCACTCCCGGCAATCGCAAAGCTTCTTTCCTCTGCTCGTGGAAAAGATCCCGTTCTTTGTCCTCGTGGCTTTGTCGAGCGTGGTGACCTTCGTGGTGCAGATGCGCACCGGCGCCCTGGTGTCGATGGAAATCCTGCCCGCGGGCGCGCGGGTCGGGAACGCGCTGATTTCGTATTGCCACTATCTGGGGAAATTGTTCTGGCCCGTGGACCTGGCGGTCTTATATACGCACCCTATCCTGGCGGCGGTGGCGCTGACATATCCGAACCCCGCGCATGTCCCGCTGGGGCCTGTGGTGCTGGCGGGAGGGTTGTTCCTGGGCCTTTCGGCGCTGGTTTGTGCATGGCCGCGGCGGCATCCTTATTTGCTGGTGGGGTGGTTGTGGTATTGCGGGGTGCTGGTGCCCGTTATCCAGGTGATCCAGACCGGCACCCACGGGATGGCGGATCGCTACACCTACCTGCCGTCACTTGGAGTGATGATCCTCGCCGTCTGGGGCGTGTACGAACTGATGCAGGGGAAGGCAGCAGGGGGCGTGGAGCGGGAGGAGCGGCGGGAGGAGCGTCAGGAGCGTGAGGAGCGTGAGGAGCGTGGGAGCGTAGGGCACGCGCTTGCACGCTCCACGCTTCACGCTCCACGCTCCACGCTCATCCTCCTATCGGTGGCGGGGGGTGCGGCGATCGTCCTGTGCGTCGCGCTGACGCGGCAACAGATTGGTTATTGGAGAGACAGCGAAACCCTTTTCCGCCATCTGCTCGAAGTCACGAAGAACAATTACGCCGGGCACGTCAACCTCGGCACCGTCTATAGCCGAAGAGGCCAACTCGACGAGGCCATCCGCGAATACCGGGAATCCCTCCGCCTCAACCCGTATTACGGTCTGACCCACTACAACCTTGGCAATGCCCTCCTGCAGAAAGGCGAAGTGGACGAGGCGATCCAACATTACCAGCTAGCCATTCTCCTGCTGCCGATGTATGTTGACTCCTATAACAACCTTGGTCTCGCGCTGCGCAAGAAAGGCCGAGTGGACGAGGCGATCCGCCAATTCCAGCAAGCCGTCCGCCTCAAACCGGATGACGCCGACATCCACTACAACCTGGGCTCCGCCCTTGCCCAGCGAGGTCAAATGGACGAGGCGATCCGCCAATTCCAGGAGGCTCTGCGACTCCAGCCGGACTATGGCGATGCCCGCCGGAACCTGAACGCCGCGCTCGCCGCGCAGCAGAAGGCAGAAGGCAGAATGAAGAAGGCAGAATGAAGAAGGCAGCAGGCAAAAGTCCGAAGTCCGAAGTCCGAGGGCCGAAGCATCAAGGAGCGACAAGCAGCCCAGCTTCATCCTTCAGCCTTCATCCTTCAGCCTTCACCAGAATCCCCTGGTGGCTGCTGGCCGGGTTGCTGATGCTGGTGACGCTGGCCCTGTACTGGCCGGCGACACGCTGTGACTTCTCCATCGTCGATGACCTTATCCTCACCCCGGAAGTCGTGAAGGGACTGAGCTTGGAGAATATAAAGTGGGCTTTCTTGAACCCTGTGGACAGCCTTTGGCAGCCCTTGACGGCGTTGTCTCACATGGCGGACTGCCAGGTGTTCGGTTTGAGACCCTGGGGACATCATTTGACCAGCGTGCTGCTGCACGCCCTCAATGCGGGGCTCGTCTTCGCGTGGCTGCAACAGATGACCGGCGCGGCGTGGCGGAGTCTAATGGTGGCGGCATTGTTCGCGGTTCACCCGCTGCGGGTGGAACCTGCTGTTTGGGTGGATGAACGGCGGGAGTTGCTCGGCGCCTGCTTTGGCCTGCTCGCGCTGATGGCTTATGCGCGCTACGCGCAGGGCAGAAGGCAGAATCCAGCGACTCCCAACACGCAACACGCAACACGCTTCTATCTTTTCTCGCTAGGTTGCCTCGCCTGCGGGCTGATGAGCAAGCCGACGATAATAACGTGGCCATTCGTGATGTTGCTGCTGGACTACTGGCCGCTGGGGAGAATGAAGAATGCAGAAGCCAGCGACACGGACCACGCGCCACGCAATACGCTTCACGTTTCACGTTTCACGTTTGACTCCCGGCAATCGCAAATCCTCTGGCGCCTGGTGCGGGAGAAAATCCCGTTCTTTGTCCTCGTGGGGTTGTCGATCGTCGTGACCGCCGTGGTGCAGCAGCTCGGAGGTTCTTTGGCGGCGGGTCGAGGCAACCCTCTCGGCGCGCGGCTCGGGAACGCGGTGTATTCGTATGGCTGGTATCTGGGTAAGCTGTTCTGGCCCGCGGATCTGGCGATGTTCTATCCGCACCCCGGGTATTGGCCGCTGGGGAAGGTGGTGCTGGCGGGTGGGTTGATCCTGGGCGTTTCGGTGCTGGTTGGGTTGGGGTGGCGGCGGTATCCCTATTTGCTGGTGGGGTGGTTGTGGTATTGCGGGGTGCTGGTGCCCAATAGCCAGGTGGTCCAGACCTGGCACGCGGCGAGGGCGGATCGGTGGACTTACCTTCCGTTACTTGGGGCATTGATCCTCATCGTCTGGGGCGCGTGCGAACTGACTCGCCGCTGGCGGTATCAGGTGCTGGGGATGTCCGTGGCGGGTGGAGTGGCGATCGTCCTCTGCCTGGCGTTGACGCGGCACCAGATTGGTTATTGGAAGGACAGTGAAACCATGGCCCGGCATTCGCTGGCAGTCACGGGGGACAATGAATGGTCGCTCGCAATGCTCGGCGGGGCCCTCGACAGGAAAGGCCAAAGCGACGAGGCGATCCGCCACTACCAGGAAGCCCTGCGGCTGGAACCGGATGATCCCACTGTCCGCCACCTTCTTGGCATTGCCCTCGGCCGGAGAGGCCGAATCGACGAGGCGATCACCCAATTTCAGGAAACTGTTCGCCTGGCACCGGCTTACCCTTTGGCCCACTACAACCTGGGCAATACCCTCCTGGAGAAAGGCCGAATCGACGAGGCGATCCGCCAATACCAGGAAGTCATTCGCCTGCTGCCGAATTACGTCGAGCCCTACAACAACCTTGGCCTGGCGCTCGCCCGGAAAGGCCAAACCGACGAAGCGATTACTCAATACCGGGAAGCCCTCCGGCTGCAACCGGATGACCCCGACATTCACTTCAACCTCGGCGCCGTCCTCGCCCGGCGAGGTCAACTGGACGAGGCGATTCGCCACTACCAGGAAACCCTCCGCCGGCAACCGGATCGCGCCGAGGTCCACAACAACCTGGGCGCCGCCTTCCAGCAGCAAGGCCACACCGGTGAGGCGATTCGCGAGTTCCAAGAGGCGCTGCGACTCAAGCCGGACTATGCCGAGGCTCGCAGGAACCTGGACGCCGTGCTCGCTGCCCAGGCGAATCCTTCGCTGCTGCCCGGCACCCCTACAAACAGCCGCAATTGAATCCGGCAGGTTGCAGCCCTCTTACATAATGGCACTAGCGCTCTCATTAACACCCCCATTCATGGGGGTGTCAGGCCGGCACTCGGAGGAGGAAACCGTTTCAACGGTTTCTCAGCTTGCGCTCACGGCCATGAGCCGTTACCCCTCCGCCCATGTCTTTGCATTCCTACTCCCGCGTATGGCTGCATGCGGTTTGGGGCACGCTGGAGCGCAGGCCCCTCCTGACCAAGCCCGCCGCGGCAAGAACCTCTGAATACCTGCACCAGTACGCATCCGAGAAAGGCATCCACATGAAAATCAACTACGTGAACCCCGATCACGTCCATGTGCTGGTGGACCTGCCGACGAGGCTGGCCATTGAGGAGATGATGCATCTGCTCAAGGGAGCTTCGTCGCATTGGACAAACGAGAACAACCTCTTGCCCGGCAAATTCGGTTGGGGTCGGGGCTACGGCATCTTTTCGGTTTCGCACTCCGGGATCGAGGAGGTAGGCCGATACATTGCCCAGCAGGAGGAGCATCACCGCAAGCGCAGCTTTTCGGAAGAACTGCGGATGTTCGTGGAGCGATATGGGCTCCAGTGGCATAAGGAAGATGAAACCGTTGAAAACGGTTTCCTCCGCTCCGGCCCGCTGGCTCACCCCGCTGAAGCGGGGTGTTAATGAGCGAAAAGGGCCCGTGGTGCCTGGCCCAGCCGAAGAATTCTGCCATGCGCTCGTTCCGGGGAGTCGGCGTGGGTGATCTTGAATGACCGTGGTCCCGCCGGCAGCCCTAGAATATCCCTAATCTACGCGAAGCTCCAGCATCGTTGAGCCTTGTCCTTGAAATATGGACTGCCGCCGTCCAAAATGCAAGCACCCCGCCGCCAGCCCGCTAAGAACAGCGTTTCAAACCGCGAAATACTCGAAAAAATGACCCCCTGACCAGGCCCTGAGGGTTCACCTGGTGAACGCCCCAGCGTTGTTATCAGCCTGTCATTACGAGTGTTACGCGTATTCAACTGCTGTTTGGCAGTTTCATTGGTCTTTCCTCGTCGAAATCCACTCTCCCCACCCCTGCGCGCTAGTACCCCCCTAGTACCTCCCTAGTACCTCCGTTCCACCTCCGTTCTACCTCCGACTCGCTAGC
>CAIWJG010000417.1 GCA_903912925.1 uncultured Verrucomicrobia subdivision 3 bacterium | reverse complement strand
CTCTACGCTCAGACGCTTCACGCTCTCAGGGCGCTCGCGGGCCATAATGTTAGGCTTACGCCTAAGGTCTGGAAGTTGTTTTTGCACGAGCTCTTAGCCCGGAAAAGTCATAGTTTGATTGAACAAAGAAGCGGCGACAGGATCAGAAGGCTTGAAAACACTGAACTAAAGGAAAATGCCCCTCACCGCTTCTTCTAACACAGACTGTCAGGAACAACCGCTGCTTTTTCAAGACCTGGGTTCGCGCAAAGTGGTGGTCGATTTTTCCGGTGGTTTCCTCTCCAGTGACGGCGGTGCCTTGCTGCTGCGTCAGATGGATGCCAACCTGGGGCTGACCCAGACGCTGGCCCAGTGCTTTACAGACCAGCGGCAGCAGACCTTTGTTGACCACGCCGTGCCGGGGCTGCTGGCGCAGCGGATCTACGGGCAGGGACTGGGCTACGAAGACGTCAATGATCACAACGACTTGCGGCGGGATCCGCTGCTGGCGACGGCTTGTAATAAAAGCGATCCTTTGGGCGAGAATCGGTTCAATCCAGCGCATCGGGGGATTGCTTTGGCGGGGGCCAGCACGCTGAATCGGCTGGCGTTGTCCAACAACCGGAACCGTCGCTGCCACAAGCTGCCGCACGATCCGGCCAAGATCGCCGCGTGCCTGCTCCGGATGGGAGCCCGTTGTCTGCCCAAGCACGCGGTGGAAGTGGTGGTGGACTTGGACGCGATGGGGCACTTGGTTCACGGCACCTAGCCCCAATGCCTTTCGGAAAAAGAATCAGGAATAAATTACTCGCTCAGCCGCCAACCCGGCAATATTTTCCTTGTACTTTTTTGCTTGACGTGTATTTGCCCTTGGAATGCGAAAACATTTCAAGTCTTGTGAGGCTGGCTCTTCCGCCAGCCGAGTCCAATCCTCTGCTCCTGACCGGACCACGGCACTGGGGCAGGGTCGCTCCGATGACTCAGGGTTTCTGGCCGCCTGGAAGGAATTGCTGGGCGCTTTGCGGCTACCATCGGTCCCGCTTCGGCGCGGACGCAAGCCCCGAGTGGCGCTGGCCGCTCTGCTGGCCGCTTTAGTCTATCATGTCATGAATCCGACGGGCACCTTGGCCGAACATTTCGCGCGGCTCTTTGAGGATGCGCTCTGCGATAGTGCCTGTTCGGATCGTCGAGCACGCTTGCCCTGGCGAATCTTTGCCGAACTGATGCAGCGCGTCTTGCGGCCGTTGGCCCGAAAGCGCCGACACCCGGAGGCGTTTTGGCGAGAGTGGTTGCTCGTGGCCTTGGACGGCACCCAACACAGCGTGACCAACACCCCGCAGAATAACGCCGCCCTGCGCAAGGCCAAGGCGCGGCGCGGGCGGGCAGCCTTCGCTAAGATTAGCACCAGCGTGCTCTTGGAACTGGGGCTGCATAATCCCTTGGCGGCCGCCATCGGACACAAGGGCCAATCGGAGTGGGCACTTTCCTTGAGATTGCTGGCGCGGCTGCCCAAAAAATCGCTGGTGTTAGCCGACCGCCTTTCTGGCTGCGCCGCCTTTGCCGCGCCGGCCTGGCGCGCCTGTCGGCGTGTGGGCAGTCATTTCTTGTTGCGCGCGCGCACACAAATCAAGGTGCAGGTAGTGCGGCGCCTCAAAGATGGCAGCCGACTGGTGCGGGTGCCGGTGCGTAAGAAAGGCCAACCGCGCCTCATCCTGGAGTGGTTGGAACTGCGCGAAATCCGCGTGCCGTTACACCGCCCAGGTCACCGCCCCACCGAGTTGCGCCTGTGGCCGACGCTACTGGACCCCACCACCGCTCCCGCCTCAGAACTGGTCGAGCTTTACGCCAAACGCTGGGAACACGAACTGTTCTACCGCGAACTCAAACGACAGTTGCGCAAGAGCGGACTCTTGCAGTCGCATACGGGGCCCACCGCCGCGCAGGAAATCGCGGCGTTGGTCCTGGCGGCGGCCTTGCTGGCACGGGAGCGGGATCGCGCAGCGGCGGACCAGGTGCCGGTTTTGCGCGTGAGTTTCCTCAAACTGCTGGAATTGCTCAAACCGTTGTGGCTGGTGCTGGCTTTGGGGGGTGACTTGCTGAGCGCCCGACAGAAAGAACAACTCACCGAGCGGTTCTATGAGCCGGCGCCTACCCATCTGACGCCCAAGCGCCGGCAGCGTTCGTGTCCGCGCAAAATACGCCAACCGGTCAGCGGTTGGCCGCGGCTGCTCGAAAACGAATATTGGGAAAGCCCGGTCACCTTCACCTTTGCCTAATCATGTATTATTTCCGA
This sequence comes from uncultured Verrucomicrobia subdivision 3 bacterium, assembly GCA_903912925.1. Lineage (GTDB taxonomy): Bacteria > Verrucomicrobiota > Verrucomicrobiia > Limisphaerales > UBA8199 > PALSA-1440. The sequence continues at coordinate 62 of CAIWJG010000417.1, read as the reverse complement.
AAGGCATTGGGGTTAGGAGGGTAAACCCCAAGGTGCAGGTTCTTGATGCGCTTCCAGACGAT
>CAIWJG010000416.1 GCA_903912925.1 uncultured Verrucomicrobia subdivision 3 bacterium | reverse complement strand
TATTGACACTCCCCGGGCACTCTGATAAAGGTCATCCATGTCGCGCAAGCTGCGCATTGAGTATTCTGGGGCGATGTACCACGTGATGAGCCGCGGGGACCAACGCGAGGATATCTTCCGGGACGACCAAGACCGCCAGAAGTTCCTATCCACGCTGGGCGAGGCTTGCGCGAAGACCGAGTGGCAGGTGCATGCCTTCTGCCTGATGCGGAATCATTTCCATCTGGTGCTGGAGACGCCTCAACCCAACCTGGTGTTTGGGATGAAGTGGCTCCTGGGCGTTTACACCAAGCGCTTCAATATCCGACACAAGCTGTGCGGGCATCTCTTCGCGGGGCGCTACAAAGCTCTGGTGGTTGAGGGCAGCGGCAACGGCTACCTGCGCACGGTGTGCGATTACGTTCATCTCAACCCGGTGCGGGCAAAACTGCTGCCGCCCGAGGGAGCTTTGGAGAGCTACCCGTGGAGCAGCTACCCTCAATACCTCAAACCCGCAGGCCGGCGGCCGGGTTGGCTCCGGGTGGACCGACTGATGGGCGAGAAGGGTATCCCAGGAGACACCGAAGCTGGCCGCGAGCAGTTTGCCTCGCTGATGGAGCGTCGGCGCGGGGAGGAGTCGGGGGCCGACTATGAGCAGATTCGCCGCGACTGGGTGCTTGGTTCCGCGGCGTTCCGCCAGGAACTGCTGGCGGCGGTGGTCGAGCGGGTCGGGCCGAGCCATTACGGGGCGCAGCGTCAGGAAACTGGCCTGCAAAAAGCCGAGCGAATTGTGAGGGAAGAAGTCGAGCGGCTGGGCTGGCGCGAGGAGGAGCTGTGGGTGCGTCGCAAGGGGCATCGGGCCAAGGTCCTGTTGGCGCGCCGGCTTCGTCAGGAAACCACTATGAGTTTGAAGTGGATCGCCGAGCGCTTACACATGGGCAGTTGGACCTACGTCTCCAACCTGCTGAATGAGCAACCCCAAACCCATCCCCAAGCTCAGGAGGAGCTGCGGTTGTGTCAATAGTGAGGACTGACACTTGCATGATCCAGCAATTTGAGCTTGGGGTTGGGGGTGATCAGGTCCGAAGTTCGTCTTCCCCAACCGAGCGATTCCCGGGCGATTCCCGGGCTTGACTTTTCTGATTCGTCTCCATACATTCCAGACGTATGATAATGAAACTAGGAATTAATTCCCAGTTTGTCAACCATTATAAGCATAGTAGGAATGCTTTCCTAGTAATTAAATAGTTAGGCCACTACACTATTATGTCAGAAATATACTTCGCACCAACCAAGAAGGCTCAACGTGTTACTTTGCAGGACTTGCAGCAGCGGCTCGCTGCGGCTGGCTTGCCTTGCACGATTGAGGAGGATTCACCTGAGACTCACTGGATTGTTTTCGATCCGCATGAGTCCACGATTTACGCTTCCACTGCCGATGGTCACGTGACGCTGGCGACATTCAACCTCGGCCCCGAGGATGAGCCGACGGTTCTCGTGAAAGTCGAGGGCGTCATGGATGGCATCGGATTCTCGGCGGATGAGGATGCAGATTACGCATGAGCCGCTGGCCTAACCCGCTCCCTCCAGCCAACAGCCGCCGTCGCTTCTGTTTTCGGCGGTTGCGGGTGATTCGCTGCTCCTTGGCTTCGGCCGGGCTCGGCTGCCCGGCGGCTGTGGCTGAGGGAGGTCGTTAGGCCGATATGCACACTATGAAAACCACCACATCTCTATTCCTACTGCTTGCGTTTACCTCTGCTGGTTTCGCAGCCGACAGAACGCGCGAGAGCCAGACAAACGATATTCGCGAGGCTGTGTTCCGATACCAGTTCGACCGCATCGCACCTGGGAAACAGGAGAGCGTTAAGTTGTATGTCCTCGGTGTTGGGGAGTCGTGCTCCGATCCGTCTGACGAGTTCTTGAAGCGGTTCGCCGACCGCCAGCCACCAGTCAAGAAGGCTTCGGCATCCAGCTACGTTCCGAACGAAGGGCTCGTCGACAAAGAGACGCACAGGAAAGCATTGATGTTTTGGGCCAACAGCATCGCATGGATTTCAGATACAGACGTCGAGGTGTCGGGTGCCTATCATTCGGCGATGCTGAGTGCGAGCAGTGATTATTACACAGTGAAGAATGAGAACGGCAAATGGAAGGTCACGGAGGTAAATAACAAGTGGACGCGCAGGGTGCTAACACATTAGACGATGAATCGGCCTAACGAGCGCAGTGGAGTGGACGCCGGTCGAGCGTCCTTGTTTGCATTTCGGCGTCCTTGCCCCGGCGCCACTCACCGCGAGCGTTAGGCGCCTTGACGATATGAGCATTTATTGGTCACTCAAAAATGTGCCAGAGCTTGCGCCACTGACTCGCAAGCAACGGCGACGAGTTCACGAGCAGTGCCTTCGGCTGCATTTTTGGAGAGCACCTGTGACTCGCCGGAGCATTGTTGCCTATCTGGTTTTACTTTTCACGTTGATCGGCAGCGTTCTATTGGCGAACGGGTCAGACCGTAGATTGGGCCGTTGAAGCTGGCCGGGCGACAAATTCCGGGATTTCAGGGATTCCAGTTGCGTCCCCTTGGGCGCTTCTCCAAGCTAGCGGCTTGCGGTGAACCCTTATACCGATGAAATCAAATGGGGCGAGGAGGCCGTGAGATGAAACGCCATGAAGCGGTGATGGACACGAGCGTCCTGATTGCAGCGTTGCGCTCGCGTCGGGGCGCGTCGTTTGAACTGTTACGTCGCCTGGGCGCTGGGCGCTGGCGGCTGCACCTCTCGACCGCCCTGCTGCTGGAGTATGAACAGGTGGCCCGTCGGCAGGCGCAAGAGCTTTGGCTCCACCCGGACCGCATCGAGGATATCCTCGATTATCTGGCGGCGAGCGCACAGGAACACGCCATCAGCTTCCGCTGGCGGCCCTTCCTGGACGACCCGGACGATGATTTCATTTTAGAACTCGCTGTGGCGGCCGGGGCCGGCTATATTGTGACGCACAATTCGCGCGACTTTGCGAGAGTGGAGAAGTTCGGTCTGCAAGCCGTCACTCCGTCGCAAATGTTGATGAAATTGCAAGAGACCGTATGAAGACAATCGAAGCCCAAATCCCGGAGCCAGTGCTCAAACAGGCGCAGCAATTGGCGGACCGAGAGCGCATTCCCTTGGAGCAACTCATCAGCCTCGCGGTCACCCAAAGCGTCGGCGTGTGGAGCAATGAAAGCTACGTTGCCCTGCGGGCCAAGCGGGCGAGCCGGGACAAGTTTCTCGACGCCCTCAAGGAAGTGCCGGACGTGGAGCCGGCTGCTGATGACCGCTTGCCGGAGGGTTATCGGTCCTCCTGAGGCAGGAAGAGGGGGCGTAGATTTGCCCCAAAGGGAGCTGGCGCTTGGGGGGGCATTGGCACGTTCAGGGTTGTTGCCTGCGTGCAAGAAGTGGCGGTCACGCCGGGCGTAAAGTTAATGAGAATATCACCTCTGCGAGCGGAGCGAGCCAAACTGAAGTCCCAGAGGAACGATACCGCGGCGAACCTCGGCACCTTCATCTGGCCATCGAGGCCGCCTGGCAACCTAGGCTCGGTCGTATGCGCGAAGGAAATCTTCGCGCGCAATGCCGGATTGAGTGCAGATGGTTCGCAAGGTCGAACCTTTGAGGTGCGGATGGTTGGGCAGGGTAAGGGGAGTGCGCGTGCCGTCGGCGTTCTGGCGGAGCATCGAGATGTGCTCGCGCTCGTTCACTTTCTGAAAGCCAAGTTCCTCCAGCGCCCGAACGACCCGCCGTTTGGGCGCGTCAACCGGAAATTTAGGCATGGGCTTCGGCTATGAATGCCTCCAGCACGGGTGACTCCGCATCCAAGACCTCAGGGCCGAAAGTCTCGACGTGGAAGCGAACGGCCGATTCACAATCCGCCAAAGCTTCGTCGTAAGTGTCGCCTTCTCCAACCACGGTCCCCTTTAACCCCAACGGGTATGCTACATAGCCATCGGGGTGCTTCTCGACGACAATCTTAACGGTCTTCATGCGCGCAATATACTGCCCATGCCCGCGTCCACCAATGGTATTCGGCATTTGTCGCGACCTTTTCCCCTTGTGGTTCTCTCAGGGGTCAAAACCGTAGATTGATCCCAATGGATGGCCAGACTGCAGCCGAACGGGGATGTTTTTCGGTGCATGACGGGGGACGGTAAGGCCGATACTCTCGGAAGCATGCCGCGCGCTATGCGAGTGGAATATCCGGGCGCGACCTACCATGTCATGGACCGTGGGGACCGACGGGAGGAGATATTCGTCAATGATGTGGTCCGGCAGTGAGCACGGTATTCAGCAGAACTCGCCGGCCGGGCGGCAGGAATTCGAGCGGCAAATGGAGGCCCGCCGGCTGGAGGAGGCGGACGAGGAAGAGATCAAGGCGCTGCGGCGCGGCTGGTGCCTGGGCAGCGAGCCGTTCCGACAGAAGATGCTGGAGCTGATGGAGGGCAAGCTCGGTGAAAACCACTCCGGGGAACTCCACCGGGAAACCGCCGAGCAAAAGGCCAACCGCATTATCTGCGAGGAACTTTCACGGTTGGGCTGGCAGTCAATAGGTGCGCTGTTGGCCAAAAGCCGTTGCTCGACATTCGCCACGACAGGAGTAAGCTTCCTCCATGAGTATGCCGCTTGAAGACATGGCCCGTGAGGCGATTGAGCTCCCACGACACCAGAGGTTGTCTTTGGCGCGGCTGCTGATTGACTTGGACGATCCGGGTTCGGATGCGGATGTGGAGGCAGCTTGGGATGTTGAGATTCAGGCCCGTGTGCGGGCGGTGCAAGAAGGCCGCGTCGAGGGCATTCCCTATGAGGAGGTCTTAGCTCGTGTTGATCGGCGTTTGGCCCGATGAAACTCTACGCTTTGGATTCTGGCCATCTCGCAGGGGCATCGGGAGCCGGAGTATTGGATTGACAGGAAACGAAGCCTGGGCCAACCCGGCGCTCCACCGAACGGCGGCCCAGCTACGCCTTCAGGCAGTTCAGGAGCCAGTGAGGGGCCGCCGTCGGTGAGCTAATCGTTAGAAAATCATGGCGACCCATAGCTTCGAGTTCATGATGGGAGTCGCTTGTTTAGCGGCTGGGTTGCTGTGCCGGTTCCTGTGCTGGTTTCTGAGAACTCGACGTGCAGAGGCTTTGAGGGAGGCAGACGACGGTTTAGCCCGGGATGGGTGGCGAGGAGTTACAGTCCTCGGCACATTCCGATTCGGGGCTGCCCTGTTGTTGTTCATCGGAGCGGCATTGGTTGCCGTCTCATTTATTGCGTATGCGCGTTTCTAACCATCGGCCTGGAGGCGTTCGGCCGCTATGCGAGCGGCGCGAGCCAAGCCGAAGTCCTGTAAGGACGATGGCCTTGGGAGCCTGCGAATCGCACCGGTGAGTTAGCCGCTAGCTTCGGACAAGCTCCTATTGTCCGTGCTTCCCGCCGAATGGGATGTCAATTGAACCGCCGAGCCAAAGCTTGGCATCCGTGTTGTTGCCGTCCACAACGGAAGTCAAATTGAAGCCATAGCGCCACTTGCTTTTACGGGTCGTATAGCTGAAACCAAACTGGATCGCGTCGTTGTTCTCCCTGGGGTCCCGGGGGTAGATGATATTGTAGCCGTCATTGCTGGCTGGATCCACGGGATAAGTGATGCCAGTGCCGGAGAGGGTCTGGAGGTGTTTGTACCCGAAATCGATTTCCCAGCCCTTGATCTCCTGGAAGAGGCCGGCGGCAACGATGTACTGATTGTTGCCGGTCGTCATGTTATAGCGGAACAGGCCATCTCCGTAGAGACCGAGGCCCGGCCAGCCAAAATGCTTGCGCAGGAGCAACTCGGGCTCGATCGCCGTCGTCCGAAGGCCGGGTGCAAAGGCAAAACTTTGGCTATACGTGCCGGGCATTACCGCCCCGGCGCGAAAGGTCAACGTGGGCGCCCAGGGCAGGTTCGTCTCCGTCAGCTCGTTATAGATCTGGTAGCGCACGCCGAAGGACCAATCCATCAGCCCGCTGGTGGACTGAATATCGCCGTTGTCGAAGTAACGCCAGCCTTCGGAGGTGTAGCCCGCGTTGAAATCCAGTGCCCACCGCTCCGTGAGACCATACTGGAGAGCGAGGTAACCTTGGTTGATGTCGGTGCCGTAGCTCTCGCCACCGGCGTGCGCGGTAACATTGTGATACTGGCCGCCGGCCCACATGTGGTAGGCCTCGGACTGCTCATAAACGAAACCCGCAATAAACTGGCCCTGGTCGGGAACATTCGCCCAATAGGCGAACGGCCGGTGGGGGACGTTCTCAGAGGCCAGCGCCGTCGGCACCAGGGCCATCGCCATCAGCAGGCCAGCCAGGGTTGCCAAACGTCCGGTCTGGACTGCGAGTTCAATGCTTGTTTTCTTCTGGTTGTTCATAAATCAACTGTGTTCCTGTTTCTGCGACACTCCGGCTGTCTCTACGTGACGTGCCCTTTAGGGGTAACCGGTCGAGTCATGCCGCAAGCCGGAGGACACCCCGTTGCGCCTCATGGCTCAGTGGCTTTGACCGTAACAAGAGCGTTTCCAGTTGCAAGCCGGAAAACTTATTGCATCGGGGGCGCACGACAGATTTCTTCGGGGTGGGCGGCCGACTCTCATTAACACCTCGCTTCAGCGAGGAGGGTGTGGCCCGCGAACTAGCTCCACAACCGCTTCAGCGGTTTACGGTGGTGGGTAAACCGCTGAAGCGGTTCCGACGCCGAGACCCTCGCCCACGCCCCACTCAAGTAGGGTGTTAATGAGAGGCCGGCCGCGTTGTATCTATGCAGCGATATACGGAAGGCCCGGATTTGCCGGGGAAAATCACCCCGAGAAGAATCCAGTCTTGCGCATTGCATCGGGGCATTGTTTCAAACAGCCTTGCCAAGCGCCTCGCCCAAGCGGATGATGTGCCCGACCGCAATGAATAGCTCGACTTTCGCAAACGCAAACATTCAACGTACTATGAACTCCTCCAGTCTCCCAGACTCAAACCGCACCACGCGTCGTGAATTCCTCAAGACCTCCAGCACGGCCTTAGCCGGCGCGGCACTGGTCAGCGCCATCGCCCGCCCCGGCTACGCCGCCGAGAACAACACCATCAAGATTGCCCTCGTCGGGTGCGGCGGACGCGGTACGGGCGCCGCGGCGCAGGCCATGTCCACCCAGGGGCCGACGAAGCTTTGGGCCATGGCGGATGTCTTCGAAAACCGCCTCCAGAGCAGTCTCGGCAACCTGAAGGCCGGACATGAGAAACAACTGGACGTGGCGCCAGAGCGGCAGTTCATCGGCTTGGACGGTTACAAGAAGGCCATTGACTCACTCGACAAGGGTGACGTGGTGCTGCTAACCACACCGCCGGGCTTCCGGCCCATACACCTGGAGTACGCGGTGCAGAAGGGTGTGAATGTGTTTATGGAAAAGAGCTTCGCCGTGGATGGGCCGGGCGTCCGCCGCGTCTTGAAGGCGGGCGAAGTCGCCACGCAGAAGAATCTCAAGGTGGCCGGCGGGCTTATGAGCCGGCATTACAAGCCGCTGGAAGAGGCTATCCAGCATGTCCATGACGGCATGATCGGCGATCTGATCACCGTCTGGGCCTACCGCATGCACGGCCCCGTCGGGCTGGCGCCGCGCCAGCCCGGCATGAAGGAGATCGCCTACCAGATTAGCAACTACAGCAACTTCACCTGGCTCAACGGTACGTTCCTGGAAGACTGGCTCATCCACAACATCGACGTGTGCCTTTGGGCCAAGAACGCCTGGCCGGCCTCCGTACAGGGCATGGGCGGCCGCCAGGTGCGCAAGGACGCGGACCAGCTCTTTGATCATTACTCCGCGGAATACACCTTCCCCGACGGCACGCGTTTCGTTGGCGAGGGGCGGCATATGACCAGTTGCTTCGACTTCTGGGGCGCTGTGCTGCAAGGCGCCAAGGGCAGCGCCATCATGGGCGAAGGCCAGGACGACCCGCGCCTATTCAAGGGTTGGAACCAGACATCCGAAAACATCCTCTGGCGCTACAAAGGCCCGAAGTGCGACAAGTACCAGTACGAGCACGACCTGCTGTTCGACGCCATCCGCAACGACAAGCCTTACAACGAGACCGAGCGCTGCGCCAAGACCTCCCTGGCCTGCATCATGGGTCGCATGGCCTGCGAATCGGGCAAGAAGATCACCTGGGAAGAAGCCTTGGCGTCCGAGCGGGAGTTGGCGCCCGGCCTGGAGAACTGCACGTGGGATGGCAACGCGCCGGTCATGCCCGACGCCAACGGCCAATACCCCATCGCCATGCCCGGCCAGACTCCGGGAGTGTAAGCGCTGCCGTAAGCCGTATTGATGCAGTCGGGCGCCCTGTTCCCCCTCACCCTACCCTCTCCCCGGGGGAGAGGGAACAGCTTTCGACTACTTGGGAATGATCACTGAGCAGCGAACATTTCCCCGCGCTACCGAGGCTTCTCCCTCTCCCTGAGGGAGAGGGCTGGGGTGAGGGG
>CAIWJG010000415.1 GCA_903912925.1 uncultured Verrucomicrobia subdivision 3 bacterium | reverse complement strand
GCTTGTAGGCCGGGTGCCCTCACCTGGCGTTCCCATCTCGTCCATAATGAGAATTGCTGCTTTCCGCTGGTGTTTTAGAGGCCATCGGGCCTAATAGTGGTATGGTTGAACTCTAGCGCCTTATGCAACTAGAACTGATTGGACCCCACCCGTTCGCGCGAGACGAACAGGACCGGCAGATCACACGGATCGGCACCCTGTTCCCGCCCTACAGCACGCTCTGGACCCAAGCCCCCGGAGTGCATGCGCTGCAACGGCTGGGCTTCATCGAGCGCGTCAACCAGGAGCGCGCCGCCAAGGCCCTGCCCCCGCTTACCTTGGAGGAAGAGGAACACCTCACAGCCGAGTCGGTAGACCTGATCTTCGAGGCCGACCACATCCTGATCCGGCCCGACCCCGACCACATGGACCTGGCCTGCCTTGCGGACGAATTGCTGCAAAACCTCGTGTCCAAACGGCAGGTCAAGTACCTCTCGGTGGCGGACCATCGGGTACGGGAGGCCATCAAGCATCGCGGCGAGTACTGGCGGCTGAGCGCGATTCCCCGCTCCCGCGAAGCCAAGCAACGCATGGTGCTCGGGTCGAGGGTGGGCATCCACGGCCTGCCCATCTACTTCTACAACCGGCTGACCGGCACCCGCTGGCTAACCTGCCAGGAGTTCGAGAACCTGGGCAAGCTGGACGACGCCGGCCTCGCCCAGCACCTGCAGGAAATCACCGACCATGCCCTCCTGCGCAACCGGCTGGGGCGGCCGGAGCTGGACTTCTTCGCCTCCGACCTCCGCCGCTTCGGCGCACGGCAGTTCGCCGGCGCGAGCTATGCCCAACTATCCCCCGAACAACTGCGCGCCAAATTCGAAGAGCTGCGAGAGCACTTCCGCTCGGCAGTCCATGAGGCATTCCGCACGGACGATTGCCATAACAAAGCCTGGTGCCAGCGCATTTTCGCCACACTCTTCCTGGAAGGCAACGAAGCCCAGACCGAGCAGATCCTCAGCGGCCTCAGCCCCGAGTTCCACATGCAGATTGAGTGGCTGCCCGGCGGACGGTTCGAGGAGGGCGAGTTCCTGTTCGACTCGATCTTCGACGAGGCCGCCAGCCATCCTGAGGACGACGAATTGCAGCTCCTCTGCGACCCGCGGGCCAAAGGCATTATCTTCAACCTCATCCGGGAGTATGGCGACATCGACTACGTAAACGTGGGCCGCGTGCCCGAATCGCTGTCGCTGGACCGCCCGCAGAAGCAGGGCCGGCGGGGGGTTTATCTGGCGGAATTGCGAGCCCGCAGCGAGCACGCCATCATCAAACGCTTCATCCGCCTCCAGAAATGGGGCGTCTGGGAGCGCCTGGATGAAGGCAAGGACTTGCTGCAAGCGATCAAGGAAAGCGACGACTACACCGACTACTGCCTGGACCGGCGGTTGGGCTGCCGCCAGTTAGGAATGAACCTCACCCGCCGAGTGTCGCTCCGCCACCTGAACGAGACCTATGGCGGCACCGCCGCCCGGTTCCAGGGCACCGCAATCCGGACCGTCTATTTCGAGCGGGAGTATATGCACGGCATTGCTACCGATAAGCTGGCGCTGGAAAAGTATGCCCGGCCCGGTTATGGGCCGAAGCTGGCCAGTCTGCTGGGCCGGGCGGCAGCCACGAACCTGATCGTCGGCCGCGCGCTCGACTCGGGCAAGCGTCCGGTTTTCGACGATGGCGACGAGGTCGTGCACGAGGGCGAGGATGGGCTGCCAGCGGAAGTCATGGTGTGCGACCACACGGGAGCCTTTGGCGAATACAAGCTGCCCCTGGAAACTTTCGCCGCCTACTACGCCCGGTCGGTCAACCTCCGCGACAAGGTCGTGCCCGACTCGCAGGGATTCGCCACCGCCTACCTCGATGCGTTCCGCGATCAGTTCCTTCACATCCAGGGTGACTACCGCAAGCGCCGCCGGGCCTTCGATACACTGTTCAAACAGTGCAATTACGACCCGGCCGGCAGCTTCGCCTACCGCTGGGAATGCGTCCTGCGCCGCCTGGACCAAACGAACCCCTACGCGCTGATCGAGGCGATCCGCCAGCACATCTGGGTGCTCAACCGCGAACCGGCCAAGCCGGCGTCGGCGTAGCAGGTGCTTCCCAGCAATTCTTCCAAGTAACTTCTATGGATCTTGTTCTGCTGCAACCAGATACGGGCAAGAGACTGTACCAGAGAATAGCGGGCCTTAGCTTCCGTCTGCCCCAAAAAGTTATTCGGCCCTGCCACGTGCGATAGCACTTGGCCTGCTCATTATGGGCAAAAGTCAGCGGAAACCGTTGAAACGGTTGGACCGCAGCGGGGGCGTGGTTCACCCAACTGAAGTTGGGT
>CAIWJG010000414.1 GCA_903912925.1 uncultured Verrucomicrobia subdivision 3 bacterium | reverse complement strand
AAGGCCGAAAGAAGGCCGAATTCCGAAGGCCGAACAAGCCGCTGAACCAGGCCGAGCGGCGGCCCGTGTTGCATTCGGGTTTCGGGCTTCGGCCTTCTTTCGGCCTTCGGTCTTCGGTCTTCGGGTTTGGCGGCCTGATTCCACCAAGAGATTCGCGGAGCCGTCGCTTCTCATCGCTCCCTCCCTTCCTGCCGCGCAGGCGGCGGCAGCGGTGGCAGCAAGTAACGCCAAAGCGTCGGGCCGGAACCGAAATAGACTGCGTCGTCTGTTAGCGCGAAACCGCAGTTGATGGGTATCGGCGCCGAGGCAGTCCGAACCACCTCGCCTTTCGACGGATCGAACGCATATACGGCGCGGCTGGTGAGGCCGATTAGCAACCCGCTGCGATGCTGGCCCAGGGAGATTTGGGCCTGCGCCCCCGGGAGAGTGTTGGTGCGCACCACCTGCATCGTCTGCGGATCAAACTCAAACAGGCGGTCGCCTACCGTGGTAAAGACCTTGCCCGCGGCCGCCTCCGTGGCGGGGTAGCTTCCGGCGCCGGGCACGAGCGCAGCCTCGAACACCTTGCGCTTCAGCTTGGGATCGAAGGCAAAGAACTTGGCTTCCTTCTCGGTCGGTTGTGTGCCGCCGCCGCCCCAGTTGCCGCTGCCGCCAAAGAAGAGGCCGCTCTTGGGTTCGTAAGCCAGCGAGACGATGCTCTGGTTAGTGACGAGGTTGCGGTAATTCTCGACGGTCTTGTTCAGCTTGGGGTCCCACACGCCGAGCGCGCCGCCGAGCTGGCCGTAGGGCGGTTCGCTGCCGATGTAGATCAGCCCGCCCGGGCCGCGGATCATGGCGCGCGGGCGGAGGTGTCCGTCGCCTACGCCGCCGAAGCTGATCGGGTTGCAGTCTGCGCCGGTGCCGAACTTCCAGAACGGCTTGGCGGGGTCGTAGAGGTTCATGATCGCGCCGCCGTAGTAGCAGAGGTAAAGCTTGCCGGCCTCTTCGAGCATTGAATAGACCTCCCCGCCGGGCATGCCGCCCAGGTGCTCGCTCTTGCTGGAGCGCGGATCATAGCGGAAGATCTCCATCGGCATGGCGGTGCTGCCGTAGATCGCGCCGCCGGGGCCCATGCCGACTACGAAGATCATGTCTCCTGCGCCGGCATACTTAAAAGTGCGCTCGACAACCTGTCCGGTGGCCGGATCGCGCAGCGAAAAAGTGCCGCGCCCGAAAGTAGTCACTACGCGACCGTCTCGCAATTTGAGCGGCGGAACATCCGGAGCGGTGGCAACGCTCGTCACGGTCTCGTCCTCGATGCGGAGCACGTTGGTGCCATAGGTGGCATAGACGAGGCCGTCGCTTCGGCGCGACACGCCGACGGTGTTCCAGGCCGGGTTGCCGCGCAACCCGTCGGGCAGAATGCTCCGGTGCGTTCGCGTGGCGGGATCAAACACCACCAGGTCGCCTTTGGCGGTGCCGATGCCGACATAGACCTTGCCGTTCGTTCCCGAAGCGACGCTGCGTGAATACATTTCGGTCGGGTGCATGCGGCCCAGGTCGTCCATCTTGCCGGTGGACGGGTCAAAGCTCACCAGCTTTGCCTGCGGATAGGTGCAGGCATAGAGCTTGCCGTCCTTAGCGAGGTCATACTGCCAGAGATACTCCTCACTGGCTGAGGGTTTGCCGACGACTGCGATGCCCTTCTCCGGCTGGCGAGGGTCGAACCGCAAGATCAGGCCGCCATCCCAGGTGCCGAGATAAATCTTCTCATCCGGGCCGGCAATCAGTGCCCACGCGCCGGGTCCTTGAGGGGCGTTGAACTGATGCGCTTCGCCGGTATCGGGATCCACTTGCACCAGGAACAGGGGTGCGCCAGCCTGGTTGAAGTTAAAGTAAAGGGCCTCGCCGCCGCGGCCGTTTGGCCCGACCACGCACCCCATCAGCCCGCCCACACGCACCGGGATGCCGAGAGATTCGAACCGATTGCTCTCAGGCTGCGCGGCCATCGCCCCCGCGACGCAGGCCAGCCAGAGGCACCAATGGAAATGCTTTGGGCTCATCAATGGCTTCTTTATAGGCCGCGGGCTTGCGACGGTGCAAGCGGGAATGGACCTGTTCGGTGACCGCTCAGTCGCCGCATTGACTCGCGTCACTTCTGGCGCGACGTTCCGCCTGCCGTGGTGTATTATACGAAGCGATATGGTTTAAGCGGTGGTTCAGCCTGGCATGCGACTTGACGAAGCTGGGCTGTGAACCCCATGCGCCCTTGCCTTCGGGCCGGCAACGGTGCGCGGACAAACTGGCCCGCACAGGAAATATAGATGAAGATGAAGCAATTGAAATTGACGGCGGCGCTGCTCGCCGTGACTGCGGGTCTGACGTTCACCCTGGCCGCAGGGCCAACCCTCAAGGTGGGGGACCCCGCGCCGAGGCTACAGACGGGCAAATGGGTGCAGGGCGACCCGGTGAAGAACTTCGAGAAGGGCAAGGCCTACATCGTCGAGTTTTGGGCCACGTGGTGTCCGCCGTGCCGCGCCACCATTCCCCACCTCAACGAGGTGTATAAGAAGTTCAAGGATAAGGGCCTGATCGTCATCGGCCAGAACGTCTCAGAGCGGGACGACAGTTTGGTGGCACCGTTCGTGAAAAAGATGGGCGACAAGATGACGTATCGCGTCGCACTGGACGATAAGACCAGCGATGGGAATGGCAAAATGTCCCAGACGTGGATGGAGGCCGCCGGTCAGGACGGCATCCCTACCGCGTTCCTGGTGGACACCAAAGGCGTTATCGCCTGGATCGGTCACCCGATGGAGTTGAAGGAGCAGGTGATCGAAAGCGTGCTGTCGGGTAAGTCTCCGGCCAGCAAAGGCGCGAAGCCGAATTGAAGCGACGCGGAAGCTTTGCTTGAATGCCCGCGTCAGTTGGTGCATCCAATCCGGATGCATCGTCTGAAGTATTGTCTGTCTGCTGTCCTGCTTACGGCCTCACCGCTCCTTGGCGCAGAGGCTCCCGTTTCTTTTCCCACCGACCCGCAGCAGAAGCTGGAGCGCACCTCTTTCCAGACCGGCGGGCCGTGGAGCGCCATCGCCAACTTGCGCTCCGACGTCGCAATGGCTTACGGCATTGATAGCGGCTTGCCGCAGCGCATGCAGACCTGGCGCGACCACGGCTATCGCATGCACGTCATGACGGGCGTTTCGTGGGGGTCCTATCAGGATTACCTGTACGGCCGCTTTGACGGCGTGAATCACGAAGACGAGGCCCAGACGGATCGGGAGGGGAAGAAGATCAGCCACGGGGGCGACATATATTATATGTGCCCCGGAACGAACTATGGGAAGTTCCTATGCGTGGGGATCCAGCGCGCGCTGGACGCGGGCGCGGAGGCGATCCACCTGGAGGAGCCGGAGTTCTGGGTGCGTGGCGGCTATTCGGAGGGCTTCAAGCGCGAGTGGAGCGCTTATTACCATGAGGACTGGCAGCCGCCGCACAGTTCGGTGGACGCCCAATGGCGCACTTCCAAGCTCAAGTATTATCTCTACCGGCGCGCCTTGCAGCAGGTGTTTGACCACGTGCAGGACTACAACCACCGGACCGGCCGACAGGTGCGCTGCTATGTGCCCACGCATAGCCTGCTCAACTACGCCCACTGGCGCATTGTCAGCCCGGAATCCAGCCTGGCGCGGCTGAAGGGCTGTGACGGCTACATCGCGCAGGTCTGGACCGGCACCTCCCGAACGCCGAACATGTTTCGCGGCGAGCGCCGTGAGCGCACCTTCGAGACCGCGTTCCTGGAATACGGGGCTATGATGAACCTGGTGCGGGGCACGGGCCGCCGGGTCTGGTTCCTGAACGACCCAGTTGAGGACAACCCGGACCATGACTGGACAGACTATCGCGTCAACTGGGAATCCACGATGGTGGCATCGCTGCTCCAGCCGGATGTCTGGCAATTCGAGGTAGCGCCGTGGCCGGAGCGCGTATTTGGGGGGCGTTATCCGTCGCGGTCCAAGCCCGGGGAACGCGAGCCGATGCCGCCGGAATACGCGACTGAGGTCCAAACGGTCATCAACGCACTCAACGACATGAACCAACGGCGCGTGGAGTGGGACTGCGGCACGACGGGCATCGGGCTGGTCATCAGCGATTCGCTCATGTTCCAGCGCGGGGAGCCGGAGCCAAGCGATCCCCACTTGAGCAACGTCTATGGTCTGGCCTTGCCGCTGCTCAAACGCGGCATGCCGATAACGCCCGTGCAACTTGAGAATCTCACTCTGCCAGACTACCTGAAGGAGTTTCGTGTCCTGTTGCTGACGTATCATGGCATGAAGCCGCTCAGCGCCGAGGTGCACCAGGCGCTCGCTGCGTGGGTCAAGGGGGGCGGTGTGCTAGTCGTGTGCGATGATGACACCGATCCTTACAACGCTGTCCGCGAGTGGTGGAACAGCGATGGGCGCCAATACCGGACGCCGCGTGAAGACCTGTTCGTGCAACTCGGCATGCGCTCTGAACCGGCCGGAACGAAAGGTGGGGGCGCACCGGGTGCGGGTAAGTCATTGACGAAAGTCGGCAAAGGCGGAGTGATCTGGATGCACGAAAACCCCGCCGGTCTCGCCAAGACGACCGAAGGAGACACGCGGCTTGCAGCGACGGTGAAACGGGCGGCGGCACGTGCCGGGCTGAAGTGGCGGGAGACGAACTACCTGCTACTGCGCCGCGGCCCTTACGTCCTGGCGGCCGGTCTAGATGAGTCGGTCGCGGGTGAGATCAAGACACTGCGTGGCCGGTTCGTAAACCTGTTCGATCCAGAGCTGCGGGTCCAAAGGACGGTTAGCCTCGTGCCCGGTGCGCGTTTGTTCCTGCTCGATCTCGACGCCATGCGGGGCAGCCAATCGCAGGTGCTCGCCTCCGCGTGTAAGGCGCTGCCTACGAAGCAAGGAGAGCATTCACTCTCAATCGCAGTCGAAGGGGTGATCAATACCCCGGCTGTTGTGCTGCTGCGAGCCGCTACGGCCCCGCGCTCCGTTAAGCTCGCCGGTCAGGCGCTGGAGAATTTCCAATACGATCGGGAAGACAAGCTGCTCTGGCTTCGCTTCACCAATGAAGCCAAAGCACGCGAGCTTGCGGTGGAGTTCTGATCAGCGTTGATCCAAAGCCTGTAGCGCGAAGGCGTAGGCGCCGATGGCCGTGGCTTCACTGGTACCGAGGCGTGACAGGCCCACGCCGGTGCGCTGCAAGGGGTCATATTGCAGCTTCTTCCGGCTGCCGGGCACGGTAATTTCACGCTGTTCACCCCGCAGGAACTGTTGGAGCTGAGCCGGGTCTTCGAGGTTGAAGGCGACTTGCGCGAGGCGGCGGTACGACTCGCCCTGCGGCCCCACATAGGTGCTGTTAATCTCGTCCACGAGTGCGGGGAGGAACAGCGGCGCGGCGCCGGAAATGCCGCCGCCAATCACCGCCAGTCCGTCCACCAGCGTGAGCGCCTGGGCCATGGCATCGCCGACTATCTCGCCAAGCTGGCGGAAAGTCCCGTCGGCGGCCGCCTGGTTGCCAGGCCGTGTCCCCATTGCGATTTCGAAGATGACCTTGGGCTCAGGCGCCTGCTCGGAGGGGATGCCGGCCTTCTCCGCATAGACGCGGCGCACGCCGCGGATACTGGCACTTTCTTCGACGTGCATTTGCGGATTGAGCTTGTTACGCAGCAACCAGATCTCGCCGGCCATCGAGTTGTCGCCGAGGAATGGCTGGTTGTTGCGCACGATCCCTGCGCCAAAGCCGGTCCCCAGGGTAACGCCAAACAGGTTTTGGAAGCGTTTCGCGCTGCCGGCTTTTTCGAGCAGGCCGTTGACGTAGGGCAGAAAGCCGGCCATGGCTTCGCCATAGACAAACATGTCGGCGTCGTTGTTGATGAAGGTCGGGATGCCAAACCGCTCCTCCAGCATTGGCCCCAGGGCGACGCCACCGCGGAAGCCCGGCAGGGTGACCAGGTCCCCGATGATACCCAGGGGATAATCCGCCGGGGCGGGAAATACGAAGCTGATTGCCACCGGCGGCTCCGGGCATTGCTGCTTCACGCGCGCAAAACCCTCGACGATGTTCGCGAGGCATTTGTCCAGGTTGTCGCCGTTGGAAGGCAGGGCGACCGTTGGGGTGACGGGCTTGCTGCCCCGAACGGCACAGAAACGAAAGTTGGTTCCGCCCGCGTCAAGGGTCATGATGACGCGCGAGTCCTGAGTGGGATCAATCATGGGCATGGGTCAGAGTAGTTTAGTTCGAAGGCCGACTTGAACCGCGGGATGAGGATATCGTTGAACGCGGTCATGAATCCCCACATAAAGAAGAGGATAATCGCGAACGGCCCGCGATAGGTTTGGCCGCTGGCCGGTTCGGAGGAGGGCACCGCCAGCCGGGCGGAGCTGCCATTGGTCGCCATAGTGGCGCTTCTTAGAACATGAATCGGCGGCCGTGTCCAGACTGGAGATGGGGCCGTCAACGAGCAGCCTCGGCGTGCCAGGGTGCTCAGTCCGCCTGCGACGCTTGACCCGTGCCGCCGCCCTTATCCTGCTCCGGCGCTTTGGCTGGCTTTGCGCCTGGGGCCGAAGGCCGGGGCATGGCGCGTTTGCGCTTTTCCAGGGCCTGCTTGAGCACCCATTCGATCTGGCCGTTGACGCTGCGCAACTCCGCCTGCGCCCAGGCTTCCAGCTCGGCCCAGAGCGCAGGATCAATCCGCATTAAGAACGGCTTGCGCTGTGCCATGCCGGCTCAGGAGTAAAGGGTGCCGGTGTTTACCACTGGGTGCACCTCGGACTCGCTGCAAAGCACCACCATCAGGTTGCTGACCATCGCCGCCTTGCGTTCGTCGTCCAGTTGCACCACGTGTTTGTCGGCCAACTCCTTCAACGCCATATCCACCATGCTCACCGCGCCCTGGACAATCTTCTGCCGCGCCGCGATCACCGCCTCGGCCTGCTGCCGCCGCAACATGGCTTGCGCGATTTCCGGCGCATAGGCCAGGTGGGTCAGCCGCGCTTCCTCCACTGCCACGCCCGCTTTGGCCAGCCGCTCCTGAAGCTCCTTCCGCAACGCCTGGGAGACTTCCTCGACGCCGCTGCGCAAGGTGACCTCGTTTTCTTCGCCGTGGTCGTAGCTGTAGCAGCTCGCCAGATGGCGCAAGGCCGACTCGCTCTGCGTCTCGACATACTTCTCGTAATCATCCACGTCGAAGGCCGCCTGGGCGGTGTCCTGCACCCGCCAGATGACAATGGCGGCGATCTCGATCGGGTTGCCGCGCTTGTCGTTGACCTTGAGCTTCTCCCCGTTGAGCGTGCGTGCCCGCAGGGACATCTTATTCCGGGACGGGGGCTTGGCGGAGCCGCTGCGCCCGCCCGCCTGCCGCGCCCCCTGCCCCGCAGCCAGCTTACCATCCATCTGTGCCATCAGGACGGAGAACTGGCCCGGGCGACTGCCGTTGGAGTAGAAAGGGTTGCCCCACCAGAACCCGCTGGCGCGAACCGTGCCTTTGTAATCGCCGAACAGGATCAACACTCGCGCCTCGTTGGGCTGAAGACTGAACAGCCCCACGGAGAAGATGATGCCTGTTATCTCCATCAATATCCCCAGCACAAAGAGTCCCCAAACGGGATGGCCAATAGCGTTCACACCCGCAGCGATCGAGTAGATGAACAAGATCGGCCCGCCGAACATGAGGATGAGCACGACCGGGAGCATGACCCACCCGCTGAGAACCTGGACTGACTTTTCGCGATTGACTGACGTGATTTCTGCATTCATGGATTACCTTTCGTTCGTTGTGCTTGATAGAACTGTGCGCTATCGTATTGATATCATAATGCTATCGCCATCCTATGCAACAAGAAAACACAAAAGAATCGTCCCCAGCCCTGGCAGCGGTTCAATGGGTTCCCGGACTTGGCGGCGGCGTTGGCTTGGCGCTCTATAGCGTAAGTCACTATAGAAAAGCTACTTGTGTCACACAGCACGGGCACTTGGCGGGGACCTCTCACATAAGGGCGAACACCCCAACCCGTTCGCCCGCCGATGAAACTGCCACACCGCCCTTCCCAACGCACCTGCGGCTCTCCCCCTGTCTCCCGCGCCTTCACCTGGCTTGAGGGTGGCTTTGAGGTCGCATGGAGGTCGCATGGAGGTCGCATGGGGGTGGCTTGAGGGTGGCTTTGGGGTGGCTACCGCCTGGCTAGCAACACGCATTGAAGTGGCTTTGATGTCGCACTGATGTGGCTTTGGGGTCGCATCGGTTAGCTATCAACCGGGGCTTTGGGGTGACTTTAGCCCGGGATGCAGCCGTGAGCGACCGCTAGCGCTTTCCCTTCGTGCCGCTGGCGGCTACTGTTCTCCCATGCGCATATTGATTGTTGGCTGCGGCTACGTTGGTCTGCCTCTCGGGGCGGAACTGGTCAAGCAGGGGCACGAGGTCTTCGGGCTGCGCCGAAGTCCCAGGGCCGAGGCCGATCTGCACGCGGCTGGCATCAAACTATTGATCGGGGACATCACCAAACCCGAGCAGTTGACCCAATTGCCTGCATCCTATGATTGGGTGGTCAACTGTGTATCCGCATCCGGCGGCGGCGCGGATGAGTATCGCGAGGTTTATTTGCAGGGGACGAGGAACCTGATCGAGTGGCTGGGGGCCGCGCCGCCAAAGAAGTTCGTCTATACCAGCAGCACGAGCGTCTATGGGCAGAACGACGGTTCGCTCGTCAAGGAGACCAGCCCGACGGAACCGGCCGTCGAGACGGGGAAGATTCTGGTCGAGACGGAACGGGTGCTACTCGCAGCGGCGCGGGAGGGAATACCCCGGCCAATTGAGGCGGTTTGCACCCCGGAACTTCCAGGCAAAGGCGGCCCCCTCACCCCGGCCCCTTCGGAAGGGGAGAGGGGGAACACTCGGCCACTCTCTGGCAATCCGAGGCTCATGGGCACGAAGTTTTCGGCGGTGATCCTGCGCCTGGCGGGCATTTACGGTCCGGACCGCGGCCACTGGTTCAAGCAGTATCTGAGTAACGAGGCGCGGATCGAGGGCAACGGCGCGCGCATCTTGAATATGATTCATCGCGACGACGTAGTCGGGGCGATCATCGCGGCGCTCAAGAGCGGCCGGCCCGGTGAAATCTATAACGCGGTGGATGACGAGCCGGTCAGCCAGCTCCACTTCTTTCAGTGGCTGTCCGGCCCGCTGGGAAAGGAGCTGCCGCCCTCTGCGCCCGAAGACGTCGATGCCGTGCGCAAGCGTGGGGTCACGAACAAGAAGGTCTCCAATCGCCGGCTCAAAATGGAATTGGGTTACCAGTTCAAGTATCCCACTTTTCGCCAGGGTTACACGGCGGAACTCATACGGCTGGACCGTGCGGGCGATCTTGAGCTCAAGAACGTAGCCCGGTAATCAACGCAAAGGCGCAGCGCGGCCAAGCCGCAACCAAGACCAAATCGGGTTTAACGCCGAGACGCAGAACTCTCTGCGATTCTCTGCGATTCTCTGCGATTCTCTGCGACTCTCTGCACTGCTATCTGTGAGGATTTGCGCAGCCCGCGCAAATTCTCTTGGCCCCATGTAACCTTTGCAACTCATTTAACCCATTTAACTTTTTGGTTGCGGCTTGGCCGCGCTGCGTCTCTGCGTTAAATCTTCGCCGCCTGCGAGCAAAGCGGGATATAGCAGTGCAAAGCTGCCGAGGCTGTTCCCTCTCCCCTTCCGAAGGGGAGAGGGCTGGGGTGAGGGGTAGCTCGATGTCGTCTATCCCGCCGTCTTGGCAGTAAGCCTGCCTATCCCTCGCTATCTCCCGGCTCTTTGCGGCATTGCCTCTGGGCGTCTTGGCGTTAACTGCGCTGGTGGGGATCAATTGCTCTTGCCGGCGTATTTCCGCTCCTCGGTGTCCACTTTGAGCAGGTCCCCATTGGCAATGAACAGCGGCACCATGATCTCGAGGCCGGTCTCCAGCTTGGCTTCTTTCCAGGCGGTGGCAACGCCGCCGCGGATCGGGGCCGCAGTGTCCACCACCTGCAAAACCACTTGCGGCGGCAGGACGATGTCGATGAGATTCCCTTCGAGGAACAGGGCCTTGTATTCCTCATTCTCCTTGATAAACCACTGGCGCTCGCCCGCCAGTTCGGCCGGGAGGGGCATCTCCTCGAAGGTCTTTGTGTCCGCGAACGTGTAGGTATCGCCCTGCTTGTAACTGAACTGCACCAAGCGGTGCTCAAGCTGGCCAACTGGCACCCGCTCATTCTCGGCAAAGGTGCGATCAAACACGCGGCCGGTCTTAAGGTTGCGCAAGCGGACGTGCAGCTTGTGCCGGGTTTGGGCGGTGCCGGAGGTGTGAAAGTCCTCGAGGTAATGCGGCATGTTATCCAATAACAGCAGCATGCCACGTTTGAATTCTTCAGGCAGAACAGTTTGCATCGGGCTTTCCTCCGGCTTGGGGCCGGCGTTGTTGCGGCACCACGGGAGCCGCAGGTTAATGGGATGGTTATAGCTCCGCCCAGCGGGGCCGTCAAGTGTACACCTGGGGCAGCCAGCAATTCTCATTATGGCCATGTCAGCCCAAATCCGAAACCCAAATCCGAAACCCAAAGGAAATCCGAGATCCGAAGGCCGATTCCGCCAGCTCACCCTTTAACGCCGAGGCGCAGAGATTCGCAGAGGTT
>CAIWJG010000413.1 GCA_903912925.1 uncultured Verrucomicrobia subdivision 3 bacterium | reverse complement strand
CCATTCCCCCTCACCCTACCCTCTCCCCAAAGGAGAGGGTGCTTGGCCCCCGCTGGGAATGTCCCGGCGCCACAATTGGTCGTAGCGCGGCGGATACTTCTCCCTCTCCTCCGGGGCTCATCTTGCGCCACAAGTTATTCGCGGTACACCACCACCGCCGTGGGCCAAGCTCGCGGGGTGATCGTAGCCGGGCAACCCTTCTCGCCTCACTTGCTCCAGCGTTTGGAGCGGGAAGGATCCGGTTTGTCCCGCCGCCAACAGGCCCGTTTGCTCTGTCAGTGGCTGGATTGGAAAGGTCCCTCCGGGCGCTGGCGAGAGATGTCCGCCCGCAAAGCCCTGGCCGCCCTCCAACGCTCCGGCTACTTGCATCTGCCCCCACCCAGCGCGCCGCCGCCGCGCCGCGTCGCCCCCGCCCCCCCGATGGTGGCCACGCCCCAGCCTCCGTTGCATTGTTCACTCACCCAACTGGGTCCGGTGACCCTGGAACTGATTCCGCCAGGCCGCAGCGCGCTGGGCCGCGCCTGACGCGAACTCTTCGAACAGGAACATTACCTGGGGGCCGGTCCGCTCTGTGGCGCGCCGTTGCGTTACCTCATCGCTAGCCCGCACGGTTATCTGGGCGGGCTGGCCTTCAGCGCCGCCGCCTGGCGCTTTGGCACCCGTCAGGCTACTCGTCGTCCCTGAATTATCCTGAGCAGTACCATGACAACGGCAACCACCAGCAGGATGTGAATTAACCCACCTATTGCGTAACCGCTCACCAGACCGAGCAGCCACAGCACGAGCATAACGACCGCAATTGTGTATAACATATGTATTCTTTCAGTTTGTTTGGGAACCGCTGCGGGCCAGCGCGGACGCACGGACCCGCAGAGATTCGGGGTTTAGTTCTTGCTCAGAGTCGTAGCGATGGTCATGTTGTTAACCACACTGCTGACACCGTCGATATCGGTCACCAGTTTGGTCACCAGGCTCTTCTCGGCGGCGTTCTTGGCAATACCGCTTACTGTAACCACGCCATCCGTCGTCTGAACCTTGGTCTTTAGGGCGCTGGTCGAGCGGTGCGACAGCAGGGACGCCTTAACCTGGGCGGTGATGGACGCGTCGTCAATTTTCTCGCCTATGGTTTCCTCGGGCTTGGCTGGGTTCTTGGCTACCGTCATCTCGTTCTTGACCTCCTTGACGTTGTCGATGTCCTTGGCGTATTCGGTGGTCAATTCCTTTTGGGCCATGCTGGTGGCTTCGCCGCTCAAGGTGACGATGCCGTCTTTTACGTTCACGTCCGTCTTAGTGGCTCTCACGTTGTGATGGAACAACAGCGCGGTTTTCACTTTCAGGGCGATCCACGTGTCCGAGTGCTCAGCGGGGGCTTCCCCTTTGACGGTGAGTAAGTTATCCACGCTCTTGACGTCGGGAAGCCCGGACACGGTGTCCCGAGCCAGGCCGATATGGGAGCCTTCGGCCACGGTGCCGGTCAAGGTGACGACTCCGTTCTGGGACTCAATCTTGATTGAATCGTCGGTGAGGTAGTGCTGGAACACATAGGACTTCTTGGCGGAAGACTCGATGCGGTCGTCCGTCTGGGAAGCGCGCAAAGGCGCGCCAGCAAGCAACAGCGCACTGACTGCTACCAAGATTGTGGTTTGGCCCGTATTTACAGAGGTTTTTATCATTATAATACTTTCGTGTATTGATTTGTGTTTACTATTGATCTGCGTTGCTGCGGTGGACTTGCTTTCGGCAAGTTTGCCGCCTTAGGATTCTTCTTTGAATTTGCTTTTGGAGCACTGCCGGCAGGTGCTTTCCGTCATCAGCCAACAGCGATCCGACAGTTTAGTTCCTGGACAGCATGTCCTTGACCGTAATGTTATTTTCGAGCTCTTTCACGCCCTGCACTCTTTTGGCGATATCGCCGGCATTGCTCCTTTGAGCTCTGGTGGCGACGAAGCCACTTAGCTGAGCAACTCCTTTGAATACTACGACGTTTACTCCGTCGTATTTATATTCCGGGTCACGTGCGAGCGCATCCTTGACACGGTCAGCCGTGCGATTGTCATCCATACGTTGGCCCGCGGTTTGGTTATAGCGATCACTGGCACAGCCAGTCAGGCCAACCACCAACGGCAACGCCCCGAGGCAGGCGATCAAGGCCAATGCTTTTAGGGTCTTGCCCGTGTTTACTGTTGTCTTTGTCATACTATTGTTTTGGTTGTTTGATGTTTATGGTTTTACTGACAATTTGTCTTAAGGCGCGATTTTATCGCTCACCCACTGACGGGCTTGTTGGACCCCATCCTTCGCCCCTTCATAGGCCTTCTTGAAGCCGCCTTTGACGCTGTCCCAGGTCAACTCGGTGGCATTCCTGGCCTCGTCAAGCTGCTGGTTCAACTGGGCTATTTGATCGCGCAATACTCGCAGTTTGGGTTGGGCTTCGGCTTTGATCGTGTCGCTGGCTTTTTCGACTTTGGCAGCGAGCTGGTCCAACTCCCGATTGAGAGTGGCCAACTGGGTTTGCATGGTTGCGACGAAGGCAGCTTTTTGCGCGAAGGTATAATCTTTCATATCCTGGGCGGCTTGCTTGGTATCTGCCTGCACCTTGTCGAGCTGTTGCGCGGTGGTCGGCTCTTTATTGCAGCCTACCGCGAAAGCGGCAACGGCAAGGAGAGCCAAGAGTAAGTGCTTATGTTTCATAATCGCATCTGGCCTTATTGCGTAATCGTTTGTTTTGAGTTTTCGCTGACGGCAATCCGGTCCCCTTTCATTAGGAGCCCATTCATGTCCGTGTCGTATCTTTAGCGTGTGGTGTGCCGCGGGTGCCCCGGCCTGGCCCGAACGAGCAATTCAACTCATGGTGGTCGCTCCCCAAAACCTCGCAACTGCCCTGTTAGCAATGGATACCCTCGCCCATTGCGGCCGACAGGAGTCGCTAAATGATCAGCGGCAGAGTTTCCGGGAAGTCGCTTCTCGCCCCTCGGCCAGCTTGCAAAGTGCATGGTGCGGCAGTTGTGGCTGTGCAGAATGCAATGACGGTCTGTCTCTCACCGGTCACCAGAGGTGACCTTAAACCGCCTAATCAGCCCGGATTGAACGTGTTGGAGCGCCGAGCGTCAGGTTGGCCCTTCATTAGCTATAGGAGCAGGTAGAATTCAGGCAAACGAGCGACAAGCTGACGGAACGCCAGATTTCACAGAAAGTGCGCCGGCACTATTTGCCGTCAGGCGCAACCCTGCCCCACCGGCGGAAGCAGCAAGCGGTAACTACGAAGTGAGCAAGATAGCGTTACACGAACCCGAAATAGAAAGAACAAAACACTATGACCAAACACAAACAATCAGAAGCAAATGACCTGGGCACTCTCGCTGAAGATGCTCGCGCGTTGATGGCGGCCACCGCCGACGTCGCCGGAGATAAGGTCGCAGAGGCTCGCCAGCGGCTCGCAACCGCATTGGAAAACGGAAAAGAGTTGGTTGGCCGGGCTCGCGAGAAAGCGGTCGAGCGCGTCCGGGCCGTCGAGCAGGTAGCACGCGAGCATCCCGGTCAAACTATCGCCATCGCCTTCGGTGTCGGGGCGGTGGTTGGCTTACTGCTGGCGCGGCGCGGCCGCGCGTAATCCCGGCACATCAAGGGCATGGAGGCAGACCTGCCAATCCACCAGAGCGCGACCCTCGGCGAGCTGGCCGACACAGTGCCTCCGCGGGCAGATGCTCCCGGCAACATTGAAGCGTCGCCTGCTCTGCCGGACACGGGAACGGCGGCCAAAGTGCCCCCTTTGCAAATCGCTTTAGGGGTGCTCGGTGGTATTGCCCTTCTATACTTCGCCCGACCGGTTCTCCTGCCGATCTTCCTGGCGTGTGTGGCGGGAATGGCCTTGAAACCGCTCATCCGCTGGTTGTCATACGGCCACATTCCGCCTGCGATCTCCGCCGCCGTCGTGCTTTGCCTCCTGGTGGCCGCCATCGGGATTGGTTTCTTCGAGTTGGGCCGTCCGGCGATGATCTGGATGAACGACGCGCCGGCACACATGGCCCAGTTGCGGCAACGGGTTCAGAAAATGTTCCCGCGTGTGGCACGCTTTAATCAGGCTGCGGATGCCGTGAACAACCTGGGAGCGGCGGAGGAAGAACAGAGGAAGGTGACTACGGTGGAACTCAAAACCAGCCGTGTCCCCAGCACCTTCATTAACTGGACGGGAACCCTCCTGGCGGGAGTCGGCGAGACGCTGGTCTTGCTTTATCTGTTGCTGGCCTCGGGCGATTTGTTCCTGCAGAAACTGGTCCACGTAATGCCCACGTTCCGCGAAAAGAAGAACGCGGTCAAGATCAGCCACGAGATTCAGCAGAGCATTTCCAACTATTTGTTCTCCGTGTCGCTGATCAACATCGGCTTGGGTGTGGTCGTGAGCGGCGGCCTCTACTGGCTCGGGGTGCCCAACGCCGTCATGTGGGGAATGCTGGTCGCGGTCCTGAATTTTGTGCCCTACTTCGGCCCGGTCGCCGGAATTCTTTTGCTGGCCGCGGTCGGCATCCTCACGTTCGACACGCTGTGGCAAGGGCTCCTTCCGCCCGCCTGGTACCTGCTGCTTCATCTTCTGGAAGCGAACCTCATCACGCCGGTCCTGCTGGGGCGCCGTTTCACCCTGAACCCGGTCGTCATTTTCGTCTCGTTGATCTTCTGGACCTGGCTTTGGGGTGTGCCCGGAGCCTTGTTGTCGGTGCCGATCCTGGTGTCCATTAAGGTCGTTTGTGACCGCGTGCCATCCCTGTCGTCCGTCGGCGAACTGCTCACGAGTTCAGACCTCCTGACATACCAATGGTTTCCTCGAAATACTGAGAAGTTTTTCGGCGGGAGTGTGTCACAAGTCTTTGCGTGTGCAAAGCGTCGCACTGGCAGAATCCCCGCACGCGAAACGCATTCTCGGGGTCAAAACTG
>CAIWJG010000412.1 GCA_903912925.1 uncultured Verrucomicrobia subdivision 3 bacterium | reverse complement strand
CTGGTCCTCGCGGGCTGCTGGTTGGGAGCTTTGACCTCCCACCGTGTTGGGTTTCCCGTGTTGCCGCAGGTCTCCGTTGCGCGCATGTCCTCACCACTACCCCGGCGATACGGTCGCGGTGCTCTCTTCGCTCGCTTCCCGCGCCCTGCCAGCCTTCCCCGTATTTCAATCGGGTCGGCATTCGCATTGCCCTTTTCGAGGCTTGCTCGGTGTTCACTCATATTAGGACCTGCTCGCTCGCTGACTCGCTTGCACGAGCCTTTGACATCGGGAGCTTCGCCTGCCGCCGTTGCCAGCGACCGGCGTCCCGACTGCTTCCGGCGGAGCGAAAGTTGCCGGGTGGGATTCTCTCTCCCACGGGAGTCCTGCTCCGTGTTCACGGCGCACTGAAATAACCGGGCTAGGGTCACCTGTGGTTTCATTTCTGAGTCAGGTCGCTTGCCGATTGCAGCCGCGCCCGGGCGAGCCGCACTGCGGCGTGTAGTTTTCGCTCGAGTTCCTTCTTCGGCAGCACCTTTGTCCAGTAGGCCGCCACGTGGATACCGCTTTTTTCCAGTTCCAGCAACTCCACATGCTCAGCCGTCTTTCCGGCGCACAGAATCATGCCGATCGGCTCGCCTTCGTCCGGCTCGCCTTCGTGGCGCTTCAGCCACTGCAGGTAGAGTTCCATCTGGCCCTTGTCCGCCGCCTCGAAATCGCCGATCTTCAAATCAATCGCCACCAACCGCCGCAGCTTGCGATGGTAAAACAGCAGGTCGAGGTAGTAATCCCGGCCATCAATCTGCATCCGCTTCTGCCGCTCGACGAACGCGAAGCCGACGCCAAGTTCGAGGATGAATGCCTCAATCTCGCGTAGAATCGCCACCTCCAGATCCTTTTCCGAGTAGGTGTCCTTGAGCCGCAGGAAATCCAGCAGATACGGGTCGCGGAACACCAGGTCCGGCGTCAACCGATCCTCCTCGCGGAGTTGCTTAAGTTCCATCGCCATCAACTTGGCCGGCTTCTTCGACAGTGCCGTCCGCTCGAAAAGCATGGACTGGATTTTCTGGTGCAGCGTGCGCGTGTTCCACCGCTCGATACGGCAGATCTCCGCGTAGAAATCCCGCTTGAGCGGATCGTCGAGGTAAATCAGCCGGCGCAGATGCGTCCAACTCAATTGTGCACTCAGCGCGTACACTATCTTTGTGTCGGGAAACACCTCGGCAAAGCGGGCCATGTGAAAAAGATTGGCCTGCGAAAAGCCGTTTCCGAACTCCGCTGTCAATTTTCTACTCAGTGCGTAGAAAATCTTTTCTCCGTAACTCGCCCGCTTCGCTTTCAGGATGTCCGCCCGGATGCGCTGGCCGATTTTCCAGTAGAGCAGCACGAGCGCCGAGTTGATGCCCTGTGCCACCGTCTGCCGCGTGGCGAGAATCATTTCCCGCACGTCCGTCAGCAGTCCCTTCGCGCCCGGCTTGGCCGGCGCGGAGGACGAGCTTTTCACCAGTGCTAGTTTTCGTTTCATTCGTTGGCACCTTTCCGATCAATTGTCTCCCCCGCGGCAGCGACATTTCGGTTGCTGGCCCATTGTGCTCGCACTGCGGACACAATCCAATCCTGGCTCAATTTTGCAATCGCTGCTTGCAAAATCTGCCAGCCAGCGAGGCCATTTCCAATTCTGTAGCAGCCGACGTGAGGAGGCTCTGCTGCTCTTCTAGTTTGAGCCGCGTTACCTCGGCTGCTACCAGGCATTGATATTGACCCGCCCCATCCGTGTCCATCTGTGTCCATCCGTGGTTTCACTTCCTGGCCCTCTGCTTAAACTCACCCGCGTAATGGCAGTCGTTCCAGCGGTTGCCGTCCGGCTCGCTGCCGACGCCGGCGAAGTCCTGCTTCTCCTCGTCCCAGCCCCAGAACCGCGGATACTCCGCCTTGTCGCGCTGCGGCTCTTTGCCGCGATCTTTGTCCCACTTGATTTTGACGCGCTTGCGGAGGATGTCCGCCGTCGCAAAGGGGCGGATGTTCATCCGCACGCCGTCGTTGAGATCAGGCTGCCAGCCGATGGCCTGCTGCGAGAGCGGCTTCCAGCGGACGAAGAGGTCGTAGGGCGGCTCGCCTTCGAGGATGAGCTTGAGCGTGGCCTGCAATTCGACCGCGCGCAAATTGAGGAGCCCGGCCCGGTGGGCATCGCGCGCGCGGGTTCGGGCCTGATCCGCCGTCAGGTCGAGCAGGCGGCACCAGGGGTTGGAGAAGACGGCCGGACCATGAAAGCCGGCGGCCTGCCCCAGAAACATGGCCAACGTAATGGCCACGGGCGTCGGCTTGACCCGCGACCGGGTTTTATTGGCGCGGCCCGCAAGGTGGCCCGACTGCGTCCACGAGGAGGCGGCATTGCGGGCAATCTTGTTGCAGCTCAGTCCCGAATAGTGATTGGGAAAAACCGCCTCCACCGCCTGCGCCAGGCCGGCTGGGTCAACGCGCGCCCCCTCGGTTGCATCCAGGATGGGAGCGGTCGTGGCGCGGAACAGCGGGTCGCGAGCCCAAGCCACCTGCCCGGCGAGCAACGGCAGGCTCTTCGGATCAACCGTGTTCAGCTTGCGCAGCAAGGCAAAGATGGGCACGGATTCATCCAGGGCATAGAGCTCGCGCAGGTGACGGAAGGATTTCTGCCGCGTGCTTTCCGTCGTCTTGGCGAGGGCGTTCCTTGCCAGAATGGCATCACGGTAGTCGCTGGCGCTCGATCCCGACGGAACGGTGACCAGGACGGACTCCAACTCAGTGAGCATCATCGTCCGGCTGATGTGCGCGCCGCCCGCAGTAAATTTCAATCCGAATTCCTCCAAAGCCGGAGATGCGACCGGGAAGCCCAGGGGCGTCCATCCGCTATTTGAAATCACCGTGGTCACCGGCCCGAAGTTGTAACGCACTGCGCGAACACTTCACAGATAAAGTTTCGAGCGGGAACATTACTATCAGCGAGAGCGGGGCAGCCGGGGTGCGGTGCCGGCCGGGTTTCGTTCAGCGCCTTTGACTTTGAGCCGGGCTTTGGCGAGGTCGCGCATGGCGTCGTCGGGAGCTTTACTTCTCCTCGGCCTCGAACGTCGCCACAATCGGGCGGTGGTCGGAGCCGACGCCCCAATTGGGATGAGTCAGCGCGTAAGTCTCGTTGGTGATCCATTCGCGCGCCAAACCGGCGCTGATCAGGATGTAGTCAATGCGCGAGTAACTATCGGCTTTGCCGTAGTAATGCGTCCAGGTGACGTTGCGCGGTTCCAAGCCAGGTTTGGTGCTGGCAGTGTTGTCACCGTTGTGCTCGGCGGGTCGCGTATCCACCAGCTTGTGCTTTCCCCGGCCAATCACGGCTTTGGTAGAGGCCGCGTCTTTCGTATCGTTGAAGTCGCCGAGGACGACGAGATTAATGTTGGGATTGGCGGCGATGCAGGCGTCAACCCTTTCGCGCAGCAGCTTGGCCTCTTCCAGACGCATCTCGGCTTCGTCCGCCTGGGGGACGGCGCGCTTGGATTTGAGGTGGGCGGCGATGAGCGTGAATGCGTAGTTCGGGTTCACCTGAATCTCGACTTCGCCAAACCCACGGCTGACGCGGAAGCGACGCCCGCTCAGGAGGAAGCTATCGCTCGTGTGCGGGTGGCGCGCCGCGAACGGGAACCGGCTCAGGATGGCGACATGGATATTGGTGTCGGAGCCGGTGACGTGCTCCCAGTATGGAAGGTCGAGTCCTTCGGCTTTCAGTGAGTCGCGCAGTTCCAGCAATGCGTTGGTGCTGCCCATCTCCTGCACGGCGAGCACGTCGGGCTTGAGGGTGAGGACGCACTCGCGGACTTTGGCTTTTGCGGCGGCGAGCTTGGCGGGGCGGGTTTCGGTGGGCTGATCGAGATAGCCCTCCAGGTTATAGGTTGCGACTCGGAAGGTTTCCGCGCCGGCCACCCGGACATTCAGCGCCAGGGCGAACAGGATGACGGCGGACTGGAAGCAGCGTGACCGCGAATTCATGGGAGCGTAATAAACAGCCGCGCAGCGCAAGTCAAAAGGGAACTGGAAGGGCGGGAGGGCTGGATGCGACCAAAAGCTTTTGCAAATAGGCTATTCGCTGCTAGTTTCAACTATGTTCAAGCCGAGTGAGAATAGTCCAACCCGCTCGCGGCGCCGCCCGGTTAAGGGCGAGACGGTCGCGACCCGCCGAGCGCTTGCCCGCGGCAACGGGACCCCCGAGCGCCGCCTGAAAAGCCGATCCCCCGCGCCCGATCCCGCGGTCAAACTGCACGACAAGCAAAGCGAGCGCGATCACCGGCAGTTGCGGATCAACAAGGTCGGGGTGCGAAATTTGCGTTTCCCGATCCAGGTGCGGGACAAGGCGCGCGCGGTGCAGAACACCGTCGCGACCATCGGCATGTTCGTGGATTTGCCCAAGGAATTCAAAGGCACCCACATGAGCCGTTTTATCGAGGTGCTGAACGCGCACGGCAACGTGATTCACGTCGAGAACATCACCGATATTCTCCACGCGATGCAGGAGAAGTTCCAGGCGGCGACATCGCACCTTGAGATTGAGTTTCCGTATTTCATGGTCAAGCGGGCGCCGGTCACGGGCAAGGAGAGCGTGATGGATTACGTCGCGCGGTTCGACGCTGCGGCGTGCCACAAGGAGATTTTGTTCCTGCTGACCGTCAAGGCGAACGTGACCACGCTCTGCCCCTGCTCGAAGGCCATCGCCGCCTACGGCGCCCACAACCAGCGGGGTGAGGTGACGGTGCAGATCCGGTCGCGGAAGGCGGTGTGGATTGAGGACTTGATTGCCATCATCGAGAGTTCGGCCAGCTCTGAGCTCTATGCCTTGCTGAAGCGGCAGGACGAAAAGGCGGTCACGGAACGGGCTTACGATAACCCGGTGTTCGTGGAAGACCTGGTGCGCAACGTAGCCGTCAAGCTCAACGCGCATCCGGATGTGACGTGGTACAAGGTGGAGGCGGAGAACCAGGAAAGCATCCATAACCACAACGCTTACGCCTGCATCGAAAAGCCTTGATCCGTCGGCGGAAAGCAGGAAAACAGAACTGCGGGTACGCCGCGCGCCCAAGCTCGCCAGGCGCTACTGCCAGATAGCCTGCTTTACACCCGGCGCGGCGGGGCATAAACTGGCGGCATGTCTAAGGAATATGACGCAACGGAGTTTGTTGATGGCGATTTCCAGTCGCGCAAGTCGCCATTCTCCGCGACCTCCGCCGGCGCCGGGCAATCCCAGCGCGCGCCGACCCGCGAAGAAGTTGACTCGCGGGTTGCGGAAGCGCAGCAGAAGCTCGCGGAGCTGAAGCGGGCGCAGGAGGATCTGGAGCGGCAGCGGTCGGCGCTGGAGGAAACCCGCCGGCGCCAGATTGAGTTTCAGACCGGCCGCCAGGAGATGGTTCATAACCTGACGCGCGGGCTGGGTCTGCTGGAGGAGGCCGAATTCAGCGCGCGGCGGGACACCGAGCAGATGGCCAAAGCGCTGGTAGATTTGCGCGATGCGCTCTCCAAGATCGAGGCCGTTAACGAGGAGTCGTGGACCAAGGACAACCTCAGCACGGAACTAACCCGCGCCTTAACGG
Organism: uncultured Verrucomicrobia subdivision 3 bacterium; assembly: GCA_903912925.1. Lineage (GTDB taxonomy): Bacteria > Verrucomicrobiota > Verrucomicrobiia > Limisphaerales > UBA8199 > PALSA-1440. The sequence goes on along the minus strand of CAIWJG010000412.1, from coordinate 10,224 downwards.
CGCTGGAGAACGCCCGGATGGAATGGAACACCGCGCGGCTCAAGTTCTCGATATTGTCCAGTCCGGCCCAGGACGGCAGCCCGGGAAGCCTGGCGGCCGCCGCGCCGAGGTCATCTCTGTTGGCAACGCAGAGCTTCGGCGAGCTTTGCCGGCTGGGCCTGGCCCTGACCTGGCCGCTGGCCGCCGTGGCGCTGGCCGCTTTGGCTGCGTTGCTGGTCTTCCTCGTGCGTCATTAAACTGGCTGCCATCATGGCATGGTTTAAAAAGAAGCCAGACCCGATTTCCGACCGCGCGCGGGCGCTGAACGAGGAGATAGCCCGGCTGGGATCACAAATCCAGCAACTCGACGCCCGCCTGCAGCGCGATCAAGCGCAACCGCGTATGCGGTCCACAGCTTTGCCGCGCAGCACCACGGTCAGTCCTGCGACACCCGAGCCTGCGACGCCGCCCGCACCCGCGCACCACGAGCCGATCTTTGAAGAAGTAGGCCATCATCTGTTGGAGGGGCGAGGCGAGGCCGGCACCACCCCCCAGCACTATAATGATTTGGGCGTGCGCAAGTACGACCTGCTCGCCCTGCTGCAGCGCGTCCGGGGCCATTTCCGGGGGCCGTCCACGACCAACCCGAAGCTGGTGAGCTACCTGGCAGCGGGCGGGTTCCAGGGACTGCGGCCGCTGCGCTATGAGAAACGCGTGGCGCGCAACCGCTTCATCTTCTTCGTGATCATCCTGCTTGTGGTTCTGCTCGGAACGCTTCTGGTGTTTCTCCCGGGGCGTCGTTGAAGGGACGGAAATCCATTGGAAAGTGTAGGACCGGCAGCTTTATCGTTTAACCTCCAGCGGGCTATTCTTGCTCCTGAACGCATACGACTATGAAGGACAACATTGCAGCTCAGGCTCGCGGGATGCCGATCCCAACCCCCGATGGGGAGTTCACCGCGTACTATTCGGCGCGAGGCCTGTGCGGTTTAGAGTTTCCTCCAGGCACCAGGCAGCGAGCGGCCAAAGCGGGCGAGGCCGTGCCGACAGCCCAAGTCCGCCGGTGGCATGTGGCTGTTAGCAAGGCCCTCACGCTGGCACTCGCAGGCCGCCCACCGGAAAAAGTGCCACCGCTCGATCTTTCCAGCGGCACAGCCTTCCAGCAGCGCGTATGGCGGGCCTTGCGCCAGATCGGTTGGGGCCGCACCAAGAGCTACGCGCAAGTCGCGGAGGCGATTGGGAATGCCAAAGCGGTTCGTGCGGTCGGTGGCGCGTGTGCTGCGAATCCCATTCCGGTCTTCGTGCCTTGCCATCGCGTCCTTGCTGCCAATCAGTGCTTGGGCGGGTTCTCCGGCGGCTTGGCGTGGAAGCGCCGGTTGCTGGCCAGCGAGGGTAGTAAGAGCGGCGGCGCTTCCCCCTCACTCCACCCCGGCCCCTGAACCTCGGCTCGCCAGAGAGCTGCACTGCCGTTGAATTAAGGATGTTCCCGCGCGAGACGCGGCGGCTTCTCCCTCTCCTCCCCCGAGGGAGGAGAGGGCTGGGGAGAGGAGGTCCCAATGAATTCTTCTGCCGCTGAACCCCGGGGGCCAATACGGACCCCTCTCCCCAACTTGCCGTTCAGCCTAAAAACAGCAGTTGAACAACAAAGAAACAAAGACGCAAAGGCTGAAAGACACAGAAGACACTTAGGCTTGGCTTGCTCAAGAACCTTCACCCAGCAGGTGAATCCAAATCAGCCTCCGTTTCCAGCTTCCCGCTCGATCTTTGTTTCTTCGTTGCTTCGTTGTTCATTTCTTAACCGCCGAATTTAGGTTCAGGGGCGCTTAGCTTCGGAGAACTGTGTTGCTCCACGAGGCTAAGCGGCAGCACCGGACGCTGCAGCCGGCTTAGGTCCGTGAGTGATCCTGCCACGAATGGCCAACATCAGCAGCCCTCCGATCAGACCAAACGGCGCCATGAAATAGAAGTAGTTGCCGAGGCTGCGGTCGAGCAGGTTGCCCAGAAAGTAGCCTGCCAGGCTCCCGCCGAAGTATTGGAAGGAATCAATCAGCCCCAACGCAAATCCGGCCCTGCGCCGCCCGCCGATGTCCATCGGCGCGGCCATGCCCAGGATAGAGTGGGTGGAATTCGCGGTAAAGGAGATGAGAACCAGGAACAGGATGGCCGTATTGGCCGTGTGGAATTGGGCGGCGAGCAGGATGACGGCGGTTTCCAGGAAATAGAGCACTGCCGCCACGGGAGCGCGGCGGCCTTTGAAAACCGTATCCGACACATAACCGGCGAGCAGCGAGCCTGCCGAGGCTACGAAGGGGATCAGGAAGGCCAGGAACTGGAACTGCGCGGACTTCAGATCCACCTGGTATAGGTCCTGCATGTAGCGGGGGAACCATTGGTCCACCGCTTGTCGCACGACGCCAGTGCAGGCGTAGGCGCAGGCCGTGATCCATACCGCCGGGTTGGCCACGATGGCACCAATGACGTGAGCCACCGGGGTCGCCACACTGCTCTCGCTCGGTCCACCTTCATCGCCAATGACTCCAGGGAACCCGGCCTGCTCAGGGGTCTCCTTCACCGTCAACGCCATCCCGACGGCCACCGCGGCGCAGATCAGCGAAGGCGTCCAGAATAACCAGCGCCAATGCAGCGGGGGAATGTGAATCAAGCCGAGGATGGTGAACCCGGCCAACAGTGCCGGCCCGAGCGTGAAGATGCCCAGGCGGCCGAGGTTGATCATGAAGCCGAAGATGCCGGAGAAGCGGCCGCGCTCCCGGTGACGGAACCACGCGGTGTTGATCTTCACCATCCCGGGCGCGCCGAATGCCTGCACGTAGCCGTCCACCCCGCGGATGGCGATGAACAGGCCGAGCATCCCCGCGAACGACGCGGCGCCAAACAGGATATTCATCACGATCGTGCCCGCTGCCCCGATGAGCATGGCGCGCTTGCCTCCCATCCGATCGGTGAGCAAACCGTTGATAATCAGCCCGCAGGCGTATGCAAAAAGAGCGGCGGTGATGATGGAGCCCATCTGCGCCCGGCTGAAACCAAACTCCTCGCTAATCGCCTTGTTCGCGATCGAGAAGTTATACCGGCACATGTAGAACGACGTGTACAGCAGGCCGAGGAAGCCCCAGTTGAGGCCCCGCCGCGCGCGGAAGCCCCGGGGATATTGGATATGCGGAGACGACGGGGATTCGCTGTGGTTCATGCGGCGATCATCATTCTCATAATGCTGTCAACATGACCCAGCATCCTTCGAACGCCAAGCCGGAATCGCCCAATCTCGCAACAGCGCTGCCACGGGGTGCCCCTGCCAGGCTGCCGACCAGACTATGTGAGCAGCAGTTCTCATTTTGGCTGGTCTGGGAGGTTTGGGGTCCACCCTTTAAGGTGTCCGAGGCCGCATGGGATCATTCGTCCCATTCGTCCCATTCGTCCCATAGTGAGAATTGCTGCTATTTGAGGAGGCCGAGTTGACGAAACCCCTCTCCTTAAGCACGTTAGCGTCTGACGAAGAAACAACTATGAGTGATTTACCTGAATACGTCGGCAGTTTGCCGAATCTCTGCGGCGCCGAAGCTCAAATTGCATCCGCCGTGGGCGCCCGCCGCGGTCAGCCAGTCTTCCTGCCGGAGAGCGGGATTGACTTTGGCAACATCAAGAGCGCATTTGCCATCGCCCTGCACATGCACCAGCCGCTGATCCCGGCCGGCGGCGGCAACCTTTCCACCGCCGAGATCATCAGCAACCTCAAGCACATGATGGATAACCCGGGCATCGGCGATAACCACAACGCCTCCGTGTTCCACTGGTGCTACAAGCGCATGGGCGAATTCATTCCCCAATTCGTGGACGAAGGGAAGCAGCCGCGCGTGATGCTGGAATACTCCGGAACCCTCCTGCACGGCCTCCGCCAGATGGGCTTGAACGACGTCTTCGATAACCTGAAGCGCATCACCTGCGACCACCGCTACCGGCGGGCGGTCGAATGGCTGGGTTGCCCCTGGGGCCACGCGGTGGCGCCGTCCACACCGGTTCAGGATTTCCGCCTGCATGTCATCGCCTGGCAACATCACTTCGCGGCGATCTTTGGCCTGGAGGCGCTTGGTCGCGTGCGCGGCTTCTCCCCGGCGGAGATGGCCCTGCCCAACCACCCGGACACCGCCTACGAATTCGTCAAGACCCTCAAGGACTGCGGCTACCAGTGGGTGCTCGTCCAGGAGCACACGGTCGAGCGCCCCGACAACGGCCACGGGCCGGAGCGCAAGCACCTGCCGCACCGTCTCGTCTGCCGCAACTCGCGCGGACAGGAGGCCGCCATCATCGCCATCATCAAGACCCAGGGTAGCGACACGAAGCTGGTCGCCCAAATGCAGCCTTACTACGAGGCCAAGGGGCTCTCGCGCTGGGAACTGGCCGGCAAACAGGTCCCGCCGCTCGTAACGCAAATCGCTGACGGCGAGAACGGCGGCGTGATGATGAACGAATTCCCGTCGAAGTATCTCGAGGCCATGCGCGAGTGCTCCGGCTCCGGCACTCCGGCTGTGAACGCTACTGAGTATCTGGAGTACCTCTTCGCGATGGGCATCAAGGAGGAGGATCTGCCGGTCGTGCAGCCTATCTGTCAAAAGCGCATCTGGGATCGCTTCAAACCCGGGGAGGGCGCCGACCGCCTGGCGCAGGTCATCGAACAGCTCAAGAAGGAGGATCACCGCTTTCACATGGAGGGCGGCAGTTGGACCAACAGCATCTCCTGGGTGCGCGGCTACGAATCCCTGCTCGGCCCGATGGAGAAGTGCAGCTCCCTCTTCTACGAGAAGATTCTCAAGCCGGGTGTGCCGACCAGCGATGGCCGGTTTCGTAACGCCCTCTTCCACCTGCTCTGCTCGCAGACCAGTTGCTATCGTTACTGGGGCCAGGGCATCTGGACCGACTACGGCAAAGAAATCTGCCGCCGCGTGGAGGCGATCCTCACGCACGACCTCTAGCCCGCTGGCGGCGCCGCTGCCAACTTCGAGATTGCAATTCTGCTCCCCGTCGCCGATTCTAAGCAGGATGAGCATCGTCCAGGAAATCGAGTCCGCCATCACCAGGCTTCCGTTAGAGAAGAAGGAAGCGCTGCGGGATTGGCTGGATGAGACCATCGAAGAGCAGTTGGAGGTCAGCGACGAATTCAAGGCCAAAATCCAGCGGGCCAAGCGGGAGATTGCCGCGGGGGTCTATTCCCGGACCCGTCAGCCGGATGCCGGGCGGTGAAAGCCGCACTTCAGATCTACTCGCGGGATTTCGATGCCGACTTCTTCAAGCTGCCGCTTGCGACTCAGAGAAGGATTGAAGCCCAGGTTGATCGGCTGGGCCTGATGCTGGACCGCTTTTCCCACACGCACCTCACGGGAATGGATTGCTACCGACTGCGGGTGGGGGATTATCGTGTTGTCTATGACTTCAACCAATCCAAAGGCATGTTTCACTTGCTGGCGGTGGGACACCGACGCGAGGTCTATCGGAAGTAGGGCTTTCGCCTATTGACCATTACGGTTTAATCATGCCTGATTTACCGCTGAGAAACATGCCCGCCGGTCTCTACCGCCGGCTGCAATCGGCCGCCGCAGAGCACTTCCGCAACCTGAATCAGGAAGCCCAGTCCCGGCTCAGCCGCTCCTTTGATGCGGAGGACGCAAAAATGTCCGCCGTGCACGCCCGCTGGGTTCACGAGGCCCTGAGTAGTGGCCCCTCGACTCCGCTCAAAGCGGCCGAACTGGACCAGTCCTTTGCTCGCGGCATTGCCAGGGCCAAGAACCGGAAGACGGCCAAGGCCGCCTGGAGGAAGGGACGCTGGACCTGTTACGAATCCGGCATGGCATGATGCACCTGCCAGGCCTCTTTGAAACCGAGGCCGGCGAAGGTTAGAATGTCCATCCTGTCAGCTCGCCGGGGGAGGATGAGGTTTCCGCTCTTGGAACTATCGCCGCCGCCGCTCAAGGCACATCACCCTTCAAGCGAGCCGCACCACCAGCGTCTGGCCCCCAAGGACCAGCGCCGGGCGCTGTAACGCAACCACCGCTGTGCCGTCTTTGAAGCTAAAGGCGCTTGAGACCGTCTTGCCGCCGCATTCCACCTTCACCCGCCGTGGCGCGGTGCTCACTGCCAGCGTGATCTCGGCCACTGCCAGCCGTCCTTCGCGGACGCTCAGCTCATTCCGCTGGGCTGCTCCTTCCCGGACCTGGCGCAGGCTGCCCCAGCCTTCCGGGCCGGCGAAGAAGCCCCTGAAATTCTCCGGCGTGTGGCGGGGCGTGAGGCGCAGCGCCTGGCGCGGGCCGTCATATTCCCAGCCCGAAAGCGCCAGCAGCAGCGACCAGGAAGACATCGCGCGCGCGTAATGGCCGCCGCACTCGATCTCGTTCCACGGGTTGCGCCCGATGGGCGCGCGCGGGATGCCGTCGTAGCGGTCTCGCGCAGCCTTCACGATGGCGAACCCCTCCTCCACCAGCCCCTCATAGATCAGGTGCGCGGCCACCTGGTATTCAATCCCAGTCCAGACCTCATCCGAGTAGAGCATCACGTTGCCGGGCCGGCCGCCTTTGGGCCAGGTGCAGATGATCAGGCCCTTGTCGTTCGCCCCCGCAAAAGCGCGCGGCGTGTGTTGCCATCCGGTCAGGTCGGACTTCCAGTTGTATTTGAACACGGCGCGCAGTGCGGCGACCACCTTCTCCTTCGGCAGAATATAGCCGAGGCCAAGCTGGTGCGCCCACCACTGGCCGATGAGTTGATCGGACATGCAGCCGGGGCCGACTTCGCCCTGGCGTTTCTCGTAATCGGGCAGGTGTTGCTGGAAATACTCCCCGTTCCAGCACAGCTCGACGAGCTTCTTCTGGCCCTGTTCAAAGACGCCGTGGAAGCGCTCCGCGGCGGCCGGGTCGCCCGCCCGGCGAGCCCACTCCTCACCCGCGCGCAGCGCCGCAAGGTAATAGCCGCTGATAAACGTGGTGACGCCGTGCAACGCCTCGTCGTAGGTGTTCCATTGGTCGTCCTGCAAGATGCCGACGGGTTGCCCGCCCGCAGCCTTGGCATCGCGGCCGATCAGGTATTCGACCCCGCGCTTGATATGCGGCCAGTATTCGCGCAGGAACTTGTCGTCGGGCTGGTTGAGCGCCTCGCGGTAAGCCTTGAGAATGCAGCTCGCGTGGCCGTCGGCGAACGGCTGCTCACCCGTCGGGTGGGACGGCGAGGGCACCTCGGTCCGGTTGTTGACGCCGCCGTCCGCGCGCTGTTGGTGGGTGAAGTCAATCCGGCGCATGTCCCGCTCCAGCGCCGGGAACAGGCGCGACAGACTCTGCTCATAACCCCACACATGCGTGCAAGTGGGGTCGCAACAGCCGTTCGAGCCCTCCCAGCCATACACGTCGCCGTTGGCGATCTGGAAGACCACCCCGATGTGGCGCATAATGGCCGCATTCGCCGTGACGCAATCCAGCAGCCAATAAGGCAGCGTGCTGTCGTAGAAGGTCTGGCGGAACAGCTCCGTTCGCCGTTGGAGAGTGGGGAAGGCCGTCACGGCCTCGCGCAGCACGGCCCGGGCGTCGGGCCATTGGATGGCGTAGTGGCAACCCATCCACTGCTGGCCGGCGTTGTATTTGTTCGGGTAATGCCAGGCGAGCAGGAAGGGGACTTCGACGCTCTTACCCGCCGGGACAGTAACCGTGGCTGCCACGGCGCCATACACTGTTTGGTCAGGCAGCGTTGGCGAGCCTACTTTGGTCTGTGCCAGCGCTGGAAATCCACCCTCAGCAGCAAACGCCGTCCAGGCATCTGCCAGATGCTGGACTGCCGGTAGCACTGTGACGTTCTCGTCAGACACCGCCGCCGCCAGCGCAAGCGTGCCGAAGCTCGGCGCCTTGGGATGCTGTCGGCCCTCCGACCGCGTGAACACCACTGGCGCATCCGGCGTCGTGTATGCTGCCCCCACTAGCGCACAGATCTCCCAGTAGGCAAGCTGGCGCTGGTGGCTGATCCCCGCGTATGCCGGCTCCAGCACAGCCCCTGGCATGACCCGGACCACTCCCCTGCCGATAGGCCCCCATAGTAGGGTGTTGCCGTCGGGTGCGCTGGATTGGCTTGCGCCGGCCTTCAAAACCATGTTCTCGTATCGGACCTCCTGCTTAGCCCCACTCGCGTCGCGTTCCACGACAATCGCGCTGAACCGCGCCGGCAGCAACTCCTCCAACACCTGCATCACCGCTCGATTCCCCGGCATGTCCGTGAACTCGATCTGATCCACATTGATATGCCCCCAGCCGCCCTTCTGTTCGTCCACGATCTCGATGTGCGCCTTCTGTCCCTGGAAAGCCCCCACATCCCACGTGGCGGGCAGGAGCTGCTCGACGTCCTTGCCCGCGGTCGCGCAGACCACCTTGCCGTCCACCAGCAGCCGTATCTGCGTGGTGGCCTGATGGCCGCCGCCCACGAGGAAGCGGATGAACTGACGCTCGATGGTGAACGGCGGGCTGGTGAGCCGGCCCGTCGTATCATCCCCGCGCAAGAAGCTGTTGACCAGCCCCTGACCGCGAAAGCCGGACACGGCTTGCTGACCGGGCAATGTGCCGTGGGCGGGCTCTTTGCCGAACGCCTCCCCTTCGACCTTCCACTTGTCATAGCCGTGCTCGAAGTCCTCGAACAGGATGTCCGGCCGTTGGGCCGCCTCGGCGAGCGGCTTGCCGCCGGTCCACGACGCATAGGCCTGGAGCAGCGGGAGTGACTTGCCGGAGAAGATCAGCGTGGCACCCGACCGCACCGCTTCCTGGGCTGCGCGCAGAAGCGCTTCCGAGGTGTCCGCCGCCGCTTCCTCCAGCCAGATGACCGTCTGCGCCGGCTCGCTCAGCTTGTCCAAGTGCGGCCGCTGAGCGTCCAGCACCTTGACGGTAAGATTCTTGGGCCGGTCGGACGGCGGCTCGTTCAGAGCCTTCAGGCTGGGGGCCGCATAGATAGTCACCGGCTTGTCTAGCGTCGGCTCACCGGCGGCGGCGGCGCGCATGTACAACCCACCCGCTCCGCCCTCGCGCAGCACCTCGTTGACGTTGCCGCCAAAGCATGGGTTGCTGGCCGTGTTGTTTGGCCCGGCGGCATCGTAGCCCACCGGGTTCTGCATCAGCGCCGCCAGCGACACGGTCTGCGTCTGCTGCGTCGGGTTCTTGATGCGGAACACGAATGCCGCCAGCGGCATTGCTGAAAAGCGCGCATCGAGCGGCGCAAACGGGCTGAACGCCGTCAGCTCCACCTCCACCGGCAGGCCCGCGTCCCGGAACCGCAGCACCGCCACCGGGTACTCCCCGGTCATCTCGATTTGCTGGACGCGCGGCCAGTCCGGGCCGCCGGCGGTCTGGAGCAGCCGGGTCGCGCCGCCCGCGCGGATCAGGAAGTGCAGGGGAACCTCCCCATCGCGCAGGGTATTGAAGAGCTGCCAGGTCGTGAATTGGCCGTCCACGCCGACCTCGAAGTTCCCCGTGCCAATACCGCCCAGGTGCATGCGGGCGTCCGTGTGTTTGCCGGACAGATAAAGCCGCGGTTTGGCCGGGGCGAACAGCTCGCGCCGCCAGCGTTGCAGTTCATCCGACGGCAGCTCGAACGCCCCCCACGCTGGCGTGCCCAGCAGCGTCGCCGCCGCCCCCGCGCCCACGAGCCCGAGGAACTCCCGGCGGTTGAGGTTGTTCGTTCCGCAGTTTCCCGAACAGTTGCATTTGCGCATGGCGAGGGTCCTTCCGCTTCGGTCGGCTGTGCCGGCCTTCATTGCCTGACTCTGCTAGCAAGCCGAACCGTCCTTGCCAAGCCGGAAAATCGGCATTCGCGCCCGTCCGCATTCTCTCCTGGCCCTTCGGGGTGCCGTTGCCGGCCATTCTGCATTCTGCCTTCTGCCTTCTGCCTTCCCTGTGCGGTGGCTTTGATGTCGCATGGGGGTCGCATGGGGGTCGCATGAAGGTCGCATGAGGGTGGCTTTGATGTCGCATGAAGGTGGCTTGAAGGACGCATGAAGGTGGCTTTGGGGTGGCTACCGCCTGGCTAGCAACACGCATTGAGGTGGCTTGGATGTCGCATTGAGGTGGCTTTGGCTTCGCCGGCCTTTCTTCATTCTTCATTCTGCATTCTGCATTCGCTTGTGGGTGGCTTGGTGGCCTCGCCGGCTTTCTGCATTCTTCATTCTGCATTCTGCATTCGCTTGTGGGTGGCTTGGAGTGGCTTCGCCGGTTTCTT
>CAIWJG010000411.1 GCA_903912925.1 uncultured Verrucomicrobia subdivision 3 bacterium | reverse complement strand
CGACTAACGTCGGCGGCTACTACACCTTTTCCCGGGAACGCCACGTCGAGGTGGACGGCAAGGTCGCCGACGCGGTGCTGGGCCGCTTCCAGAAGGATAAGGAGCAATTCGTGGCGGTTCTCGAAGGCAAGGGCGCCCGCGATCCGCTGGACCGCCCGTTTGCGGGGCGGCGCATGTCCGCCGTGGACCAGGCGTATCGCTACGCCATCAATCTGTCCTGCGACTGGATCATCGTCACCTCGATGCGGGAAACGCGCCTGTATCACAAAGGCTCGCCGCAGAACGCCTACGAATGCTTCGAGACCACCCGGCTGGCTGGCGAGCCCGCGCTGCTCAAACGCTTTGTCTTCCTCCTCGGGGCCGAACGCGTCGTGCCCGCGCACCGCGATTGCCACTTCGCCGAACTGCTCCGAGCTTCCGAAAACGTCGGACGCGAACTCACCAACCAGTTCTACGCGCTCTACGCCGACATCCGACAAAGGGTGCTCAGTCGGCTGTGCCGCGAGAACTCAACCATTGCCCCGCAGGAAATCCTCCGCTGTGTTCAGAAGCTGCTGGATCGGGTCTTATTCTGCGCCTTTTGCGAAGACCGTGGCCTGCTGCCCGCCGAATCCCTCAAGCACGCCTTCGAGCACCGCGACCCTTACAATCCCCGCCCCGTCTGGCTCAACTTCCGCGGCCTGTTCCGTGCCATTGATGAAGGCAATGCCGGCCTGAACATCCCCGCCTACAATGGCGGCCTCTTCGCCGCCGACCCGGCGCTCGACGCCCTCCAGGTGCCGGACGAGGTCTGCGCCCATTTCAAGGACCTCGGCGATTACGATTACCGACCCGCCCGCGAAGTGGCCGACGCGGACGAGAACACCGAAGTCCGCTCGGTCATTGACGTGGACATCCTCGGCCACATCTTCGAGCAGTCCATCACTGATCTCGAACGGCTGCGTCTCAGTCTCACTCGAATATCTCCCGCCCCTGTAGCCGCCGACGGCAGTCGGCGCCATCTTGACGGTGGAGAGAATGCGCCGACTGCCGTCGGCGGCTACACTCCATTGCTGGCCGAGGCCACCGTGGCCGATACGGCCAAGCCCGGCAGCCGCCGCAAGCAGGAAGGCGCGGTCTATACCCCCGCCTTCATCACCCGATACATCGTCGGGCAGGCGCTGGGCGGCGTGTTGAAACAGCGCTTCGAGGCCTTGCGCCAACAGCACGAGGCGGAAGCCGCCGGCACCGCCCGCAAAGCGCTGGCCGCCCCCAATGCCTACGACCTGACCACGCTCAACGAACCGCAACGCAAAGCCCTCATTCGCTTCTGGGAAGCGTGGCAGGAGGCGCTCAAGTGCCTCCGCATTCTCGACTTGGCGTGCGGCAGCGGCGCGTTCCTGATCGAGGCCTTCGACCAGCTTCACGCCCTCTACGAAACCTCCAACGCTCGCTTGGAGGAATTGCGCGGCCAGCGCACCCTCTTCGACCTCGACCGGCAGATCCTCCAACACAACCTCTACGGCGTGGACCTCAACGCCGAGGCCATCCAAATCTGCCAGCTCAGCCTCTGGATCAAGACCGCCGCGCGCGGCAAGCGCCTGACCAGCCTCGACCACACCATCCGCGAGGGCAACAGCATCATCAGCGACCCGGCGGTGCATCCCAAGGCATTCGACTGGCAGGCCGCCTTCCCCGAAGTCTTCGCCCAAGGCGGCTTCGACGTGGTGGTCGGCAACCCGCCCTATATCCGGCAGGAATGGATCGCACCGTTTAAGCCCTACTGGGAGCGCCGGTTCAAGAGCTACCACGGCGTCGCCGACATCTTCGTTTACTTCTTCGAGCAGGGAGTAGAAGTGCTCCGGCCCGGAGGCCAGTTGGCGTTCATCACCTCCGGCAGTTGGGTCAGGGGAAACTTCGGCGCGCCGTTGCGAAAGTTCCTTTCCTCAAGTGTCAGGCTGGAATCCATGGTGGACTTCGGAGAGTTCCAGCCGTTTGAGGGTGCGGAAATGATCCGGCCTTCGATCACCATCCTCTCCAAGGACACCCCTGGCGGCGAAATGAGGTTGTTCAAATGGCTGACTGCTGGCCAGCCGCCGGAGGCCTTGTCGGAGATAATCGCGGCTGCGCCAACGGTTCGATCTGAGCGATTCGGTGAGGATGCGTGGGAATTAGAAGCTGACAATGTTTTCCAGCTTCGGAGTAAACTTGCGGAGGGGCGCAGGACTCTCCACCAGTTCACGGGAGGCCGAATTCAATACGGCATCAAGACCGGCCTGAACGAGGTGTTTGTAATCAGCCGCCAGCAGCGCGATGAGCTTGTCACGGCAGATTCTCGAAGCGCTGAGATCATCAAACCGTTTAGGCAAGGGACCCACCTGCGTCCCTGGTACATCGAAGATTCGGAGGACTACCTGGTCTTCACGCGGCGTGGAATCCGTATCGAGGACTTTCCCGCCGTCCATCAATACTTGGGCCGCTTTCGCGCCCAGCTTGAACCCAAGCCACCGGACTGGGACGAAAAGCAAAAGTGGCCCGGGAGAAAGCCAGGCGCGTACCAATGGTATGAACTTCAGGATACGGTGGACTACTGGCAGGGCTTTGAGGAGCCGAAGATTGTATGGCCCGACATCAGCAAGTTGCCCCGCTTCAGCATGGACACCCAGACTCGGTATATGGGGAACACTGTCTACTTCATTCCGACCTCAGACTATTATCTGCTTGGGGTGCTTTCATCGTGGGCAACTTGGTTCTTCATCAGCAAGACGTCGCAACCGCTCCGGCTTCGCGGAGATAGATGGCAGTACCGCCTCTTCAGCCAGTACATGGAATATGTGCCCATTCCCGATGCGCCAGAGGCCGAGCGGCAGGCAATCGCGGATTTGGCACGCACGTGCAGCTTGGTTGGGCAGGAGCGTTACCACGCGCAAGTCAGCTTTCAGCGCCGGCTGCTCCAGGCCTTTTCTGCTGGCGGCGCTGGCCAGTTGAACCAAAAGGCCGAGGTGTGGTGGAACCTGTCGCTGAATCAGCTCGGCGACGCCTTGAAACAGAGCTTCAAGCTCAAGGCGAACCCCATGAGGAACCCCAAGGCCGCCGACGAATGGGAGCCGTATTTGCAGGAGAAGCGTGCCGAGAACGCCCAACTCACCCGCGCCCTGGCCGACGCCGAAGCCGAGTTGAACGACCGCGTCTATCGCCTCTTCAATCTCACGGCAGATGAAGTCAAGCTGTTGCAAAAGGAGGTCGAGCATTGAGCTCGACAGCATTGTTAGTTATGAAAAGACACCAATATTCATCGCAGCGCACCCTCGGCGCTCATAGGAAACTTCGCTGGCGGCACTCTATGCTCACCTGCCCGCTCCTCTTGATCACTGCTCTTGGTCTGAAGGCAGATCCGGTTTGGACCTTAACGACTGCTCCTTATAATCATTGGGTTTCGGTGGCTAGCTCCGCAGATGGGAACACGCTGGCTGCTGCCTCTAATCCGGGCTTGATTTATGTTTCAACAAACTCCGGAGCCACTTGGGCGGCGGCAACCAATGCACCAAACGGATACTGGTGGTGCATCACCGTTTCGGGGGACGGATCGAACATGGCCGCCGGAATCGATGGCGGTTCCATCTATACGTCCCGGGACTATGGGGCAACCTGGATATGCACCGGAGCACCCGACAACTTCTGGTGGTCCATCGCTTCCTCCGCCGATGGACGCACGCTGGCAGCGGCGGCCCTTTGCAACGGCTGGGACAACACGGCTCCGGGCCACATTTATACTTCTTCAGATTCCGGAGCCACATGGACCCCGGCCCCCGATTTGGGCTTTTGGGTGTCGGTCGCTTCATCGTGTGATGGCTCGAGGCTCACTGCTGTTAGTTCCGAGGGCCTTGTCTATGTCTCGACCAACTCGGGAGCGGGCTGGCAGCCAACCGGCGCACCGAGCCAGAACGGTTGCAGCATAGCCTCATCCGGAGACGGCAATAAACTGGTCGTAGTGGCCAATGGAGGGCCGGTTTGCACCTCGACCAATGCAGGTGCGACTTGGACGGTGGCAACAAATGCTCCTAGCGCAAATTGGGCGTCGGTTAGTTCATCCACCGACGGGACGACGTTGGCGGCCGTGCAATGGGGTGGGCAGGTTTATACTTCCGCTGACGCTGGAACGACTTGGTCGCAAAACAGCGTGCCGGACACTTTCCAGGCTGTGGGCCTATGGGGGATTGCAGTATCAAAAGACGGCAACAAGGTAGTGGCTGCGGGCAATGGTGGTGCTGGCGGCCCACTTTACCTTTTGCAACCTTTGCCATCTCTCAACATTGCGCATACAGGATCGGATGCAATTGTCTCCTGGCCATCCTGGGCCACAGGTTTCGCTCTACAGCAAAGTGTTGATCTCGCGGCGGCGACTTGGACGAATACCATGACTGTTCCCCAACTCACAAATGGACAGAACCGAATAAGCATTGATCGGTCCGAGGGAAGATGCTTCCTTCGACTCGCCTTTCCGACCGGCAACCCTCCAGGGCGGTCGCCTTATCCTCCCCCCATCCCATTCTAACATGTTGAGGAAGACGCTATTCGCCGCAACCAAACTCGATTCCGACACCTGGGTAGGCGAAGTGAAGCACATCCGGGGCAAGAAACTGCCGCTGACCGCCGCCGGGGTTCACGGATTGCGCGACGAATACACCCGCACCATCGAACCCGCCCGCGCCCTCGCCGCCGAAACTATGAAACTGGAGCGTACGTACCCTCAGCGACCTGTCAACCAAGCCTACGGCCTAACCCCGGCCGAAATTGCCCTGCTGTGGCAGACTGCCCCGCCCCGTATGCCCACGCCGCCGGCTTTGCTCACCAAGAGAATGCCAGAGTGAAGTGCATTCCAGGTCCGCAGGTCTGCGCAGGGAAAAGTCATGGTTCGCTTCGCGAACGGACGCATTGAATTGCCAAAACAGTTCAACTGCGCGTATATTCAGCCATGCACACGTTGGAACGGATTGAGGAAGAGGTGAGGCAACTGCCCGCAGCGGAACAAAAGGCGTTGCTCGCTAGACTCGTGGGTTTCGTCGCTGGCAGCGATGGTTCGGAAGCGATGGCGCGTCAAGACCCCCTGACTCGCTTCTTTGCCGAATGGGACGCCAATCACTCCGTGACCGTGGGCGAGAAACCTACCCGCGAGGGCACCTATGCCGGAAATCCTCGCCTTTGTTGACACCAACGTCCTGCTTTACGCCGCTTCGACTGACCCTAGCGAAGCGGGTAAACGCACTGAGGCGCGTCGGGTTCTGAGCGACGAGGCATTTGCCTTTTCAGTCCAGGTTGCCCAAGAGTTCTTTGTCAACGCCACGCGCAAGCTAACGCCTGCCCTGAGCAGTGCGGATGCGCTGGCGTTTTTGAAAGGGATCAATCCGGCGACGGTGGTTGCCATCGACTACGAGCTTTTTGAAGAGGTCACCAAGATTCAGCAGCGGTTTCAGATTTCGTACTGGGTCGCCGCCATTGTTGCTGCGGCGAAGCGTGTAAATTGCGGCACACTTTATTCCGAAGATCTATCGGAGGGACAGAGTTACGGCGGAGTCCGCGTGGTGAATCCGTTTCGTTCGATCGCCAAGACTTAAAACCCTTCAGCGTATCAAGTAACGGGTCAGACCGCAGGTTGGCCTGATCACAGGTGAAAACGCGCCGACCTGCGGTTTGATCCTGCCTTTTTCGGCGCCTAACCGAAATCACCTCCCGCCAGCAGCAAACCCAGCGCACCTTGCTCGACTGGCTGCGAGTGGAATACGCGATCGAAGATCCCAGCAACAAACTTCAGACCTCCTGACATACCAATGGTTTCCTCGAAATACTGAGAAGTTTTTCGGCGGGAGTGTGTCACAAGTCTTTGCGTGTGCAAAGCGTCGCACTGGCAGAATCCCCGCACGCGAAACGCATTCTCGGGGTCAAAACTG
>CAIWJG010000410.1 GCA_903912925.1 uncultured Verrucomicrobia subdivision 3 bacterium | reverse complement strand
GGAGCGTAAGAGCGTGGAGCGTCGCAGCGCGTTCGAGGTCACCACGCTCTACGCTCAAACGCTTCACGCTCTCAGGGTGCTCGCGGGCCATAATGTTAGGATTACGCCTAAGGTCTGGAAGTTGTTTTTGCACGAGCTCTAAGCAGGGGCGGAGGAAACGAAGTGGATGGCCTGATGACCTTTTGCCACGACGCTCGAAAGGGCAGATACATTGGAAGCCATTGGCCTAATCAACTGCGGAACGCGGAATGCGGAGTGCAGAATGCCCGGCGGAGGTTGATCTCATGTGGCAAACCGCCCCGCCCCAGATGCCCCTCCCCCTGCCCGCAACATAATTTCCACCGGGTCTTCCAGAGCCAAAGGACCCGAAGGCCACAGGTGGCTGCCGATTAGAATCCGCTACGCAGGTTGCAGCTTGGGGCCAGGCAGGAAGCGGATTTCCACGCGCTTCTCCAAAGCCGCGGCGATACGGCGAAGCATTTGCAGGGAGTGGCCATCGTAGTCCGCATCTTCGAGCCGGGAAATAACGGATTGGGTCGTGCCGACCTTCCGCGCAAGCTCCTCCTGCGAGAGCTTGGCCTTGGTACGTAGCTCGCAAATCTTCCTGGCAATGTCCAAGTTAGCTTGTTCCTGTTCGACCAAGTCGGCCATTTCCTGGCTCTTGCCGGTGAGTGCTTCCACGAGCGCCAGTGCATCACTGGTGCGCTTTTGAGTCTTTTGGCTACGCATGTTCAATGTCTCCGATAAAAGTGTGGGCAATGGGCCTGGCAATAAATGCTCGCTTACGTTCCACCGCCCGGTTGATCTCGACGATCGGTATCTCGTCTTCTTTGGTTAACGCGTGGGCGAGCACGGCGACATTCCGGCCATGAAAGAAATATAGAATCCGGTAATTCACCGTGCCAAGCCTGGCTCTCAATTCGTAGATGCCGTCGCGCAGTAAATCGGCCTCGGGCCGACGTAATTCATGGCCCAATTCCGTCAGGCGGCGAATGCGAACCACGCATTTGGCATAGGCCTTGGGGTTGCCCGCCCGCAAGTCTTTGAGCCACTCCCACACGGGAGCAGCGCCGTCGGCATCTTGAAAGAAGAGCAGCCTGGTTTGCGGCATACGTTAATCACCAATCACTCTATCGCAAACATGCGATAATTGTCAAGCCTCCCCTTTCCGGGGTTCTCGCGTGTCGGCCGGGAATGGGATTTCGGGGGCCGTATCGGCAATCGTAAAGGGGAAAGCCGGGCGTTTGCGAGGTCCGCTTGGTCATAAGCGCTTTCGCAGCAGCCAAAACGCGGCGCTGAACATAAGCAGTAAGGAAAGCGTGCTCGGCTCAGGTACGGCATCCGCCAGAATCGGCGCGTCGGGACGGGTGTCGTAAGCCCAATCCAGTATCCAGCCTGGCGGATTCAGGTAGAACTGTTGTCCATCTAAGGGTGAATGCAGAATGCAGAATGCAGAATGCAGAATGAAAACAGCAGGCTGAACGGGAGCTATTCCCCTTTCTGCATTCTTCCTTCTTCCTTCTGCATTCACCCTTAGGAGCTGGAAATGGGCTCAGTCTAATTCCACGCCGCCCCAGACCGAGGCGGTGAAGATTTAACGCAGAGGCGCAGAGATTCGCAGAGATTCGCAGAGATTCGCAGAGAGTTCTTCTTCTCTGCGTTTCTCCGCGTTCCTCTGCAGCTTGGCGCCTTTGCGTTGGTTCAAATTCGTATTTCAGGGTCACAGGCACGCCAGGGCATTGCCGGCAATCCAGCCGGTGGTCCAGGCGGCCTGGAAGTTGAAGCCGCCGGTGAGGCCGTCAATGTCCAGCAACTCGCCGGCAAAGTGGAGCCCCGGGCAGAGGCGGCTTTCCATGGTCTTGAGGTTCACTTCGCTTAAGCGCACGCCGCCACAGGTGACAAATTCATCCTTGTTAAGGCTCTTGCCGGTCACTGGCAATTCAGTCCGCTGCAATTGCTGGATGAGTTGGTGGCGGCCGGCTCGGGAAAGCGCCGCCCAGCGCGTGTCTCCCGGGAGGCCGCTCGCCCGGACGAGCCGTTCCCAGAGGCGCGCGCTCAGCGATGCCAGCGGCGCGTTGGCGACGAGACGCGCGGGCTGCGTCTTGCGGCGTGAATCGAACTCAGCCGCGAGCGCTTCCGAGGTCAGATGCGGCAGCCAATTGACCCGCAGCGGGAAGCAGTAGTTGAACCCGTGCAATTCCCGCGCGCCCCACGCCGACAACCGGAGAATCGCCGGGCCGCTCAAGCCCCAGTGCGTCAGCAGCACCGGACCTCGCTGGCGCAAGCTTGTTCCCGGCACCGAGAGCTCCACGGGCTCAACCGACACTCCGGCCAGTTCCCGCAGCCAAGGAGTCTCGATGTGGAACGTGAATAAGGAGGGCAGGGGAGGCTCGAGCGTGTGACCGAACGCGACCGCCACCTGCCCCAAAGCTGCCGCGCGGCATCCGCCTGTGGCCAGGAGCAAGCGATCGCAGGTGAGGGTGGTCTGATCGGATAGCCCCAACTCAAATCTGCCGTCCGGGTGCTTGGTTACGGCTGCGAGCCCCCGGTTCAGGTGCAGCTTTACGCCCGCCGCCTTGGCCGCGCCTAACAGGCAGTCAATAATTGTCTGTGAGGAGTCGGTAGTAGGGAACATGCGTCCGTCCCTCTCGGTCTTGAGCATCACACCCCGGGACTCGAACCAGGCGACGGTGTCCGCGGCTTGAAACCGTTGCAGCAGGCCAATCATCTCCCGTTCTCCCCGCGGGTAATGGGCCGCGAACTCGCGCGGATCGAAGCAGGCATGGGTCACGTTGCAGCGGCCACCGCCCGAGATGAGGACCTTGGAGAGGAACTGCGGCCCCTTTTCGAGCAGGACGACCTCAAGGTCAGGCGCGGCTTCGGCGCAGGCGATCGCTGCAAAGAAACCCGCCGCCCCGCCGCCTGCTATTGCGACACGGGATGGGGGGAATGCAGAAGGAAGAATGCAGAATGAAGAAAGCCGACGGGTGGCGGTACCCAGCAGCCGTAACCCTTTTGCCCTTGCACTGCTATATCCCGCTTTGCTCGCCGGCGGCGAAGATTTAACGCAGAGGCGCAGAGGAACGCAGAGATTCGCAGAGAGTTCTTCTTCTCTGCGTTTCTCCGGGGTCCTCTGCGCCATTCCTGTGAGCGGCAGGATGCCGCTGCCACTATTCTCTTCTTCTCTGCGTTTCTCCGGGGTCCTCTGCGCCTCTGCGTTAAGCGCGATTTGGTCCTGGCTGCGGCTTGGCCGCGCTGGGCCTCTGCACCTTTGCCTTGGCGGTGGTTCAACTGCTCTTTTTAGGTTCATGCGCGCGCGCAGGGCGGATCACCCGCCGGGTTGGTGTGGGTCAGGGCGCTGGTCCGAAACTGATATTACTTGCACCTGAAGGGGCGGCGTGGCGTGCAGGTGGATGTCGCGCTGGGGATAATCAATGGAGATCCCTTGCTGCGCCAGCTCCCCGGCGATCATCAGGCGCAAATCACTCGATACCTGGGCCGAGTTGGCCTCGGACACATCCAGCCAGAAGCGGAGTTCGAAGTTCAGCGTGCTCTCGCCGAAGTCGGTGAGCAGCACCTGCGGTTTAGGGTCCTTCTCCACCAGGCCATGCCGCTCCGCGGCATCGCTCAGGATCTGAATCACCCGGCGCGGTTCCGAGCCATAAGCGACGCCGACGGTGACGGTAAAGCGCACTTTGCGGTTGGAGAAAGTCCAGTTGGTCAGGCTGGATTCCAGCAGGGTGCTGTTCGGGATGAGGGCCTCCGTGCTGTTCCAGAGTTGCAGGACGGACGCTCGCAGGCCGATGCTCGTCACCGTGCCGCGCTGTCCGCTGACCTCGACGACGTCGCCGACGCGGAACGGGCGTTCAAAGAGGATGATGATGCCGCTGACGAAATTCTTAAGCATGGTCTGCATGCCGAAGCCCAGGCCGATGGCCAGCGCGCCGCCCGCAAAAGCGAATACGGTCAGCGGAATCTTCACCGAGGTCAGGCTGAAGAGAACGAGCGCGATTACCAGGACCACCCGGAGCCAGCGACGAATCAGGCCGGCCTGGTTCGACTCGATCTTCAGGCGCTTCACGATGACTGGTTCCACCAGCTTGGTAACCAGGCCGCTGATCCAGTAGCCGACTAACAGAATGAGGATGGCCATGGTGATCTTGCCAACGGTCACGCTGCGCTTGCCGGTGATCGGCTGCCCGTCCACGATGATCGTATCCTGGGAGGTGAACAGTTCGAAGGTCCAGAGCCGGTTGAGGAAGCCGTGGGCATCGAAGAACAAATTCCGCACGCGGTCGGTGAACGGCAGTTGCTTGGCCGTGTTCTGAAGCCCCTCATGCCAGCGATCGACCAGCCCTTCCGCTCGCTGGATCCGCCCCACAATGCGGGTCAGCAACTGATCGTGCTCGCGCAGGCTGGCCAGCCGCTCCCGCGCCAGCGGCGCCAGATCGGAGCCGGGGTCCAGCTTGCTCAGGCGCGCCTCCTGGAGGGAGACCTGGCTGGAAGCGACATCGAGCCGCTGCTGATAGTAATCCTTCCACAGGGCCACGCGCCGTTTGAAACCTTCCAAACCGCGCTCGGCCTGCCGCAGCGTCTCCACGTTGTGGCTGCGGTAGGCGGCGTAGCGCTGCTCCCACAAGAGGCGCTCGATATTCCCGGCCTCGACCAACACGCGCAATACGGTGACCGAGCTATCTGCGGTCTCCAACTCTATCCGGCGCAAGTCAACCAATTCCGAAGTGCGGGCTAATGCCGGCGCGCCCCCGTCTGGCGAGCCTGGCAGGCGGGCCAGTTCCTGGCGCACGGCGTCGAATCCGCGGCGGGCCGCTTCGCGTTGGGCTTCCGCGTTTGTCAGCTCACGCTCAAGCTGACGTCCTTCGGCTTCGATACGGCCGAGCGCCTTGTCCAGATCGGCCTGGGTAAAGGTCACCCCGGCCTCCGCCACCACCAGTTGGCGTTGGAGCAGCCCCAGGTGGACGCGGCTCTGGGCCAGGCGCTCCTCGCTGAGTCGGCGCTCTATGTCGAGCGACGCAGCCGTTGCGCCGGCCACCTGGCTCTGCAGGCTTGCCTGGTCGCGCTGCCACGATAGGCGCAGCCGGTCTGCGGAATCCCGGACGCCCTCCAACTGGTCATTCAACCGGCGGATCTTCTCCTCGGCTTGCGTCAGCAATTGCCGGTTGCCCTCGAGAATCTGGTCCAGCACGGAAAGGGCCGATTCGCCGCTCTTGACCTTCAGCCGATCGGCTTGCATTTCC
Source organism: uncultured Verrucomicrobia subdivision 3 bacterium (assembly GCA_903912925.1). Classification (GTDB taxonomy): domain Bacteria; phylum Verrucomicrobiota; class Verrucomicrobiia; order Limisphaerales; family UBA8199; genus PALSA-1440. The sequence goes on along the minus strand of CAIWJG010000410.1, from coordinate 1,315 downwards.
TCACGCAAACTGTCGGTCAGCAGGATCGAGTAGGGCCGAGGTTCGCTGAACCCCGTCCAGGACTGAGCTTCACGAACCAGCTCGGTCTTGCGGCTCTTGAGGGCTTCGAATTCCGCACTCGCATGGATCTGCTGCTCATAGACCATCACCAGCCGCTGGTAGAGGGACCGGCGCAGCAAAATCTCCTGCGGCAGGATTCCCAACAGGGTGTTGGTCCAGGCGGCCGTGTCGGGGGCCAGCGCGGCAAGATTGGCGCGGGCTTCGGCCAGCTTGGCTTCCGTGGATTCGGCTGATGCATTCGCCTCGCCGCCACTCTTAGCAAGGTTGGTTGCTGCCGAAACCGCCAGCAGGCTGGCCGGCCCGGTCTTCGCAAGAGGCGTCTGAGCAGCAACGGCACCGGTAAGCAGGCCCCAGCTCAGAAGCACCAGCACCAGACCGAACGCCAGCCGCGACGCTGTTTCGCGGCAGCCTGCCGGGGAAACCACGAATGAATATGGGGCGCGCACCTTCGGAACCATGCCCGCACGGTAAGCAGACCCCGGCCCCGTGGCAATGGAATATTCCGGGTTGAGTTGCAGCGCTCCAGCCTTATCCTGCACGCAGGCATGTCGCTGACTGAAATCCTAAGCTTGATGATCGCTGCGGCGGCGGGCGGCGCCATCAACGCTGTGGCTGGAGGCGGCACCCTGATAACCTTTCCGGCCCTGCTATTGTTCGGCACGCCGCCCATCGTGGCCAATGCTACCAGCACGCTGGCGCTGGTTATCGGCACCTCGGGCAGCATCTACGGCTATCGCAAACACCTCGGTCCGGTGAAGCCCTGGCTGGGGCGCTTTGCCGTGGTCAGCGCGGTAGGTGGGCTGATCGGCGCCGTGTTGCTGACCTGGACCACCAATAAGACCTTCTCCAAGCTGGTGCCGTTCCTGATCCTGTTCGCTACCGTGCTGTTCCTTGCCCAGGGCACCTTCCGCCGGTTCGCCAACGTGAACGGCACGGCTTCGCCGGACCAGCGGCACCAGGCCGTCTGGGGCGCGATCCTGTTCCAGTTCGCGGTGGCAATTTACGGGGGTTACTTCGGGGCGGGCATTGGCATCCTGATGCTCGCCTCACTCGGCTTGATCGGCCTAACTGACATCCATCAGATGAACGCGCTGAAAAACGTTCTCGGCTCCCTGATCAATCTGGTCGCGGCGGCGTGGTTCGTGGCCAGTGGCATGGTCGATTGGCACAAGGCGGGAGTGATGACGGTGGGTGCGGTGACCGGATATTACCTCGGTGCCAGCCTGTCGCAGCGCATCCCGCGCATTGTCGTGCG
>CAIWJG010000409.1 GCA_903912925.1 uncultured Verrucomicrobia subdivision 3 bacterium | reverse complement strand
CTGGACCTTGGCGGACACCGAAACTGCCCATGAGGGCTGGTGGCGGTATGTCAGCCAGAAACGGCAGGGGCTGGTTCCCCGGCGGCCGGTGGCGGATTTAATGATCGGTGCCTTCGCCGGCCGCGCCCAGGGCCTGATCACCCGCAACCCCGCCGATTTCAAAAGTCTTTACCCCGGTTTGAATCTGCTTAACCCCTGAGTGGGCCGCCACCCGCTACCAACAAACCACCATGAGTTCTCCCCCGCCAACCAAACTCCGAAGTCGGCGACCCGAGCCGGATGCCGTGGTGGCCGCCGGGCGGAGGGGGCGCATGACCCGCCCAGGCACAAGCTTAACCACGGATGACACGGATTACACGGATGCCGGACTACGGAGTCTGGTTTTATCCGTGCCATCCGTGCCATCCGTGGTCAAAATCTTTAAGGTGAATGCCAAAGGCACCCTTCTGGTCGCGGCGCCGCAGGGCGGAGGTGGCGGATGAGCCGGCTCCGACGCGGTGGCGGCACGCTGCCCGCGGGCCGGGACTTCCTGTTGGTCTTCGCCCTCCTGGCGGCGGGCATGGTCACGATGGTCTTCGGACTCCTGGCGTTGCTGGGATGGGTTTCGGGATGGCTGCGGCTGGCCAACTTCGGGGCAAACTTGATGCCAATGGCGCCGAGCACGGCGGTTCTGCTGCTGTTGTATGGCGTCGCCATCTGCTTGCGCGCCCGGGCACCGTTGAGCCGGCGTGCCTATTGGTTCAGCGTGGCGCTGGTCGGCTTGGGGTCGCTGGTCGCGCTCCTGTTGTTCACGCTGGGCTGTCTGCGCATTCAATGGGCGGGTGAACACTTCGGCCTGAACCTCACCGGAATGATTGGCGGTGCGGCCATTGGACATATTTCACTGGTGAGTGCTTTCTGTCTCCTGCTCGCCAGCGTCTCATTTCTAGCCTCGCTTTCGCAGTCCGCGCTCCGGTCTTGGCGCGCCGCTCTGGCGCTGATCTCCGCTGGTGTGGTGCTGGCCACCAGCTTCGTTTTCCTGCTGACTTACCTCTACGGCACACCGCTGCTCTACGGAGGAAGCTTCATCCCGCCGGCGCTCAACACCCTCCTCGCCCAGATGATACTGGGGCTTGCGTTGCTGGCTTTGGCTAGCGAGTCGGTGGGGTGGCTGAGCGGACCGGGCGGGGATGATACCAGAGAGGTCATAAGCTTGGGCTTGATCTTCGTCCTGCTGGCGGCGGGCATCCTTGGGGCCGGCTACATTTACTACCGGCACTACGAGAAGGCATACCGCGCCCAGGTGGAGCGCGAGCTTCTTACGATCGTGGATCTAAAGGTGAGCGAGTTGGCGCAGTGGCGCAAGGAGCGGCTGGGGGAAGCCGACATCCTGTTCCAGAACATTCACTTTTCCACCCTGGTGCAACGATTCCTGGGACAGTCGAGGGATACTGAGGCGCAACAGCGGCTTCGGATCTGGGCCGAGAAATTCAAGGCGCACTATCAAACTGACCGAGTGAGCCTGTTGGATGCGCAAGGCAACACGCGCTTGACGATGCCAGCGGGTTTGGGGCCGTGCTGTCCCGAGACAGTGAGTGAGGCGTTTGAAGCCTTGCGGGAGGGTCAGGTTAGATTGCAGGACCTCAACCGGCACGAAAGCGGCGACCCAGCCTATCTGGCTGTGCTGGTGCCCGTCTTTGCCGAGAACGACGCGAAGCTTCCGCTGGGGGTGTTCGTCCTGCACATTAACCCCAACATCTATCTCTACCCCTTTTTGAAGCGATGGCCGACGCCCAGTCGGACCGCCGAGACGCTGTTGCTGCGCCGGGAGGGGAAGGATGTTCTCTATTTGAATGACCTTCGCCACCAAACGAACGCGGCCCTCGCGCTGCGGTTGCCGCTGACGCGCGCCGAAGTTCCCGCAGTCAGGGCCGCCCTGGGGCAGACCGGGATCATGGCAGGCGTGGACTATCGCGGCGTGCCGGGGCTCTCCGCTGTGCAGGCGGTGCCTGATTCGCCCTGGTTTATGGTGGCCAAGGTGGACATGTCTGAGGTGGATGCGCCGCTGCGGAAGCGATTCTGGGAAATGAGCATCCTGCTCATCGTTCTGATCTTCGGTGCGGGGGGCGGTGTGGGGATGATTCGGTGGCGGCAGCACGTCAGGTTCTACCGGGATCAGGCCGAGTCGGCGGAGTCGCTGCGGAAGAGCGAATCAAGATTCCGCAGGCTGTTCGACCAGGCAAATGACGGCATTATGGTTTTGGACAGCGATGGCCGGCTGATTTCAGTCAACGAATCATTCGCCCGGATGCATGGTTACCGCCCGGCTGAAATGTCAGGGATGACTCTGAAGGATTTGGACACGCCGGATACCCTGCAAAGAAAACCGGAACGGATGGCGCGCTTGCTGGCCGGGGAAACCCTGACCTTCGAGGTGGAACACTATCACAAGGACGGCCATGTTTTCCCGCTCGAGGTTTCCGCCAGCCTGATCGCCATCGGAGAACAAGCCCTCATTCAATGTTTTCACCGGGACAGCACCGAGCGTGAGCAGGCGGCGAAAGTTCTGAGCCAATCGCGCACGGCGGCGCTAAACATGATGCGGGATGCCATCGAGGCGCGCGACCAGTCGGAGCAGATGAGCCAGGCGCTGCGGGCGAGCGAGGGGCGCTATCGCAGCCTCGTGGAGACGACCTTTGACTGGGTGTGGGAGATGGACGCGCAAGGCCGCTACACCTTCGCCAGCCCCCGGGTGTGGGATTTGCTCGGCTACCGGCCGGAGGAAATGATCGGGCGAACGCCGTTTGACTTCATGCCGGAAGACGAGGCCCGGCGCGTGCAGGCCGTTTTCGCGCAGATCGCGGTCCGGCGCGAGCCGTTCGCCGTGTTGGAGAACACCAACCGGCACCGTGATGGCCGGCTGGTTGTTGCTGAAACGAGTGGCACGCCCATCCTGTCACCCGAGGGGACTCTGCTCGGCTATCGCGGCATGGATCGCGACATCACCGCGCGCAAGCACGCGGAGGAGGCGCTCCGTCACGCTCAGACCCTCCTGCAATCGGTCACCGAGGGCACCTCGGACGCCATTTATGTGAAGGACCTCCAAGGCCGCTATCTGATGTTGAATGCCGCGGCGGCTCGGCTCGTGAGCAAGCCCAGCGAGGAGGTCCTGGGCAAAGACGACACCGCCTTGTTTGCGCCCGACGAGGCGCGCCGGGTGATGGAAGGCGACCGCCGCGTCATGGCGTCCGACAGCGTGCAAACCTACGAGGAGTTGGTGACCAGCCGCGGCGTGGCGCGCACTCTCCTGTCCGCCAAAGGACCGGTGCGCGATGCGCAAGGCAAGGTGATCGGCCTGTTCGGCGTCGCCCGCGACATCACCGAGCGCAAGCAGGCGGAGGAAACCCTGCGCCAATCCCGCCAGGCGGCGCTCAACCTGATGGCGGATGCCGTCGAGGCGCGCGAGCGGTCGGAGCAGATAAGCCAGGCGCTGCGGGCGCGCGAGGAAGAGATTCGCGAGTTGAATCGCACCTTGGAGCAGCGCGTGGTCGAGCGCACCGCCGAACTGCTGGCCGCCAATCAGGAGTTGGACGCTTTTGCCTACGCCGTCTCGCACGATTTGCGGCAGCCGCTGCGCGCCATGAACGGTTTCAGCCAGGCCCTGGTGGAGGATTTCGGCGCGACGCTGCCGGGCGCCGCCCACGAGTTCCTGAACCATATCATCCAGGGCAGCCAGCGCATGGGCGAGTTGATTGATGGCCTGTTGCGGCTCTCGCGGACCACGCGGGGCGAGCTGCGGCGCGACGCGGTGGATCTCTCGGCTCTGGCCGCGCGCCTCCTGGGCGAACTCGCGGCGGCGGAGCCGGAGCGCCGCGTGACTTGGACCGTGGCGCCGGGCCTGACCGCCCAGGGCGACGAGCGCCTGATTGAAGTGGTGCTGGCCAACCTGCTGGGCAACGCCTGGAAATACACGGCCAGGCAACCGGAGGCGAAGATTGAGGTTGGGACCGTAGCAGCCGAGGTGACGAGGCTCAATACTCCTAAAGCGGAAAGCGGAAAGCGGAAAGCAGAAAGCGATCAGAGCCTCCTCACGTCGGCTGCTACTGTCTTCTTCGTTCGCGACAATGGCGCCGGCTTCGATATGAAGCATGCCGCCAAGCTCTTCCAACCCTTCCAGCGCCTGCATCGGGAGGATGAGTTCCCGGGCATCGGCATCGGCCTGGCCACGGTGCAGCGCATCGTGCATCGCCACGGCGGCACGATCCGGGCCACCGTCGCGCCTGGGCAGGGGACCACATTTAGCTTTAGTCTGTCGGCTTCCGATAGTAAAAATAAGGAACAATAAGGGACAACTATGAAAAGAAAGACCATCCTTCTGGTGGAGGACACGCAACCGGATGAACTGCTGATCCTGCGCACGCTCAACAAGATCAACCTGGCCAACGGGGTGGATGTGGTGCGCGACGGCCAGCAAGCCCTCGACTACTTGTTCCGGGAAGGCGAATTCGCCGGACGCGCCGGGACGGATTTGCCTACGGTGGTGTTGCTCGACATCAACCTGCCACGGGTCAGCGGCCTGGAGGTGCTGGAACGCCTGCGCGCCGACCCGCGCACGCGCCTGTTGCCCGTCGTCATCCTCACTTCTTCCGACGAGGATCGGGACCGGGTGCGCAGCTATGAGAACGGGGCCAACAGCTTTGTGCGCAAGCCGCTGGCTTTCGCCGAATTCGCGGAGACGGTGGCGCGGCTGGGTATTTATTGGCTGGCCACGAACGAACCGCCGCAAGGATAAGCGCACATATATGAGCCAGCAATTCTCATTATGGCCCTGTGACCCCCCGCCGGGTGAGGGCACCCGGCCTACATCCCCCGCAAAACCGCCCTCTTTTAGGCCGGAGGCCCTCACCCGGCGTCCCCATCTGGTCCATCTGGTCCATAGTGAGACTGAGATGATTTAG
>CAIWJG010000408.1 GCA_903912925.1 uncultured Verrucomicrobia subdivision 3 bacterium | reverse complement strand
GACGACTACGCAAAACTCGCTTCCGGGGGGTGGCCAACCTTTCCCGGGTGGGATTCCAATGTACCCACTGAGTTCCTGTAGAGAGTTTTGGGTCTTCCGAGACCCGCCCCTCTCTCTGGGCTTGTCATGACGCGATAGAGCCTCCTTACGTCGGCTGCTACGCACGCTTGAATTCCCTGGCAACGACCACCTCGCTGTCACTGCTTCCTCAGGGCGGCATCAGGCCAACAACTTGGCATTAGCGGCAATGCCAGCCTCAATGTCTTTCGGATATTCCGTACAAGTTCTCAGTATTCACCCACCTCGACCGGTTGCTCGTGCTCAATGCGGCGCAAGCGGTTCGCCCAGGCGTCGAGGGCCGCTGTGCGCTCCTCAGCGCTGATGCGGACCGGGCTATAGACGATATGGGGCGCGAGCACGTCGAAGCCAACGAACCGCAACATGCCACGCTGGATGGGGCGCAGGATGGCGTGGATGTCACCGTTCCACCCGCCTTTCTCGTAAGCGGTTCCCGGCCCACCGGTGGTGAGTGACAGCAGGGCGCGCTTACCCTTGAAAACGCCGTTCTCGTAAAAGCGCTCGCCGCCGTAAGTCCGGCCCATGGCGAAGACCCGATCCACCCAGCCCTTCAAAATGCCGGGCACTCCAAACCACCAGAGCGGGAACTGCCAGATCATCAGGTCGCAGACTTCCAGCTTGCGCAACTCAGCTTCGACATCGGGCGCGAAGCCGCCCGACTCGTTGGCGTGCATTTCCTCAATCTGTTGCTTAAAGAAGTCGGGGTTCTTCACTGTGGTGAAGTTCCGGCGATCGGACACTGGGTCGAACTTCATGGCGTAGAGGTCGGAGGTTTGCACGGAGTGCCCGGCGGCGCGCAACGTTTCCTGCGCCGTCCGGAATAGCGCGCCGTTGAAGCTCTGCGGTTCAGTGTGTGCGTAAACGATTAGGACATTCATATTCGTGTGCGATGATTACGAGGCTGGGCTCAGCTTGATGAAACGCAGGTTGATGGCCTTCCAACTCGCGGCGTCCTTGGGGCGGACTTTGATGGTCTGGTCACCGGACTGCTCGATCTTGAGTTGACCGATGTCGGTCTCGCGAAACTCCGCCCAGGAGCCGGTCTGCGTTGTTTTGGCCGGGATCTGGTAGCTGGCAGATTCCACGATAAACTCGACATCCCCATTAGGAGAAGCTGCGCTGGCGCTGACTTTGTAGGTGCCCGCCTTTGGGAATTTCACCTTCCATGAGACCCACTCATCCGCTTTGTCCCAGAAGCCGATGTTCGGCTGGCTACCCTGCGTTTCCTGTTTGATCTGGTTACCGTGCAGTTCGGCTGAGTCGGCCCCCAGCGTGTAACTGCCATTGGCTTCGGAGCGAATGGTGGTTGTGGTTCCTGGGAGATCGACGGGCTTAAGGTCGGTGCCGGTGATTCTGACGGCGCAGGTATATTCGGAGACTTTCTGCTCCGGCAACGAGACGATCAGGCCCTCGGCACTCTGCCGCCAATCCACTTTGCCGTTGTAACCGAGCAGGCTGACGGCGTTGATCTTTCCCGCCTCCTCGGCGAGGGACTTGACCACGAGCTTGCCGTCCGCGGGCCAGCCGAGCGCGAGGGCGTAGAGCGTCGCGCCCTTGGTGGTGAAGCGGATCTCGCGGGCGTTATACTTGTAGTCTTCACCAAAATTGCCGCCCTTCACTTTGACCGAGCTTTCGCCATAAACCAGCCAGGGCCGCGTGCCAAAGATGGCTTCGCCGTGGATGGCGTTCCACTGGGCCAACTGCTGCAGCATCTCCTCCACTTCAGGGTCCAGCGAGCCGTCGGGACGTTGCACGACGTTGAGCAGTAGGTTGCCGTTCTTGCTGACGTTGTCCACGAGCATGTGGATCACCCAGCTTACCGGGCGGAACTTCCAGTTGCGGTTGTAGTACCAGTCGCCGATCGAAGTGTCGGTTTGCCAGGGATAGGGATCAATCTTACGCATGATGCCGCGTTCCAGGTCCTCGACCCAGCGGCCTTCGGATTTCTGTTTGCAGTTGTAAATCACCTGGACCTGGCCGCCGTTGCGGGCGGCGCTGGAGTTATAGAGGTGTGCAATCATGCTGAGGCCGGCCTGGTTGCCGAAAGGCACGCCGCCGTCGGTGTAGAGCAGGTCGGGGTGGTAGTTGTCCACCAGTTCCTGGATCTCATTGTACCACTGCTGGTGCCACTTCGGGTTCTTGCTGTACCAGTCCTTGTCACCCGGCTCGGCGGGGAAATGGTAGAGGTCCTGCCACTTCGGGTCCGCGCCGTCGTAGGGAACCCCCGCCTTCGGCCCGGTCTTGTCCGCGCGGTGGCTGCTCTGGAACCATGTGAAACTGGCGCCCAGATGCTCCGAGACGCCGAACTTCAGGCCATACTTCTGCGCCGCCTTCTGCCAGTCGCCGACAACGTCGCGCTTCGGTCCCATGTTGACAGAGTTCCAATTATGCAGCTTGGAGTTCCACAGGAAGAAATTGTCGTGGTGCGTACCCATGCTGACGAAGTATTTCGCCCCCGCTTTCTGGTAGAGCTGCATCAAACGGTCCGGGTCCCACTTCTCGGCCTTCCACAAGGGGATGATGTCCTTGTAGCCGAACTCCGACGGATGGCCGTAGTGCGCCAGGTGATATTTGTAATGCTTGTTGCCCGGCTCGTACATGCCCCGCGCGTACCAATCGCCGTCCATCGGCACCGCCTGCGGCCCCCAGTGCGCCCAGATGCCGAACTTGGCGTCGCGGAACCAGTCGGGACATTGGTACTGCTTGAGGGAATCCATGCTCGGCTTAAACGGCCCGTCCGCAATGGGGTAATTGCCGACGTCTCCGGCTCGCGACCAAAGGCCGGTTAGCAAGAGGCAGACTGCGACAGTTTTATTCATAGGATATTCCTTTCAGTTGCTGAGTTTGCTTAGTAGGGCATCGTCCGTTTGGTGACGCCGCGCGGGTGAGGATGCACCGGTTGCTTGTCTCGATCATTCCGGTCGTATAGTGGCAAAGAGTGATGACCCTATCAAGCGGCGAATGGTGCCGTGTCTGGGCGAAATGCGGTTTGCCAGAGCTGACAAGGCTGTGCTACGTTTGTCGCACTATGAGCACGGCGCAAGAAATCGAGGCAGCAATTCAGGCGCTGCCGACCACGGAACGGGAAAAGTTGGTGGCGGATTTGCCAGGAATCCTGCCGGAGTTGAACGGTGACGCCACATGGGAACGCATCTTGTCCGACCCGCGCCCGCGTCCCACGCTCACGGCACTGGGGGATGAAATCGCCGCGCAGTTCAAAGCGAATCCAAGCCGCTTTCCCGAAATCCAAGACCGCGATTTTGATCCAGGGTCGTGAAGTCCCTTGGCACTCCAGCTTTTTGGCAAAGTTATCGCAAGCTTCCCACTGGCATCCGGACAAGGATTTCGACCGCCAGTTTCCCGTGTAAGTTGCCTCACGTCTTTGCCAGCGATGCCATAGCATTCTGCCCACGGGTAACTCTTGCGCTAGTCGGCTGACTGGCAAATAATGCCGTCAAGTGCCGCTGTGGGATGGTCTGAAACAGCCGTTTCATGCATCGCGACCAAATTAAACCTGAATGTTAATTCATGATAAACGTGCTCAGCAATCGTTGCCTTGTAACATCTGCCAGGGGCTTTGGCGCAGTCTGGTGCGGCCTGTGGTTGGTTGATAATGATCGAACTCACGTTCGATGCTACGAGAGGGGCTTTGGCGCAGCCTGGTGCGGCCTGTGGTTGGCGGGGACATTGGTGTGTAGCCTCTGGCCGGCCAGCCAGGCGCTTGCAGCCGCAGGCGGCCTGAACCCAAAGCAGCTCCGTTGCGAGTACCTCGTCAACCCGTTGGGCATTGATGAAGTGCATCCGCGGCTAAGCTGGGTGGTCGAATCCGGCCAGCGGGGCCAGCGACAAACCGCCTACCAAATCCTGGTCGCCAGCGACGAGACTCGCCTGCGGAAGGATCGGGGCGATCTGTGGGACAGCGGCAAGATCGCGAGCAGTGAAACGGCCGGCATCGCGTATGGCGGCAAGGGCCTGACCTCGCGGCAGCGCTGCTACTGGAAGATCAAGGTCTGGGATAAGGCCGGCAAGCCATCCGCCTGGAGCGAGCGGGCGACGTGGGGCATGGCATTGCTCAAACCGGACGATTGGAAGGCGCAATACATCAGCTTCAGTGACAAGATGCCCTTGCACCGCTTTGCGGACCCGCTATTCCTGCCGCCGGCTCGGCAGTATCGGAAGGAGTTTGCGGCCGCCAAAGCCGTCTGGCGCGCAACGATTTACGCGACGGCGCTGGGCATCTATGAGCTGCACCTGAACGGCGAGCGGGTTGGCGACGCCTACTTCACGCCGGGCTGGACGGATTACCACCAACGGGCCTATTACAACACGTATGACGTGACTGCGCTGGTGAAGCAGGGGACGAATGCGCTCGGCGCATGGGTGGCCGACGGCTGGTACTCGGGCTACATCGGGTTTGGCTTGCTGACGGGTATGGGGACGGAGGCGATCGGTCGTTATACGTATGGGAAGACTCCCTCGCTGATGGCGCAGCTCGAAATCGAGTACGCCGACGGCTCGCGGCAGAGGATTGTAACGGACACATCCTGGAAGGTGAGTGGGGCGGGCCCGATTCAAGATTCGGATTTCCTGATGGGCGAACGTTTTGACGCGCGCCAGGACACGCCTGGCTGGTCAAAACCCGGGTTCGATGACAGCAAATGGGAGCTGGCGATCCGGGCGGAAGACAACGGGCGGGTCAAAGCCAAGTTCTATGAGGGTCAGAATCCTGCTGCGGGCGGAAAGGTTAAGATCCAGAGCCACGAAGTGGACCTTGGCTTCAAGCGTCCGCCGAAGCTCGAAGCCTTTCCCGGCCTGCCGGTGCGAGCAATCGAGGAGATCAAGCCCATTGGCATCACTTCGACAACCAACGGCGTCCATATCTTCAACCTGGGCCAGAACTTCGCCGGGGTTGTCCGCCTGAAGGTCAAAGGCGCCGCGGGCACGCGGATTCGCCTGCGCTACGGAGAGATGCTGCATCCCGATGGCCGGTTGATGACTGAGAACCTGCGCAAGGCGCGCGCCACTGACTTCTATACCTTGCGCGGCGACCCGGAGGGCGAAACCTACCAGCCGCGCTTCACGTTCCACGGCTTCCAGTATGTCGAGCTGACGGGCTACCCGGGGCAGCCGGACCTGGAGACGATCACCGGAGTCGTGATGCACTCGGACACGCCGCTGACCAGCGCCTTCGAGTGCTCTGACCCGATGGTCAATCGCCTGTTTAAGAACGTCGTTTGGACGCAGCGCGCCAACTTCCTTGATCTGCCGACCGATTGCCCGCAGCGCGACGAGCGATTCGGCTGGACCGGCGATGCCCAGGCTTACGTAGGGACGGCAGCTTACAATGCCGACGTCGCTGCCTTTTACACCAAGTGGTTGCGGGAGCTAATGGAATCGCAGCGGCCCAGCGGCACCTTCCCGGGCTACGCGCCGCATCCGTTCCAGCACGGCTGGGATTTCGGCACCGCCTGGTGCGATGCCGGCGTGATTTGCCCGTGGACCATCTGGAGGGCTTATGGCGACACGCGGATCATCGAGCGCTGCTGGGAGCCGATGACGCGGTTCATTGCGTGGCGGAAAGGCGCGAGTAAGGATTACCTCGGCGTCGCGCATGGCAACGATTGGGGTGACTGGCTGGCGGTGAATGAGAAGACGCCGCTCGACTACATTGATACGGCTTTCTTCGCCTACTCGACCAAGCTCATGGCCGAGATGGCGCAAGCCATCGGCAAGACGCGAGAGGCCGCCGAATACCGCGAGCTATTCGGCAAGATAAAGGCCGCGTTCAACCAGAAATACGTGAAGGCCGACGGCTCGCTGGCCCTGAACACCCAAACCGCCTACGCGTTGGCGATCTACATGGATCTGCTCCCGGACAACCTGCGAGCGGCGGCCGGCGCGCTGCTGGCGAAGAAGATCCAGGACAACGAGACTCGCATGAGCACAGGCTTTCTCGGCACGCGGCCATTGCTGCCGGTGCTCTCGGCTACCGGCCAGTCGGACCTGGCGGTGCGCCTCTTGCAGAGCCGGAAATACCCATCGTGGGGGTATGAGATCGAGCAGGGGGCGACGACCATTTGGGAACGATGGAACAGCTATACCAAGGACAAAGGATTCGGTGGCCCGCAGAACGCGGAGATGAACTCCTTCTCGCATTACGCGTTTGGCGCCGTCTGCGAATGGATGTTCTCTCAACTCGCGGGTATCCAGACCGAGGGGCCGGGCTACAAGCGCATCATCATTCGGCCTACGATTCCGTCGCCCAAGAGCAACCCGGACCAGAAGCCGATTGACTGGGTGCGAGCCAGCTACGACTCCATCCGCGGTCGTATCGCCAGCGCGTGGAAGGTGGGGGACGGTGGTCTCAGCCTGGACGTGACCATCCCGGCGAACACGACTGCGACCGTCTATATCCCGGCTCGTGATCTTGCAAGCGTGACGGAAAGCGGCAGGTTGCTGGCACAGGCACAAGGGGTGAAGTTCCTCCGAAGGGAAGGGGACCGGTTGGTGCTGGCGGTGGAATCCGGCAGCTATCGGTTTAGCGCGAGCAGTGGCCAATGAAGCGTGGCCCTCGCGACCAGGAAGATCGAGAGGGATTAAGGCGTTTACGATCATGTACGGGCCGATCGAGGCGAGTGTCGTGCCTGGATTGAACGCGTGCTTGCCTGCAGGGCAGGTAATAGTAAGGTGTATTGCATGAAAATGACCTTTGACATACCAACGCCGCTTGCGTCGAGATTCAAAGCCTCGGTTCCAAAGGGACAACGGTCGCCGATGGTTTCGCGCTTGCTGGAGCGTGAATTTCAGTCCACTAAAGCCGGGTTGGCAGCCGCTTGTAAGAAAGCCAATTCATTGAAGCTGGACATGAATGACTGGGAAAAGCTCAATGAATCCGAGACGTGGTGAAATCTGGTGGGTCAATCTCGACCCGAGCAAGGGGCGGGAGATCAAGAAACATCGGCCATGCGTGATAGTATCTGCGGATTGGTTAAACAGTAAGCGGTCAACTCCGATAGTTGTGCCTCTGAGTGCCTCTCCAGACACGGCCCCGCCCGTTGTCGTCGCTGTTCCAAGCGCTGGAGCTGATTCCGTCGCGGTCGTTGACCAAGTGCGAGCGGTTGACAAGAGTCGCTTTACCCACACCACCGGCAGCGTTTCTCGAGCCGACCTTACCCTACTCGAAAGCGCGCTTCGGCAAGTGCTTCAGCTTTAAGGGCGCTGCCGTCAAGGTTGCAACAGGTTTCAATTGAACATCGTTAAGCTGAGCATCGTTTGGCATAGGTTAGCAACGGGATTCGTGGCGATGGTTCTCGCCACCGTTACTGCTCGGGCACAGCATTCCGAAGCTCGCCCTGGTGCCCGCCCGCCGAACATCCTGTTTGTGCTCGCCGACCAGTGGCGGGCTGAGGCGTTTGGTTACGCAGGTAACCCGGATGTTAAGACGCCCAACCTCGACCGCCTCCAGCGCGAGGGCATCCGCTTCGTCAACGCCGTTTCCGGCATGCCAGTATGCTCGCCTATGCGGGCATCACTGCTCACCGGGCAGCGGCCGCTCAAGCACGGCGTCTTTCTCAACGACGTTCCCCTCAACCCGGAGGCGGTAACTATTGGGAAGGTCCTGCGCGTAGCGGGCTACGACACCGGCTACATTGGCAAGTGGCATGTGAATGGCGATGGGCGCTCGAACTTCATCCCCCGCGACCGGCGACAAGGATTCGACTATTGGAAGGTGCTTGAATGCACGCACGACTATAACCACTCGGCGTATTACGCGGACAGCCCTGAGAAGCTCTGTTGGGAAGGCTATGACGCCATCGCCCAGACGCGCGATGCCCAGCAATACCTCCGCGACCACGCGCAGGCCCAGAAGCCTTTCTTTTTGTTCCTGGCGTGGGGGCCGCCGCACGATCCCTATCTAACCGCGCCCGAGAAATACCGAGCGCTGTATGACCCCGAAAAGCTGACCCTGCGACCCAACGTGCCGGAATCGGAGCGCGCCAAGGCGCGCAAAGTCCTCGCCGGCTATTACGCGCACTGCTCAGCATTGGACGAATGTCTCGGCGAACTGCGCCGCACCTTGCAGGAGAGCGGGCTGGCGGAGAACACGCTGCTGGTCTTCACCTCCGATCATGGCGACATGCTCGGCTCGCAAGGCGCCTACAACAAACAACGTCCTTGGGATGAAGCGATCCGAGTCCCTCTCCTGGTGCGCTGGCCAAAGGGCCTGGGCGTGAAAGCTCGCAGACTTGACGCCCCGATCAACTCCGAGGATCTCATGCCCACGTTGCTTGGCCTGTGCGGCGTGCCGATTCCCAAGACGGTCGAAGGCCTCGACTACAGCCGCTATTTGCGCGGCGGTAAGAACCCAGGCGACGGCGCGACTATGATCCTTTGCGCCTCACCCTTTGGCCAATGGGTGCGCCGGGACGGCGGTAAGGAATACCGCGGCGTGCGCACGACGCGTTACACGTACGTGCGCGACCTGAACGGCCCCTGGCTGCTCTACGACGACCAAACGGACCCATATCAGACGAACAATCTCGCAAGCCAGCCGAAGTATGCCCGGCTTCAAGCCGGGCTGGACGCTCTGCTCGCCCGCAAACTCAAGGAGCGGCACGATGCGTTTCTGCCCGGGGAGACCTACGTCAAGCAGTGGGGTTACACCGTGGACGCCAACGGCACCGTGCCTTACGCGCCCTGATTCCGTGCAGGCTGGGTTATTCGCGTAACACTCTCAAGGATATGGTGTTACGCCGGAATACGGCAGGTTCTTCCTGGGCGCCAATCGCGCCGTTGTCCCGAAGCCCACCGACGAGGCCAACCGTTGCATTCTGAGGCACGTGGCGCCAAAAAGCACCGGCAAAGCGCTATATGTGGGGCTCTTCGAAAGCAGTGACCCACTACAGGTGGTATGGCTTGGCTGGTCCCAATTCCCTTTCCCAGAAGCGCCCCTCGCAGGGCAGGCCGCACTACATCTTGGCCACCGCTCACCAATCACTGATTAACGGCCACATCTGTACTCCGATTTCAGCTTTCTGCT
>CAIWJG010000407.1 GCA_903912925.1 uncultured Verrucomicrobia subdivision 3 bacterium | reverse complement strand
TCGTCATGGTCGAGAACCTCTCTTGCGGCTTGCAATCCCAAAGTTTGTGTCCTCCAGCCCAGCAACCGAGTCCGCGAGGCTACCCTGGGTTAGCGTCCGTGCGATCTTCAACCCCAACGGGGTTGCGTCCCCGCTCCACCATCGGGCCGCAACCCCGTTGGCCGACACCCCCCCGCTTTTCCCAGGGTAGCTCGCGGCTCGCAACCCTGGGCTTTGGGGCGGAATCCCTTTGGGATTCAGCGCTGGAATTTCCGAAAGGCAGGGGCTCAAATCCTGGCGGCATTGGACTACAAGTCTGCGTTACGTCACAGCAGTTGCGGCCAGGGGCACTAAGTGATCAGGTAATTGGTATCCAGGTGGATCATGCCGGTCGGCGAGCTTCTGCGGCCAGCCGCTCGTCATGCACTTCGTTGAGATATTGTTGAGCTTGGTCAGGCGTTAGGTGGGCTTCTGCCTGCAGCCGGCGCAGAGCTTCGCGCGGTGACAGGCATTCATTCGAGGATGGAGGCCCTGACGCGGGCACGGGCCGCAGTTCGATAACTGCGTCGCCTTTCCGGATGCGGATGTCCTCACCAGCGATAGCCCGTTCCAACCATCGCCCCAAGCCGCTCACCGCTTCTTCGAGGCTCAACGTTCTCATGTGCCTAAAGTTACGCGGTTGGAGCGGTGTGAGCAAGTTGCTTTCCCATTACTGCCCGTCAACGCTGCCCCCAAAGGCTTCTCGGGCTGCGAGCGTTGACGTATGTTCGTGGCGATGCTGGAGTGGACTCAATGCGCGGCGGTCGAACGGGTGCCCGGGAAGGTGAGCGGCGCTTGGGTGTTCAAATCCACTCGGGTGCCAGTGCGCGCCCTTTTTGCGAACCTCGAAGTCGGCGCCACGGTGAACGAGTTCCTGAACTGGTATCCCGGTGTCAGACCCGAGCAGGTCGGGGCCGTGTTGGAACACGCCGAGCGCAGCCTGGCGGTGGCCTGAGCGCGCAAAGGGCTGCGGCGGCGACGGGCTTTATTGAAAAGGTCGAGCAAGTGTCTCACGTTTGACACTCTTGCGGCACCCACCGCCAGATCATGGCCGCTAACGGCTGGTCCCTGCGCGACCTCTATCGCACCCTCGAAACCCCCGGCACCCACCGCCTCCGCGACGCCCAAGCCGTCCTCGACTCCGCCGTCCGCGCCGCCTACGGCATAAAGGCGGGCGAAGACACCCTGTCTTTCCTCCTTCGCCTGAATCTCGTGCTTGCCGAGAAAGAGGCCGACGGCCAGCCGGTCACCTCGCCCGGGCTGACCGTCTCACAGGTTGCGGGGTTTATCAGTACCGATTGCATTCAGCCGCCCTGAGACCCTGCGTGCAGGAGTATAAGGGGGCTTGAACCGCGGATTTGTCAGCGGCATATTATCAGACATGAAAGTGACCAGGACTGTGACCGTTAGGGAATTGAAGCGCGGAACCCCGGAGGAAGCTTTGGGCCCGGGTGAGGCGCTGCGCGTGACGAAGCCCTCCGGCAAAGGATTCTTGCTGGTCCGTGAAACGGAAACGCCGGACCTGGCCGCTCTGCACAAGGAGATCATGCGGGACATCCCCCTGAGCGGCCCGAGCCAGAAAACGGACCTGGCGGCATGGCATCAGGAGGATGAGGAATGATCGTTTACCCCGACACCAGCTTCATTTTGAGCTTGTGGCATACGGGGGATAGCAACTATGCCGAGGCGCTGAAGCTCTTTTCCAGGCTTTCCGGGGACACCTGGCTCTGGTGTGACCTGCATCAATTGGAGGTTCCCGTCGCCGCCCAAGTGGCAACGCATCGCGAGCCCGAGGGGCTGCAAGAGCACATCGCCCGCACCATTGTGTTTCGGGCCGAACGGGCGGTGGCCAGGGGAGGCTTCCTGCGAAAGGCTCTCCCGCCCGAAGCCGTCAACTTTGCCCTGAGCCTGGCCAACGCGTACGGATGGGGTGCCAAGCATACGACGTTGGACTTATGGCACATTGGAGCTGCGTGGGAACTGGGCGCTAACTACTTCGCTACCTTCGACGGAAGGCAGGCTGAGGTTGCCCGCTCGGTGAGTTTCAGCACAAACCTCTGAAACCTCCGCTGGAGGCGAAGCTATGATTAAAGACCACGATTGCGTTGTATTGACCGCGAACGTTCCGGACGAAGGGCTGGAGGCGGGTGACGTCGGCACGGTTGTGCATATCCCCAAAGGCGGCGAAGGCTATGAAGTGGAGTTCATGACGCTGACCGGTGAGACGGTAGCCATTGTCACCCTGCTCGCGGGCCAAGTACGTCCGCTCACCCGGCGTGACCTTGCCCATACGCGCGAACTGGCGGCCGCTTAAACACTGTTTGCTTTCACTTCCCCCAGCGCCGTCGCCGAAACCGCCGTTTCCCTGCGCGCCTTGCGCCGCGAGATCATGGCCGCCAACGGCTGGTCCCTGCGCGACCTCTATCGCACCCTCGAAACCCCCGGCACCCACCGCCTCCGCGACGCCCAAGCCGCCCTCGACTCCGCCGTCCGCGC
>CAIWJG010000406.1 GCA_903912925.1 uncultured Verrucomicrobia subdivision 3 bacterium | reverse complement strand
GAAGCGGGGCCAGTTACGTTGCATCTCTTCAGCCGAGGCGAAGTCCCCCGACTTGGCGGCATCTGCGGCAGGCGATCCTCCGGAAGTAGCGGCATCGCCTGCGCCGAGCGCCTTCTCCATCTCTCCCGTCCCTTTGGGCAGGGCCGAACTCAGGACGAGGCTCAGAACGAACAGAAACCCGCCGATCGCCGCACCGCTTGCCGCTACTGACCAGCGGGCCCTCGCAGCGGACTGCAGGGATTGCTCTGGAGCGTCGGTCCGGGGCTTGGGCATCGGGAGCCGCCTCTGGGCGAGAGCGCCGCGCTTGATTGCCAGGGCGAACACGACCACCCCGCCGAGCAGCAAATACACCCCCGACTCCATCTGCGACAACTGGCGGAAGTAGCGCTGTCGAAGCCGCAAGTCCAACTCCCGGACACGCTGTTTGAGCTGCTCATCCATCGGGTTGAGCCGCAGATTCTCCTTGGATTCCTTAAGCTGTGGCGACTTCAGGGGATCCTCCGCCCTGACGCTGAGGCGACCGTAAAGCATGGTGAGGCCGACCAACACAGAGAAGACGCCTGCAATCCAGGCCGTAAGTCGCCAATTCCCAGCAGCGTTATACATGTTCATACGTTCGAGCCTTCCACGGCGGGGGCGGATGCAGCCGCCGGCGTCAAGCCACGCCGGACCAGTTCGTTCGGGCAGAACTCGAAGCAGCGCGCGCACGCGAAACAGTCGCCGCGGTCCGGTTCGTAATCCGTCCGCCGCCGGCGCACGGAAAGGCTGATCAGCTTCACACCAATCACCAGCCCGACCCATGCGCCGAAGAGCCAGCCGCCTATGTAGAACTTGTGCCGGATCGTGGCCGCCTCGGTCAGGATTTCCTGCGGCGTCTGACGAGCGCGCTCCAGCGCCAGCTCATCCGGGGAAAGCACGCCGTACTTGGGGGGAGTGTCTTGCGCGCGCACCAACTGGTCCGCCAGGCTGACTGTCGGGTGGAGCCGTGACGCGGGCGCGCCAAACCGGGAGCCCAGCCAGCCGCCGCCAAGGAGGAGCACCGGCAAGAGCACCAGCAGCCAGGCCAGACGCTTGCGGTCTTTGATCAAGGGTTGCGCACCCGCGGGGCTGGCCTCGGGTTCGCGCATCGCGCCGAATGGGCAGGACGCTTCGCACAAGCGGCATTGCGTGCAATAGTTGGGCGTCACGCGCACGCGCCATTTCGAGACGATGGAGCCGAGCTTGAGCAGCGCGCCATAGGGACACAGGAAGCGGCAGTAGGGCCGGCCCACGAAGACCCCCAGCACGAGCAGCGCCGCGCCGCTTAGCACCATCAGTGTCCGGCCATTCATCCGGAAGATGGGCACGAAGGGATCGTATTGGCAGATGATGAAGGCGCTGCCCGTCGCGGCGAACAGCACGCCTGCGCCCAGGTAGATGTAGGGCAGCACGCTTAGCGCCTGCTCCAGCCAGGGCGGCAGCTTTATCGGCTTGAGCAATACCAAATCCTGCAGCGCGCCATGCGGGCAGACGGCGGCGCAGAACGTCCGTCCGCCGAAAATCGCAAACACCAGCGG
>CAIWJG010000405.1 GCA_903912925.1 uncultured Verrucomicrobia subdivision 3 bacterium | reverse complement strand
TTGAACGTGATTTCCCGCCGAGTTGAGCCGCCCAGCACGGCGGACATTGAATTCATTCGCATTCTGGTGTTGGAAGCCGGTTCAGTGTTCTTGCGCCTGAAGGTTGAAGATTGTTTCCGGCGGGCCAACGTCAAACAGCGCATCATCCTGGATACGACGCCAGCAGCCGTTTTTTATGTCAAAGATCGCAAGGTTCAGTGGGTCAATCCCGCTTTTAGCCACATCCTGGGTTACACGGATGAGGAAAGTGTTGGCTTGGAAACCGCCTCACTTTATGCGAGTGGAGAGCAATACGATTGTGTGGGCCGGGCCGGTTACGAGCAACTTTCCAAAGGGGAAACTTATTCAACGGAAGTGGAAATGAAGCGCAAGGACGGTTCGCTGTTTTGGGGCAGTATCGTCGGCAAGTCCGTGGATCCGCAGAATCAGGTTGAAGGATCGATTTGGATACTGAATGACACCACGGAGCGGAAGCACATGTTGGAGGCTATTCAAGAAAGCGAGACCCGTCAGCGTTCAATCCTGACGGCCATGTCGGAGGGAGTGGTTGTTCAGGCGGCAGACGGAAGTATCCCTGATTGCAATCTGAGTGCGGAAAAGATCCTTGGCCTGAGCCGCGACGAGATCATGGGACGGACTTCGGTTGACCCACGTTGGCAAGCTGTACGACCAGACGGCTCCGCCTTCCCCGGCGAAGACCATCCTGCAATGGTCAGTCTGCGGACAGGCCAGGCTTGCCACGATGTGCTGATGGGGCTTCACCTGGCTGATGGATCGAAGAAATGGATTAATATCAATGCTGAACCGATGGTCAAGAATGGGGATTCCCAGCCTTATGCAGTTGTCACATCCTTCGCCGACATTACCACCCGCAGGTTGACGGAGGAAGAGTTGCTTAGAACCAGCGAACGATTGGCTCTGGCGGCGCAAGCGGGGGGCGTGGGTATTTGGGATTACGACGTGGTTAACAACAAACTGGTTTGGGACGAACAGATGTTTCGCATCTACGGGATTACGCGCGATCAGTTTGGAGGCGCTTACGAGGCTTGGCTGGCGGGTGTTCACCCGGAGGACCGGCAGCGGGGTCACGAAGAAATACAACTGGCGATACGTGGGGAAAAGGATTTTAACACCGAGTTTCGTGTGCTCTGGCCTGATGGAAGCACCCATTACATTCGCGCTATGGCGATCTCGCAGCGCAACGCTTTCGGGCAAGCCAAGCACCTGGTCGGCACCAACTGGGATATCACCGTCATTAAACAAGCGACCGATCGTGCCGAGTTGGCAAATGCGGCCAAGAGTGAGTTCCTGGCCAATATGAGCCATGAAATCCGCACGCCCCTCAACGGAGTTCTAGGCATGGTTGGTCTATTGCTGGATACAAACCTGACTGGGGATCAGCGCCACTACGCCCAGACCGCAAGCGCCAGCGGTGAAGCCCTGCTTTCCTTGATCAATGACATCCTCGATTTTTCCAAGATCGAGGCCGGGAAACTCGAACTGGAAACCTTGAATTTTGACCTGCACAGCTTTCTGGATGATTTCGCCGGGATGATGGCACTGCGGGCTCACCAGAAAGGACTGGCATTGGGATGCGTGGTGGCACCGGAGGTTCCTTCGGCCCTTCAGGGCGATCCGGGGCGTTTGCGGCAGATTCTTATCAACTTGACCGGCAACGCCATCAAGTTCACGGCCCAAGGCGAAGTTGTCATCCGGGTGAGTGTAATGTCAGAAACACCCAGCGATGTTCGACTGCGGTTTGCCGTGCAGGACACCGGGATTGGCATTCCTGCGGACAAGATCGGACGGCTCTTTGGGAAGTTCTCGCAAGTTGATGCTTCAACGACGCGCACCTATGGTGGCACAGGGTTGGGCTTGGCGATTTCCAAGCAACTGACCGAGTTGATGGGCGGTGAAATCGGAATTCACAGCGAGACGGGCAAGGGCTCGGAATTTTGGTTTACGGCGTTTCTGGCAAAGCAGCCCTTGCGCGAACCTGCGGCAGCGCCAGAGCTGGCCGATCTGCGCGGAGCGCGTGTCTTGATTGTCGATGACCGTCCCGTCAATCGGGAGGTTCTCGTGGCCTTGCTCTCGTCTTGGGGCATTTACTGCTCTG
>CAIWJG010000404.1 GCA_903912925.1 uncultured Verrucomicrobia subdivision 3 bacterium | reverse complement strand
GGTTTCGGATTCGGGAACCGGGCTTAACGCCGAGACGCAGCGCGGCCAAGCCGCAACCAAAAAGTTAAATGGGTTAAATGAGTTACAAAGGTTACATGGGGCCAAGAGAATTTGCGCGGGCGGCGCAAATCCTCACAGATAGCAGTGCAGAGGAACGCGGAGAAACGCAGAGAAAAAGAACTCTCGGCGAACCTCTGCGAATCTTTGCGCCTCTGCGTTAAAGGGTGAGCTGGCGGAATCGGCCTTCGGCTCTCGGATTTCCTTCGGGTTTCGGATTTCGGGTTTCGGATTTGGGCTGCCATCGCCATCGCATAATGAGAATTGCTGCGGGCGTGGCCGTGGAGGCCCTGGCCGCCCAACTCCAAACCGAGGGCGCTAACGAGTTCTCCAAATCCTGGAATAACCTGATGGATGTTATTGCCTCGAAGACCGAGGCGCTTAGAATGGCTGCCTGACAACTATTATGACAGCAACGATCCTCCCACTTACTCAACGCAAAGGCTGGAAGGCCCTTGTCACTCACCACCGGACCGCCCGCAAATGGCATCTGCGCACCCTCTTCGCCAAGAGACCTAAGCGCGGCGAGCGCATGACCGCCGAGGCGGCGGGCCTCTTCCTCGACTACTCCAAGAACCGCGTTACCGGCAGGACCGTGAAGCTGCTCGTGGAACTGGCCGAGGAATCCGGCCTGCGCGACCGCATTGATGCCATGTTCCGCGGGGACAAGATCAACCTCACGGAGGACCGCGCCGTATTGCACGTCGCCCTGCGCGCGCCGAAGGACGCCACCTTTCTTGTGGACGGCAAGAACGTGGTGCCTGAGGTACACGCCGTGCTGGACAAGATGGCCGAATTCGCCGGTCGTGTCCGAAGCGGCGTGTGGACAGGCCACACCGGCAAGCGTATCCGCAACGTTGTCAACATCGGCATCGGCGGCTCGGACCTCGGGCCGGTCATGGCCTACGAGGCGCTCAGGCATTACAGCGAGCGGGGTATGACCTTCCGCTTCGTCTCCAACGTTGACGGGATTGACTTCGTCGAGGCGACCCGCGACCTCGACCCGGCGGAGACGCTGTTCATCGTCTCTTCCAAGACCTTCACCACGCTGGAGACCATGACCAATGCCGAGAGCGCACGGGACTGGCTTCTCAGCGGTTTGGGCGGCGACAAACAGGCCGTGGCGAAGCATTTCGTCGCGGTCTCGACCAATGCGGAGAAGGTTTCGGAGTTCGGCATCGACACCGCCAACATGTTCGCCTTCTGGGATTGGGTGGGCGGCCGTTACTCGATGTGCTCGGCGATCGGCCTCTCCACCATGCTCGCCATCGGCCCCGACAACTTCCGCGCCCTGCTCAACGGTTTCCATCAAATGGACGAGCACTTCCGCACCGCGCCCTTCGAGCAGAACCTGCCGGTCCTCATGGCCCTGCTGGGGATCTGGTACAACGACTTCTTCGGCGCGCAAACCACTGCGGTGCTGCCTTACGAGCAATACCTGAAGCGCTTTCCGGCCTACCTGCAACAGATGACGATGGAGAGCAGCGGCAAGAGCGTCACACTCGATGGGATGGCGGTGGACTACGACACTGGCGCCGTGTATTGGGGCGAGCCGGGCACCAACGGCCAGCATTCGTTCTACCAATTGATTCACCAGGGCACGCGGCTCATCCCGTGCGATTTCATCGCGTTCGGCCAGGCGCTTGCGCCACTGGGCCGCCACCACGACATACTCATGGCCAACGTCTTCGCCCAGAGCGAGGCGCTGGCCTTTGGCCTGACGCCTGAGCAGGTCAAAGCCGAGGGCGTGCCCGATTGGCTTGTGCCGCACCGCGTCTTCGAGGGCAACCGCCCCTCCAACACCATCCTCGCCGAGCGGCTCACGCCGGCAGTGCTCGGCGCGCTCGTCGCGCTCTACGAGCACAGCGTCTTTACGCAAGGCGCGATCTGGAACGTTGGCTCGTTCGATCAATGGGGCGTGCAATTGGGCAAAGTGCTGGCCCAGCGCATCGTCCCCGAACTGGAGAGCAAGGAAGCCCCCGCGCTTACCCACGACAGCTCCACCAACAGCCTCATCCGCCGTTACCGGAAAATGAAGGGGGCGTAACCCGGCGACATGGAGATTCAAGTATTGGGGGACTCTGCCGCGGTCGCTGCCGAGGCGGCCAAGATCATTGCCCAGGAGGGCAGGGGAGCAGTGGCGGCGCGTGGACGCTTCATCATGGCCGTGAGCGGCGGACAGACTCCCTGGCAAATGTTGCGCGCCCTGGCGGGAATGGATGTTCCCTGGTCCAAAGTCTATATCGCCCAGACGGACGAGCGCGTGGCCCCGGCGGGACACCCGGACAGAAACCTCACCCACTTGCGTGAAAGTCTTCTGGAGCGTGTCTCCCTCCACCCCGAGCTGCTCTGCGCCATGCCGGTCGAAGCGCCCGACCTCGAAGCCGCCGCCGTGCAGTACACCCGGCTCCTTCAAGAAATCGCCGGCACCCCGCCCGTGCTCGACCTCATCCACCTGGGCCTCGGCCCCGACGGTCACACCGCCTCCCTGGTGCCCGGTGACCCGGTGCTGCATGTCACCGGGGCCGGCGTCGCCGTGACACAGCCATACCAGGGAAGGCGCCGGATGACATTGACGTACCCAACTCTCAATCGTGCCCGCCGCATCCTGTGGGTAGTAACTGGCCCAGAGAAAGCCGCCATGCTCCTGCGCCTGCGCGACCGCGACCCTACAATTCCCGCCGGTCGGGTCTGCCAAGACCGTGCCCTCGTCGTCGCTGATCGCGCCGCCGCCCAATTGCTTTGATGTACCCTCGGGAGAGCGGCCATCCGCAGGCGAATGCAGAATGCAGAATGAAGAATGCCAGGAAACGCCACCGCGGTGCCTGCATCTGGCCAGCATTCTTCATTCTGCATTCCCGGGCTCCCGCGGTCGTTACTGACCTTCGGCCGAAGGTTCCTCGGGCTCGGTAGCTGAGGACGCCTGACGCTTGAGTTCCTCGATCACGGCCAGTATTTCATCCCTGGAAGCCCCAGGCGCTTCGATGTGCCCCCAGCCCGCACGCGCCTGGTAGAGGCCATCAAGGGCCGAGTCATGGTAGCTTCGCATGAGGTGGGGAATGCCGCGCTCCGACAGCACGCTATCCACCAGTTCAGCCTGAACCTCACTATCCAGAACTGCTATCTTTTCGAGTTTTTCCATAAGATGCTCCTGATGTTTAAGGTCACAACTGCACTCTATCTGCCCATCGTCCGTCCTGCATTCACTATAGCACATTCGGTTCAACAATTCTCATTATGGACGAGAAGGGGGCGCCGGGTGAGGGCACCCGGCCTACAAGAGGGCGGTTTTGCGGTCGATGTAGGCCGGGTGCCCCCACCCGGCGCGGGATGACAGGGCCATAATGTGAATTGCTGCATTCGGTTGACTGTTTCCTGGTATGGCGCGATCCGGGCGCACG